>CAXUBO010000177.1:373-7165 GCA_964249345.1 uncultured Armatimonadales bacterium | reverse complement strand
CGACTTTGCCGTCCTGCCAGACGGCGACCGACTGGCCGAGACGCTTGTGCTGACGTAGGACTTCTTGGCGATCAAGCCTTTCCCGGAATGGTTACAGCTTAAGCCGCACGAGAAGATCGTCGCGGGTCAGGCCGGAATGGGCGGCAACAGCAGACAGGATGCCGGCGAAGGTTCCAATCCTGAGCGGGTCGTGCAGTGGAATGGAGATGTGGTGTTCCCCTTTTCGCTGGGTGGTCAGGCGCAGATGATCACCTTTCTGGCGCGTCACGGCGTAGCCCAATACGCTGAGACTGTCAGCGAGCTGCTGCCCGGACACATCGCGCGGGAGCCTCATGCAGCCAGCACCTCGTCGCGGACTAGGTGCAGGCGCAGCACAGCGGGAGCCTGGCCTGCGTCATAATGACATTCTACGACTTCGCGGATGTTGACGCGCAGTTCGTCCAGCGTGTCGGCTTCCGTGAAGATGGATTGACCGAGGGCGCGAGCGGTATAGCCGCCTTCTGGGGCTTCTTCGACTAAAAATATCAGTTCATTCATGGCACTGCTCCTGACAATCGCTTGTCAATCTTTTTCATCGGTGAAGTCAACGGGAATGTCTTCGGGCGCGACCGTGACGACTTTGCCGTCCTGCCAGACGGCGACCGACTGGCCGAGACGCTTGTGCTGACGCAGGGCGTCGCGAACGGCTTCTTTGGCGAGATAGTCTAAGCGCTTGCCATCTTTGAAGAGTTCTTGTAACGGGTCTGTGGGAGTTTCATTGCTGCCGTTCATCGCGAGGCTCCATCTGAATTCGCCTCCATGTTTCCTGCTGCCAAACCCAGCCTTCCGCAACTAAAGCTGCATCTTCTAGGCCAGAATTATCGTAAAGCCGCCAGTTATCTACAAGCGGCTGGTAGACCTCAAAGAATGCCTGCAAGCCTGCCTTGTACCGGCGGCGAATAGTCGCTTCCGGGATGTCGTGGCCGCCGCTGCGAACTCGTGCCGCAACGCGCTCCACAGCTAGGTCCGCGCTGGGTATCCAGACGAACACCAATGACACAGTGTACCCGGCTTCCTGCCAGCGCGGAATGCGTGCTGCTAGGGTACGATTTGCCAAATTGGTCTCCAGAGCAAAGCTGATTTTTGCCTGCACCGCCTCGTCCATTCGCGCCAGCAGAAGCCGCCCCGCGGCAAGGTCTGCATTTTGTCCGGGCGCAGGAGCCAGAGCGCGGGCAATGTTGTCGGCATTCAGAAACGGCACGCCGGACGGGACAAAGCGGGCAGCCAGGGTGGATTTGCCTGCTCCGTTCGGCCCGGCGAGGATGACGATTTGGGGCATGGAGCGTTTGTGCTATCCTTCTTCCGCATACTTTCCTTTCAGGCTGGCGACGACGCTGGGGTCGGCCAAAGTTGTGGTATCGCCCAATGCGCGGCCTTCAGCGATGTCGCGGAGCAGGCGGCGCATGATTTTCCCGGAACGGGTTTTAGGAAGCTCGGCAGAAAAGAGAATGTCGTCGGGACGGGAGATCGCGCCGATTTTTTTGGCGACGTGGTCCTTTAACTGGCCCGCAAGCTCGGACGTGCCGCCGACGCCGTCTTTGAGGGTGACGAACGCGGCGATGGCCTGACCTTTGATTTCATGGGTGCGCCCGATGACGGCGGCTTCGGCGACGCTGGGGTGATCCACTAAAGCCGACTCGACTTCCATCGTGCTGATATTATGGCCCGCCACCAGCATGATGTCGTCCACCCGGCCCAGCAGCCAGTAATCGCCTTCCTCGTCGCGCCTCGCCCCGTCGCCAGGGAAGTAGTAGCCTTTGCCTTCGAACTTGCTCCAGTAGACGCTCTGGTAACGAGCATCGTCGCGCCACAGCGTTCGAAGCATGGACGGCCAGGGCTGGGTGATCACCAAGATGCCTGTTTGGTCCGTGCCGTGCAGCAGCGGCTCGCCCGCTTCGTCCACCACTTCCGCCGAAATGCCGGGGAACGGGCGGGACGCCGACGCAGGCTTAGTTGCGGAAATGCCGGGCAGGGGCGAAATCATAATCGCGCCGGTCTCGGTCTGCCACCAAGTGTCAACAATGGGACACTTCTCGCCGCCGATGTTCTTGTGATACCAGAGCCAGGCTTCCGGGTTGATCGGCTCGCCGACGGAGCCTAAGAGGCGCAGGCTGGATAAATCGTGCTTCTCCGGCCACTCGGTTCCCCACTTCATAAATGCCCGGATCGCTGTCGGGGCCGTATACAAAATCGTGATGCCGTATTTTTCAATCAAAGTCCAGAAACGATCTTTTTGGGGCCAATCGGGTGCACCTTCGTACAAAAACACGGTTGCGCCGTTCGCGAGCGGCCCGTAGACAACGTAGGAATGCCCTGTTACCCAGCCAACGTCGGCGGTGCACCAGTAAACGTCGTTGTCTTTAATGTCAAAGATATATTTCGTGGTCGCCGCAACGCCCGTAAGATAGCCGCCGGACGTGTGCAGGATGCCTTTGGGCTTGCCCGTGGACCCGGACGTATACAAAATATACAGCGGGTCTTCGGCGTCCATTGGCGGCGCGTCGTGTTTGGCGCTTGCTTCGTCCATCAGCCGGTGCCACCAGAAGTCCCGGCGGGGTTTCATGGAAACGTGCTTGGCGTCTTCCGTGCGGTTCACGACAACCACTTTTTCAATCGTCGTCGCGCCTTCCAGCGCCTTGTCGGCCAAGTCTTTGAGCCGCACCGGAGCGCCGCGCCGCCAGCCGCCATCAGCCGTAATCAGCAGCTTGGACTGGCTGTCCGAAATCCGTTCGGCCAAACTGTCCGCCGAGAAGCCGCCGAAGACCACCGTATGCACCGCGCCAATTCTTGCACAAGCCAGCATCGAAATCACGGCTTCCGGGACCGCCGGCAAGTAGATTGTGACTCGGTCCCCTTTGACAATGCCTAAGCCTTCCAGCACATTCGCCAGCTTGCAGACTTCCCGGTGCAGGTCCCAGTAGGTCAGAACGCGGGTGTCGCCCGGCTCGCCCTCAAAAATTATCGCGGCTTTGTTGCGCCGCCCATCGGTCAAATGCCGGTCTAAGCAGTTCGCCGCGACATTAAGCTGCCCGCCGACAAACCACTTAGCATGAGGCGGGTTCCACTCGCAGACCGTCTCCCAGGGCTTTGTCCAAGTCAGCAGCTCCCCGGCCTGCCTGGCCCACCACCCTTGCGGGTCCGCCGCCGCTTCCTCGTACACGTTCGGGTCATTGATGTTCGCCTGCGCTGCAAATTCTTTTGACGGCGCGATTTGTTCTGCCATGCTTGGTCTCCTACTGCGTCATTGAGGTTTTAGGAACAGGTTCTAAAAACGAGTTTCAGGAAACGAGTGAGTTCACTCACTTGCTTTCGCTGCGTCCGTCTCAAGAAAAAGCCGCGAAATTGGGACGCTGAGGCCTGGCAGGACATCGCCGCCATCCAGCGTGTCGCCTTCGCCGAGAATGCGCGGCGTTTGGCCTGTGCCATAGACAGTCAGGATGCGCGTCTGCGGATTTAGCTCCCACACAAGCCGAACGCCAAGCTCCAGCCACTGCGCGACTTTGTCCGCGACTTCTTTCCGCATGTCATTCGGCGAACGAGTTTCCAGCACGATGTCGGGGACAACTGGGATGTAGCTTTTCGGCAGCGGGTTCGGCAGCCGGTCTTTAGACACGAACGCAAAATCCGGGGCCAGGGTCGTGTCAGGATTTCGGCCCACTAAAAATCCCGTTTCAGCGGCAAATGTCTCGCCGAGGTCTTTGTCAATAACAAGAATGCCGACCAGGATTGTCAGCCGGGACGTTGTGCTTCCATGCGATCCGCCGGGTGGGGCCATTTCGCGGAGTTCTCCTTTGATCAGCTCATAACGAAAGCCCTGGTCTGAAAGACGCTCTAAGTCTGCTGCGGTCTGAAGCGCCGGCTTTGTGGGTGCTGAAACGGACATAGGTATTTTATTCCAAAACCCGGTATTGAAATGCCGGGCTAACGAAGCACAGAAAGTCCCTGCGGGACTGCGGGCGAGTTTCCAGTGCCGCAGGCACTTTCTTTGCGGCTCCAGACCGGCACTGAAAGTGCCGGAGATTGCTGGCTTTGCTACTCCATCGGGTACTTGAGGCCCCATTGGGACCGGAGCGCGTCCATTGTTTTCATCACGGCAAGCGTCTCGTCCAGCGGCATGACGGCGCTTTCGGTTTTGCCGGCGCGGAGGCAGTCGTGGACTTCCTGCGCCTCATAATTGAAGCCTTCGCCTTCAAAGGGAACGTTTATCTCCTCGGTCTTGCCACCGGCTTTCAGGGTGAGATGGACCGGGTTCCAAAACGGCGCGTGGAGCTTCAAGGAGCCGTCCGTGCCGAAAATCATGGCTTCCGACGGTGTGCTGATCCGAACGCCGGTCACAATGGACGCAAGCTGGCCCTGCGCGTATTTGAGCGTGACGGCGGCCATTTCGTCCACGCCGGTTTCGCCCATTTGCGCTAATCCCGAAACATCAACGGGCGTGCCGAAGATCATGGATGCCAGCGAGATTGGGTACACCCCAACGTCCAGCAGGCCGCCTCCGGCAAGCGCAGGGCTGAACAAGCGGCCTTCGGGGTTGACATCCGTGCGGAAGCCAAAATCGGCTTGCAGCATCCGCGCTTCGCCGATTGCGCCCGATGCAATCAGCTCACGCACCCGGACCATGCCGGGAAAGAACCTAGCCCACATACCTTCCATCAGAAATAAATCTTTGGCGCGGGCCAGATCAGTGACTTCAGCGGCTTCTTTCGCGTTGACCGTAAACGGCTTTTCGCACAGCACGGCTTTCCCGTGGCTGAGGCAGAGCAGCGCGGCATCCTTATGCTGCGGGTGCGGCGTCGCGATGTAGACCGCCTGAACGTCTGGGTCTTCCGCTAGGGCTTCATAGCTGCCGTAGCGATTTGAAGCGCCAAACTTGTCCGCAAACTCATCGGCCTTTTGCTGGGTGCGGGAGCCGACCGCGTAAAGCTGGGCATCGGGAACTGATTGGAGGCCCTTCGCGAACCGCTGCGCGATAGAGCCGGGGCCAAGAATGCCCCACTTTATTGTTTCGGAAGTGATTGGTGCCAAAGAATTACCCTCACGGTGTTGATGCAGGCAGTTTCGCCGTCTGGGGAGGGTTTTCCTGCCGCCTTAAAACAAGGAAAGCTGCAAAGAGCGGTGGCCGGGGGTCCAAACGGCGGAAGGGGAGTCACGCTTCGCAACGTCAAAGACGACGGGGCAGTTGGTCTCGACGGCGACGGTGGCTTTGGCGTAGCCCAGGGCAAGCTTCGGGGTGTTGTTTTCTTTGGACAAGTGCGCCAGCCAGACCGTGTGCGGGCCGTGGTTTAAGGCGTGTTCGCACAAAAGCCCGACGGCGGCTTCGTTGGACAAATGGCCGTGGTCGCCGAGAATGCGGGACTTAAGGTAGCCGGGGTACTCGCCACCGGCCAAACGGTGAACGTCGTGGTTTGCTTCCAGCACCAAAAGATGCGCCCCGCGAATGGCCCGGCGCACGGTGTCGGTCACATGGCCCAAATCGGTCAAGTGGCTCATTTTCTGGCCGCTCGGCGCATGCCTAATATTGACGCCCACCGGGTCGGCGGCATCGTGCGGCACGGAGAACGTCTCAATCTCCAACTCGCCGATGCGCCAGGTGTCCCCGACCGGCAGAACAAGGTGCGGCGTCTGCGTCTTGCGCTTGTAGAACGCCGAAAGCGTCCGCTCCGACGCAATCAGCGGAACGCCGTGGCGCTTGGACAGGGCATGGGCGCTCTGAATATGGTCGCCATGCTCGTGGGTGATGACCGCCCCGCTCAGGTCACTCGGTGTTAGCCCCTGCCCTGCCAGCGCCGACACCAGCTTCCGCATCCCAACGCCCGCATCAATCAGCAGCGAAATATTCCCTGAGCGAACCAGCGTCGCATTGCCGGACGATCCCGAAGCAAGCGCATGGACAGTAAACAACGAACCCATGCGCTTAGTGTACCCTATTAATTTACTTGATAGTCGGCGTGACAAAATAGATGCGGTACTCGCCCCCAGGCTGGGCTATGAAATTCGGCATAAGAATTGCTATTGTGTCACGATTTTTTATGGTGCGGGTGGTGCTTAGTTCACTTCTGCCCATGCTATCTTCAAAGACTGAATACAACCTCAGCGTAACCGAGTTGTCAGCGTTGATATGAGGAATGACCGTGAGCTGTTGAGCAGTCACTTTTCCCTGTGGCAAAGGCGTGGATATGCTGACCGTAGCTGTGACATCATCTACTGTCGTCACAGTCGGTGCCTCAGTTACGACTTTTTGTGCCGAAAGCTTTTGGAAGAAATGACTGGCGCGAGTTCCTGTGGCATAAAAGCGATACATCTTCTGAGAGGATGGTTTTGCCGGCACAAGATCATAGTTGATGCCTGATGCTTTCAAGTCAGCTTCGGAAACACGCGCAATTGCGGAAGTGATACTAACTTGTCGGGGTTCGGCGGTCTGCTTTTTGGCAGTTTGTGAACCATCCGCCGGCACGGGAGGCGGTGCCTGAGCATAAAGAACTTGAACAATTGGAAGCACAGTAGACCCAGCCAGCAGGAAGCCGGCAGCGAGGGAAGCGTACTTGATTTTGATGAGGTTCATGGTGTGCGAGACTCCTTTCGAGAGCAGCAGGACGTTTGGCGTGGGGCCATTTGCGAGAGATTGAAGCGTTCCTTGCATGATGGCAGCGGCGGCTTGGGCGGAGGCAGGACGGGCGGCTTCGGCGGTGAGCAGGGCGGCGACGGCGAGGACGACCGAGCCGAGAATCGACCGCTGAAACGCAAAGAAAGCAG
>CAXUBO010000177.1:0-363 GCA_964249345.1 uncultured Armatimonadales bacterium | reverse complement strand
TCGGTCGTCAGCAGGACAGCGAGGACAACGCCGGTGACGGCGGCTCCGTGGGCGGTGAGGGTAAGGCGCAGTTTTTCTAGTGCGCGGTTGACACGCATTCGGACGGCGTCTTCGGAGATGCCGAGCAGTGCGCCGGTTTCGGCGAGCGTGTGGCCTTCCAGGAAGCGCAATAACACGGCGTCACGGTCGGCGGGTTTCAGCGCAGACAAGGCGGAGTTCAAGTGCGGCGCAACGGCGTCCCATTTGGATGCGGGGGCGGCTTGGGCGTGGCGGGTTTCCTGCATGACGGCCTGTTCCCGGCAGGTGCGCCGCGCTTCCCGCTTGCGGACATCTTTGGCGACGAACACGGACGTCTGGTAGAGC
>CAXUBO010000176.1:6521-7167 GCA_964249345.1 uncultured Armatimonadales bacterium | reverse complement strand
TTGCCTGCGCCGCCCACGCCGCCGCGCCCCGCGTGGCCGTGTTCTCCGAGCCGGGCTTTCCCGCCAACAACGTCTCCGCGCTCATTTCGCCCAAAACCATCGCCGCCGACCTGCAAAAAGCGGGCATTGCGACCGACCTGCTCGGCGTCGCCGCGCTTTCCGATCCTGCCAAGCTGAACGCCCGGAACTACGCCGCCGTCGTCCTGCCTTACGGCAACGCTTACCCGCAGGCGGCGTTTTCGAACCTGCGCGTTTTTCACCAAAGCGGCGGCGATTTAATCACATCGGGCATTCCATTCACCCATGCCATCACGCAAGCCAATGGTGAATGGCACGATGAAGGCAACGACAGCGACCGCGCCCTGTTCGGCCCCAATGGTGTCGGCGTCGGCGGCTTTCGCGGCGGGCCGTCCGGCCACGCGGCTGTCGCTCCCAAAAACCCGCTCGGCCTTACTCCGCTCGGTTTGGACTGGGGCAACGGCAACGATACGCAGGCCATTGACCCGGCTTCGCTGCCTGCCGGGGACACGATCATTCCGGCTTTAACGGCAGGCGGACAGCCGCTGGCCGCGCTGATCATTCACGGCCCGGCGTATCACGGCGCAGTAGATGTGTGGACTGCAAACGGCCTCCGCAATGACGATGC
>CAXUBO010000176.1:0-6511 GCA_964249345.1 uncultured Armatimonadales bacterium | reverse complement strand
TGCTTTCGGGCCGTGCCGAAACCCGCGCCTCGGCCTTCTTTGACAGCCTGCCCAAGCCCCCCGTAGACGCCAATTTACCCCCGCCGACGCCGCCGCGCCCCTACCCGACGCTCCAGCCTAAGTCGCCGCCGCCCGCCCGGCACCTCTACGTCGTTGATGTCCGCCATCTGCCCCAAGAACAGACGCTTCTGCTCGCTTCGGTGCAGGGCATTGTCAACCGAACACAGCCGCGAATTTATTTGTTGACGGGTGACGACGACCAGTTCTGGCTGGACCAGATGCAGGCGCAGGGGCAGACCGACGCCCCCATTCTCGTCGCCGATCCGCTGTCCCTGGTGCAGACATTTCGCGCTGAAATCAAAGGCGCAGTCGTGGCCGACCCAAACGTCTACGTTTCCCCCTGCATTGCCGTAGACCTTGCGGGGTTGGACGACCTCGCTGTCGCGACGCCTGAGCTTGCGTCGCGCCTCGGCCTGCCGATTAAAGCCGACCTGCGCGGCAAGTTTCACGACGACGCCGAGGCGCTCCGCTACGCCCGCACCGATCTGATGCCCCGGCTGAACCCGTACCTTGCGCTGTGTTTAGACCCGCCGCTTCTCGGCTCCCAGGTGGACGACATTGTGGCGGCACGCGGCTCCTGCTTCTGGATTACCGGCCCCAAAGCGCAGGGAAGGCCCGGCGCAAACGAAGCCGCCGAGCGGGCTGAAATCAGCCGCACCTTCGCCCACATGCCCCTTGCCGCCGTCGTGCGCGGCTTTTGGTGGCACGGCGACGGTCAGGGCCTCGACGAAACCCCCGGCGTCGCGCTCGGCTCTCGCTACGGCAAGATTACTACCGTCAGCGACTACGTCGCCAACTTTTCCGTCACCAGCGGCGTCCGCTTGGCTTCGCTGAAACAAAAGGCCCAGCCGCCTGCGCCTGCGCTTGATCCCAGCAAAGTCTACGTTGCCATTACCATCTCTGACGGCGACAATTTCTGCCCCTGGCGCGGCGTCTTCCGCCAGTTCATGGACGACCCGCTGTACGGCACCATCCCCGTCGCCTTCGGCATGGGACCGAGCCTCATTGACGTTGCGCCCAACGAAGCCCAGTGGTACTACACTCATGCCGCCCCGAACACCGAGTTCCTGTGCGACGTTTCCGGGGCCGGCTACATCTACCCCACCGATTGGGCCAAAGCGCTAACAAACCGCCCCGCCCAGCTTCAAAGCTTCTACAACTTGACCAATGATTATATGACCCGCATGGACATGCACACCCTGCGTTTGATGAACGTCGGCACCCCCGACATTGCCGACGCCGGGCGCGACCTGCCTCAAATTCCGTTCCTCATGCCCGACTACGGCCTCGCCGGCGAAAACGGCTACGGGCAGTACACCTATACCCTGCCCACCGGCCAGCCCGTCTTCCGAGGCGCCTCCGACGGCCCCGGCGGCGCAACTTTGGCCGACGAAGTCCGTTCCCACGCCGGTTCCACCCGCCCCGCCTTCTTAAACGCCTTCGTCTACCTGTGGGGCGCCCACATGGCGAACCTCCAGCAAATGCTGTCTTTGCTCGGCCCCGACTACGTCCCCGTCACCCCCACCCAGCTCAACACCCTGTATCGCCAGTCCCAGGCCAAATAACAAAACGGGCGGCCAATTTGGCTCCCCGTCCTCTTCATCCCCGTAGGGGCAGGCCCCCGTGCCTGCCCTTCTTTCTTCGTGCCTGCCCTTATTTTCCACATCAGAAGCACCCCTGTCCTGAACGACAGGCCAGCGCGGCGACCTCAGCGAAGCCCTCCTCGACTTCCAAACGCCCGCCGATTTACAGCAGTGGCTTGACCAGCATTAGCCCAAAACCGGCAGGCGGCATCCGGCGAGTCGCTTTTGTGTCAGCTATAAGTCGCGCGGCGTCAGGCCGGTTTGCTTGGCGATCCGAGACAGCATCACCGAACCTATCTCTACCCCGTCGTGAAACGCCCAGACATAATCCGGCCAGCCCACCCGCTCCAAAGTCTTATGAGAACCGCCGCTCTGACGCTTCACGCTCCAGCCGAGCCGAAGCAGCGCCGCCAGAACCTTGCCGGCTTTCGTGGAAGACCACTGACTCATCCCTGCGTCCTCACGCGGCGACGGAAAACACTTGGGGCAGCACATCTACCTTCTGCGGCAGAGTTTCCCCATGTTCCATCCGGTCCGCCAGCACCCGCAGAGCAAGAACTTGGACGCGGACTACGGCTTCCGAACGGCTCTGCCCGTAGGCCAGCACCCCCGGCAATTCGGGAACCTCACTCAGCCACCGCCCATCTTCTTCTTGTTCGACTTCAATGGACAACTGCACAATTTCACCTCACAGACAAGATGATCACATCATACCAGGTCTCTTCCTGGCCTGATGCCAAGAAAGACGACAAGAAAAGCGAATGCCGAACAATCCAACACCATCGCTCACCGCCCGCCTCGACCCCCTCACCGCAGGCTAGCTCGACGACCTCGGCGAAGCCCTCCTCAACTTCCACACCGTCGCCGATTAGAACAATGGCTTGACCAGCATTAGCGAGAAGTCTGTAAGCGGCGTCAGGTGTAGCGCATTGTTGGGCTACAACCGGCAAGCCGTTGTTGCTGGTCATTCTAGCGCAGCCTCTAATCGCTCAAACTGTGAAGCGGACATCTGAGCCGGAGAAAAGTAAGGGTTGCGTGCGTTCCTCAACTCAATGTAGGGGTAGCCCCGCAATTCGGGAACACACCGGAACCATATCTCCCTGCTCCGCATGATGACTATCGGCTTACCGTCTAGGATGGCCTGCCTCACGAGCGAGAACGAATAATTCTGCGACGGCACTTGGCGCGTCAGGGCCTTGTAACTCGTAGAACAGTATGGGAAGGATTGCACGCACGCAAACTTGGAGGCTGCCGCTTTAAGCCCATGTCTATCAATAAAGTGACGCAAGCGTCTGTACCACCACTGATAGCCGCCGGTATACTCGAACGCCGGGTCTAAGTAGAAGAACAGGTAGCGGCTCTCGAACGTCAGGTTCTTTCTGTTCTGCTCCGCGTAATCAGTATCGTTGTTCTGGTGATCGATGTCATGCGGCTTGAAGCCGCCGTTGAGAGCCAGGAGAAGCACACAGGCTTCCACCGGCGAGCCAACATAGGGCAGAGGCAGCTTGTCCAGCCTCAGCATATGGTCGCCGGTGAGGAGAGGCGCGTACTTGTCCATGACGGGTTTGTCTTGCGGCAGGACGAAGGGCGCGGTAGTGGGTAGGTCGATCCACGGATTGTCCATATTGGCAATCTCACTTCTGTTGCTTGGGCGACCTGCTAATCTATCGTACTCTGCGGGTGAGCTGCGCGTATCTCATTGATATAGTTCTCCAGTTCGCCCCCCACCTGCGAAGCGTCAGCCTTGAAACCGTGGTGCGTGGCACCCAAGTAAAGGGTCACGCCTTCCCCCTCTTGCCGCAGCTCAAGAAAGTAGTGCGGGCCAAACTCTACCCGTAATTCCGTATAATCCCCGTTCGCGCCCGGCTGGGATTGAACGTCGATGCGCTTGCTGTCCATATTTTCTCCTCTTCACAGAGCGGTCACGTCTTGCAGCCTAACAAGTATTTTGCTGCACACTGACTATCTAGACTCGTCTGACTGCTTCACTACCATTATATCATAACTCTCAACTTTATCACACCGGGCCGCGATCACAAAAACAGGCATGACATTCATATTGACAAAGTATCGCACAAATGCGATAATAGATGATGCCGCAAGTCAAGATTACATTCTTTCAAGAGGAAGACCGGAGCGTTCCGGCCCTTGACTGGCTGCGGGACATAAAGCGGCGGGACCCGCGCATCACGGGCAAGTTCCATGAGCGGCTTGTGCAGCTTAAGGAACAAGGGTGGCAGATGATGCGCCCAGCCTCGGATACCCTGCGGGACAGTATCCACGAAATCCGCGTCCGCTTTGGTAGCGTCAATTATCGCCTGCTTTATGGCTTTCACGAGGTAGAGGGGCAGCAGACAATCGCCGTTCTTGTTCACGGCTTGACCAAAGAACGTGCCGTGCCGCCGGAGGAGATTGATCTTGCGGTCCGACGCCACGCCGCTTTTGCCGCCGACCCGCAGAAGCACACCTATATCCGTCCGCCTCAGCCACGGCGGTAGAAAAAGAAAACATTATGAGTGATGATATGACGCAAGCCACCAGCGATGCTATTGAGATCATGGACTTGGAGTTTGGCGGCGATCCAAATTACCAGCGGATTCGCGCTCAGGAGCGGGTCAAGTCGCAGGCGGCACAGGCCATCTACGAAGGCCGTGTCGCTGCCGGGCTGACCCAAACGCAGCTTGCCCGCCTTGCGGGGACAACCCAATCCGTGATCTCGCGGCTGGAAGACGGCGATTATGACCGGCACTCTTTGGCAATGCTGGAACGGATCGCCGCCGCGCTGGATCGCCGGGTGGAAGTCCGTTTCGTTCCCGCCTTGCCTTGAACCCGGCGATATGGTACAATGGTGATTATCGTTAGCGGCTTTCTCTTTAAGAAAGAACACCTACACCTATGGCAGACGAGAAGCAGACACCGTACCGGGTCAAGGTCCCGGACATTGATTACTGGCGCGGCAAAATCGGCTGCCAGACCGGCTGTCCGGTCAAGACTGACGCGCGGGGCTATGTGATCGCCATCGCCGAGGGGCGCTACACGGACGCCTACGCCATCGCCCGCGCCCCGAACCCGTTTGCGTCCATGTGCGGGCGCATCTGTGGCGCTCCCTGCGAAGTCAAATGCACGCGCGGCAACATCGGGTCGGACACGTCCGGGCCGGTGTCTATCCGGGCCTTGAAGCGGTTTGCCACCGAGCAGTACGGCGTCGAGAACCTCAAAAATTTACATAAGTCGCTGGAATACTCCAATGCGCGGGGATCGGCGTATCCCGTGCAGGACAAAGAAAAGATCGCCGTGGTCGGCGCGGGCGTCGCGGGCATGACGGCGGCGCACGATCTGGCGCGTCTCGGCTACCAGGTGACGGTCTTTGAAGAGCTGGAAGTCCCCGGCGGGCAGATGGCGACGGGTGTTCCCATTTACCGTTTGTCGCGCGAGCTGATGAACCTGGAAATCGCGGCGATCTGCGAGCTGGGCGTGGATTTGCGCTTAGGCGTCTCGGTCGGCAAAGATGTCACCATTCCCGAACTCAGGGAGCAGGGCTACAAAGCTTTTATTATCGCGGCGGGCTATATGCAGGGACGGCCTTTGACTATTCCGGGGTCAGACAAAAAAGGCGTCCATATCGGCATCAACTTACTTCGGGAAGTCAACTTAGGCAAGCCATACACGGTCGGCGAAAAGTGCGTGGTCATCGGCGGCGGCAACGTCGCGATGGACGTGGTGCGAATGACGGTCCGTACCCCGGTCGTGGCCGGGTTGTCCAACTTAGGCAAGCCTAAAAACTATGCCATGACCGACATTGCCCGGACGCTGGCGCTGACGGCCAAGTCCATTGACTGCATCTTCGGCGAGTCCCGCGCCCAGATGAACGCCGACGAGTACGAGATTGAAGAAGCCGTTTTGGAAGGCGTCAAGCTCTGGCCCCAGCGCCTGCCGATTGAGATTTTGGGCGATGACTCTGTCACGGGAATTCAAACCAAGAAAGTCAAGTCGCTGATTGATGCCCAGGGACGCTTCAACCCGCAGTATATTGACGGCTCGGAAGAAGTCTTCCCCTGCGACTCCGTGATCGTCTCCATCGGCCAAATGGTCAATTGGAACTTTGTGACAGGCATCGAAGACCTGAAGCGAACGCCCAGAGGCACGATTGAAGTAGACCCGGAGACTTTGCAGTCCACGTCCCACCCGGACGTGTTTGCGGTCGGCGACATCGCCCTCGGCGCACGGCTCTTCATTGACGGCATCGCGTCGGCGCAGAAATGCGCGGTCGGGGTAGACGAACACCTGTCGGGCGTCACCCAGAAGCTGGTCAAGCGCGGCTATATGCGGGCGCTGCCCATCGTCAACTACGAGATGCCTAAGAAGTACGACAACTTTATTCGCCAAGAGCCGCCGGAGCGCGAGATCACCAACCGCTCCAAAGGCTTTGAGCTCGTGGAATTCAATTACACGGAAAAGGCCGCGCGGGAACAAGGGATGCGCTGTTTGCGTTGTCATGTTAACGTGGTCTTCGATGCCGAGAAATGTATTTTGTGCGGCCTGTGCATCAACATCTGCCCGGAGAGCATCCTCAAGATGGTCCCCGTGACCGATGTGACAGGCGACGAAGACGTAGCCCGGCTCATTGAAGCCAAGTACGGCGTCCCACAGGACGAGCTGCGGCCCGAAGACGGCACCATCATGCTTATGGACGGAACCAAATGCATTCGCTGCGCGTTATGTGCAAAGATATGTCCAATGGACTGCATCTCGATGGAAGCCTTTGAGTACGAGGAAGAACTAGTCCCGGTCACAACCCGCACCCGGACTTCAACGCCTCCCGAACCGTCCTTGATCGGATACAAGGGTGTTGGGGTATAATATAGAAC
>CAXUBO010000175.1:0-7278 GCA_964249345.1 uncultured Armatimonadales bacterium | reverse complement strand
CGGACAGTGATCGCAGTGTTCATGGGAAAAAGGCTCCTTTGGCTCATTCAGTGAGATGATTGCTTGAAATGAGGATAAGACCAATTGTACCATCTGACAGCAAAAAATGCGACTGCTTGCAAAAGCAATCGCGATATAAAGTGTTTGAAGGGCAGAAACCAGTCGTTTTGCGGGTGCAGAGGCGAGAATTAGGGTCCTGGCACAAGAAGACCCGGCACTGGAAGTGCCGGGCTACTTTTGCATGAAAGTCGCGGCGACTACGGATTAGGACAGTCGCTTCGGCATCTTCAGTCGCTTCGGCTTTCACTCAACAATAGACCGGCACTTTCAGTGCCGGGCTTCTAAACTTCGCGCTTTCAACTACCCGCCTGCCTTGTCCGCCGGCTGGGGCGGGGCAACTTTGACGCTTTCGCCTTCGGTCAGGCTGTCGCTGGGGCTGGAAACAACCTTCTGGCCGACGGAAAGGCCCTGCGTGACTTCAATTACTTTGCCGAAGTCGCGCCCAACAGTGATGGGCTGGAAATGAACTTTGCTGTTTTTGTCAACAAGAACAACCTGCGTGTTGTCGGCATTCGTCACCAGCGCCGGGCCGGGAATGACCACCGCGCCGCCGGGATGGGGGACGCGAATTGTCGCCTGCGCGAACATGCCGGGGCGCAGCGACCCGTCCTTGTTCGGAAGCTGCACTTCGGCAACCAGGGTGCGCGACGATGAATCCAGCGCCCCCGCCGTGCGGGTGATTGTCCCTCGGTAGATGCGGCCCGGCGTTTCCGACACCGTCACCTGGACGGGCTGGCCGACGCTGACAATGCTGAGATAGGTCTGCGGGATATTGATGAAGAACCGCAGCGTGCTGACCTGCGCTTCGCTGAACAAGCTGGAAGAGCTGGCGCTTGCGGTCGGACCGGGCGACGAGCCGCTGCTGCCGCTGCCCCCGGCGGCGTTGCCCTGTGAGGTTGTTCCCGCCGCGCCGCTGCCGACACTGGAACTGTCGCTGGTGCTGGGGCCGCCGGAAGCGCCGATCAGCGCCCCGCTGTCTACATTGCGTGCGGTGATGATGCCGTCGAACGGCGCGAGGACGCGGTTGAATCCCTGCAATGCGGCGTTGCGGGCGACGTTTGCCTGGGCCGCCCGCACATTGGCCTGCGCGGCGGTAATTGCCGCCCGGTACGACCGGACATTTGCCGCCGCCGCCGCGACCTGCGCCCGGCTGGCCCGGACACCGTCGGCGTTAGCCCGGACATTAGCCGCACTCGAAAGCACGGCGTCTTTGAAGGCGGTTACATTCGCAAGGCCCGCCCGAACCGCCGAAGCCAGTGAAGCGACATTGGCTTGGTTGGTCTGAAATGACGCTACCGCTTGGTCGGTGGTCTGCTGGTCAATCGCCCCCGATGCCAGCAGGTTTTGGTAGCGCTGGGCGGTCACACGGGCAAGGTTCAGGTTGGCTTGTGCCTGCGTGAGCTGGGCGGTCTGCTGGGCCGCCGCTTCCTGGGCCTGGGCCAAAGAAGCATAAGCCCGTGCCAAATCAGTTCTGGACTGTTGGTACGTCGCCTGGGTCCGCGACAAATCGGCCTGATTCTGGGCCAGATTAGCCTGCTGCTGGTTCAGATTTGCGCCGGCCTGGGCCACTGCGGCCTGAGACTGGGAAAGCTGCGCCCGCGCCTGGGCTACGGACTGGTCTACATCGGGGGTTTCAATCGTCGCGAGAAGCTGGCCTTTACGCACCCGGTCGCCGATGTCTACAAAGAACTGCTTGATGTAGCCGCTGGCGCGGGCCGTGATGGCGGTTTGCGCGACGGCCTGGATGTTGCCCGGCAGCACGAGCGCGTCCGCCGCCGGCGGCGCTTCCACGGCAACGACGTTCACCATGGGAACCGCGTCCCGGTGCGCTTTGGCATCGGCGTTGACCTGCGGCTGCTTGTGCAGGCGCGGCAGCAGGCCGACGAGCAGCAGGATGCCGAAGAGAATGAGCAGCACAATGGCGACTCGCCAGATGCTGCCTTTGGCTTCCGGCTTCTTCGGCGCGTTGTCTTTGCCTGCGCCGTCGGCGTTGTTCGGCGGCGTCTTGTCAAGGTTCGGGTCTGAGGGGGGCGCAGCTTGCGGTGCTTCTGGGGCGGGATATTGTTTTGCTGGCATGATTGTATATTTCTACTCGTTAGCACGGGTCTCAAGCTGTACGAGCAGTTGAAAACTACTCGCTAGGTGAGGCACCCTCTGGATGAAAGATGAACGTCCTTTCGTCCGCAGGACGCTTAATCTAGCGAGTAATTTTCAACTACTCGCGTGTTCCCGTGTTTCTTGTTCTTCCGCATTCTTACGCGGGCTGTCCTTCCGCTCGCGGCTGGGCCAGAGGCTGGTTCTCGGCAGAATGGTCTTCGGCGGGATGGCGGCGCTTGGCGGGCTGAGATTTGGGCGCGTCCTCGTCTTCATCTTCTTCAATCGGCTTCGGCTGGTTCTTGCGAAGGATGCTGTACGAAATGGGAACAATGAACAGCGTGGTCAAAGTCGCTACCAGCAGGCCGCCGATAACGGCGCGGCCCAGCGGCGCGTTCTGCTCGCCGCCTTCGCCCAGGGCCAGGGCCATCGGGATCATGCCGAGGATCATGGCAAGGGCTGTCATAATCACGGGCCGCAGACGGGTGTAGCCCGCGTCAATCGCGGCGTCTAGGGCGCTCATGCCTTCTAAACGCCGTTCATTGGCGAATGTCACCACCAAAACACTGTTCGCGGTAGACACGCCAATCGTCATAATCGCGCCCGTCAGCGACGGCACGTTCAGCGTCGTCTGCGTGATGAACAGCATCCACAAAATGCCTGCCAACGCGCCCGGTGCGCCGGACACGACCACCAGTGGGTCAAGCCAAGACTGGAAGTTGACCGCCAGCAGCAGGTACACCAGTACAACCGCGCCGATCAAACCCAGCGACAGGCCGGTGAACGACGAGGTCATGGACTGCACCTGACCGCGCACGGTGATGGTGCTGCCCTTCGGCAATCCCTTCGCTGCTCCGGCAATGACTTTGCTGATGCCGCTCGAAACACCGCCGAGGTCGCGTCCCTGCGTACTGGCATAAATGTCATATGTCGGCTGAATGTTGTAGTGGCTAATGACCAGCGGCGACGTGCCGTGGGTGATGGTTGCCACGGACGACAGCAGCGCCGGCTCCGTCAGCCCCGGCGCGGTCAGCGGCGTATCCAGCAGGGCATCCAGCGAGTCCAAACGATACTGCGGCGTCTGCGTGACGACAGGATACACGACGCCGTTCTGCTGGTTCAAGAAGTAGCTGGGCGAGGAAAGCGCCGTGCCGGCCAGAGACACCAGAAGGCTCTGAGAAACCTGCTGCTGGGTCAGGCTGATCTGCTCCGCCCGCGTCCGGTCCACGGTAATGTCTAGCGTCGGCCCGTCCACAATCTGCTGCAAATGGACATCCGCCGCGCCGGGGACTGCGGCCATTTTGCTTGTCAGCAGCCGGGCTGTCGCCAGGTCGCCGTCGGCGTTGCGGTTCGGGCCGGAGACTTGAACGTCAATCGGCGCGGGCAGACCGAAGTTCAGGATTTGGTTCACAATGTCGGCAGGCTGGAAGAAGAACGTCTCCTGCGGGAACTCCTTCGGCAGCTCCCGGCGCAGCGCTTCCACATACTGCTCCGTCGGCTGATGCTTTGGGTTCAGCGACACCAAAATCTCGCCGTCGGACGGGCCGACCGTCGCGCTGTCGCCGTAGGCCAGATTGACAAAAATCGGCTCGCCGATGTTGTCCAAAGTCAGCGCGGTTTCCGACTGCGGCACCGTTTGGTGAATTTGCGCTTCGATTTGACTAAAGATTTTCGCGGTCTCTTCCAGGCGCGTGGACGGCGGAACGCGCACATGCAGCCGGAACTGCCCGGCGTCTACCTGCGGGAAGAAGTCGCGCCCGATAAAGGGAAACAAGCAGAACGACAACGCGCAGAAGACAACAAACAAAATGGAAACCGCCAAGCGGTGTTCCAGCACCCAGGTCAAGCGGCCTTTGTACGCTTCCCGCATTCTTTCGAATTGCTTGTTGAACGCGCTGTGCGTGCGCCAGACAAAGCCTTTTTTTTGTTTCTCGGTTGCCTTCTGGGCGTCGGTCTGCTCTTTGCTTCCCGGCCCGTTTCCATTGCCGTTCCGGTAGCTGCTGCCGTTTGAATGACCGTTAATGTGAACGCCGTTTTTGCCGCTGGAGTGCGTCCCGTTGCCGTTCTTGCCGTTGCCGTTTTTGGCTGTTCCGTTGGAACCATTCTGGCCCTGCTTGCTTTGCTCTTCATGGCCTTCTTCGGCAAACAGCGCGACTTCTTTGGGCAGCAGGAACATGGCAAACGTCGGCGTGACCGTTCGGGACAGCAGGTAGGAGGCCAGCATGGCGAAGATGACGGCCTCAGCCAGCGGCAGGAACAGGTAGCGGGCAACGCCGGACAGCAGCGCCAGCGGCAGGAACACGATGCAAATAGACAGCGTGGACACTAAGGCCGGCAGGGCGATCTCGGCAGAGCCTTCTAAAATTGATTTGCGAAGCGAATGTCCCATGCCAAGATAACGGTTGATGTTCTCAATCGTGACCGTCGTATCGTCCACCAGGATACCGACCGCCAGCGCCAGACCGCCCAGGGTGGTCGTGTTCAGCGACTCGCCCAGCGCATGAAGGATGGCGATGGAAGCGAGAATGGACAGCGGAATGGAAACCGCGACAATGGCTGTTGAGCGCAGGCTGCCCAAAAACAGCAGGATCATCAAGGCCGTCAAACACGCCGCAATTGTTGCCTCACGCACGACGCCCTGGACACTGGCTTTGACGAACAAAGACTGGTCGGCAATCAAATCAATTTTCAAGGCCGACGGCAGGGTGGACATGATGCGCGGCAGGGCGGCGCGAACACGGTTGACAACGTCCAGCGTGGACGCCGTGCCGCTTTTGTTGATTTGGAGCAGAACCGCCCGCTTGCCGTTTTGATCCACGATGTTTTGCTGAATGGCAAAGCCGTCACGCACCTGCGCTACGTCCCGGACATAAACAATGGAGCCGTTGACTTCTTTGATCGGCAGGTCGTTCAGCGCATCGACTGTGCTGGGGCTGCCGTTGATTTGGACGTTGTAGTCCCGCGTGCCAATCTTCGCGTCTCCCGTCGGCAGCACCAAGTTCTGGGCGCTGATGGCATTGGAGACGTCATACGGCGACAATCCGTGCGCGTAGAGCGCCTGCGGGTTGATGTCTACATTGATTTCGCGCCCGCGCCCGCCGTAGGGCAGCGTGACCTGTGCGCCCTGAACCGTCGCAAACTGCGTCCGCACAAAGTTCGTGGCGTAGTCCGAAAGCTGCTGCTCGTTCAATGTGTCGCTATGGATCGCCGCCTGGATCACCGGCACGTCCGAAGCGTCGTAGCGCAGAATGTACGGCGGCTGGGTTCCGGGCGGCAGGATGCGCTGAATTGTCTGCGAAGTCGCCGTCACCTGCGAGATGCCCTGCGCGATGTTCGCGCCCGGCTGGAAGTAAATCCGAATGACGCCGACGCCGGAGACCGACTGCGACTCAATATGCTCAATGTCATTGACCGACGTGGTATAAGCCCGCTCGCTCTGGGTGACAAATCGCTTTTCCATGTCATTCGGCGTAAAGCCGGGATACGACCAGATCACGGTCACGACCGGAATGTCAATTGCGGGAAATACGTCCGTCGGCATGGACAAAATGCTGCCGATGCCTGCCAGCAAGATCAGCAGAGCCAGGACCGCGAAGGTATAAGGTTTGTTGAGGGCAAGTTTGACGATCCACATAAAAGTTCTTTCCGGTGCGAAAATCACCGGCACTGAAAGTGCCGGCCTACTCTTGAATGAAAGTGTCTCCGACACTGAAGATTAGCAAACGCACATTTGTCTTTAGTCGCTTCGACTTTCACTCCAAAATAGGCCGGCACTTTCAGTGCCGGCTTGCAAATGCAGGAAGCGATTTCCTACTCTAGCGCCCGCCCAAAGAGCGGACAAGCTGGGCCAGTGAAACTTGATAAAAGAATTGGGCGCTGGACAGGTTGTTGCGAGTTGCCGCAAGCTGGGCCAGCGCGTTCAAGATGTCTAAAAACGTGCCGAGGCCGCCTTGATAGCGCAGGTATGCCAGCCGCACCGCTTCCTGGGCCTGGGCCACGCCGGTTTGGGCGGCCCCGACCTGCGCCTGACCGTTTCTGATGTTCAAAACCGCCTGCCGCACTTCCAGCGAGATGTTGGATTGCAGCTCTGCCAGGGTGATCTGCTGAGTTTGAACATCCAGCCGGGCCGAGCGCACACGCGAGCGGGTCGCGCCGCCGTCATCCAGCGGCAGAGAAATCTGGGCGGTCACGGTGGCAAACGATTTTGGCGACGTGATGGACGCCGTGGTTGTCTGGTCCCCGGATGCGACCAGACTGATCGTCGGCAGCAGCGTAGAGCCGGCCAGCCGGACCAGCCGCCGGGCTTCCTGAATGTTAGCGCCGGCCTGCCGAATTTCAGGGCGGCGGGCCAGTGCGGTTTGCGTGCTTTGCCGCAGGTCTATCGTCTGCGTCAGCGGCGGCAGCGGCGGCGTTTGAAGCGTCAGCGGCAAGTCCGGGTTGGTGCCGAGCAGGAAGCTCAAATCCGCCTGAGCCAGATCGCGGCTGTCTTGCGCCGAGATAAGAAGCTGCTGGGCCGTAGAGAAAGCCGTTTGGGCCGTCAAAACATCAAAGCGCGAGACAATGCCCTGCCGCAGCCGGTCTTCGGTGATCCGCACGTTCTCTTCGGCAAAGCGCACCTGCTCTGTCTGCGTTGCGACCTGGCTCTGGGTCAGCAGCAGGTTGAAGAACAAGTTCTTTGCCGCAAGCGCCGTTTCATTCTGAAGGCGCTGGATGTCAAACGTGTAAAAATCGCGGACATCATTTTGTGCGCCCCGCGCCGCCGACAGCAGGCCGAACAAGTCCAAATACTGGGCTACGGAGACACGCGCGGCAGCGTTGTTGATTTTGCCGCCTGCTGCCGTGCTGGGCGTGACTGCCGTTCCCGTGCCGGTTCCCGTTCCCGTTCCGCCTGTGCCGGTATCCTGCGGCTTTTCGTCAGCGGCTCCGCGTCCCTTGCCGCTCCCGGCCTCCGCCGCATCGGCGCGAAGGGCCGGGGACGCTGAGGCCGAGACCGCTGCCGGCAGCGGCGCAGCCGTGTAGCCCGCCAATATCGCCGGCAGGGCTGGGTCTGAAATTACCGCTGAGCCAGTGGCCGCCGGCGCAGCCGCACCGGGCGCAGCGGTCCCCGGCGCAGCCGTGTCGGGC
>CAXUBO010000174.1:0-7475 GCA_964249345.1 uncultured Armatimonadales bacterium | reverse complement strand
TGATGTGCCGCAGAAAGTAGCTGATGTGCCGCAGAAAGTAGCTTTATGCCAGACGATCCCCAGCCAGCCGCCCGCGCCGATGACGCCGTCCAGCACAGTCAAGCCCGCCTTGGGCGCGGACTAGGGGCGCTTGGCGGGGCCGCCTTAGCGCTCGGCGTTTTGTTCCTCGCCGGAGCGCTGGAGATCGGCACGATGGGCCTTGCAACGCCTGTTGTCATCGGCGTTGGAGCGCTGGCGGTTGGCGGCATCGGCGCGGCCATGAGCGCCGGCTCCAACTTGGGCGCGGATGAAGGCCGAAAGTTTGTGCACGATGACGGCCAGATCGCTTCCGGCCTTGCGACAATTTTGGTTGGCCCGGACCGGAAGCCTCTGGCGCACGTTTACAGCAACGCCAACTGCAACGACCACAAGCACCTCAGCGGCGGCCCCGGCCCCTGCTCGGATGTCGTCAATGCCGCGCAGGAACAGATTGCCGAAGGAAGTGGAACAGTTTTGATCGGGCCGGGCCTGCTGCCGGCGGCCCGCGTCGGCAGCCAGGGAACCTGCGAGTTCACGGTCGGACACGGTTCCCCCACCGTGATTATCGGCGGGCCGACGCTGCGGCTCTTGAAGGTCGGCAACGGAGACGACCCGGACAAGGGCTTCTTCGACGGCGTCGGGACTGTCAGCGGCTACATTGGCATTGCGGGGGCGGCCCTGGTCTTGTGGCCGGCCACCCTAAGCCTTGGGGGCGTCGCGCTGATGGGTGCCGGGGGAGCGGGTGCCTGGCTCGTGGGCAAGGCTGTCGGCAAGGGAATGGAATATCTGCCGGAAGGAGAAGTGCGCGATGCGGCAGGACTGGCGCTTGCGGTTCTGCCCCTGGCGGGCCTGCCGAAGATGGCACGCGGCCTGAGCCGGACGGAAGGGCTGGGCCGGGCAAAGGGTGAGTCGGAAGAAGGGTTCACGTCGCGGGTGCAGTCGGCGAAGAACGCTCGTTTGGAAGCGGAGTGGCGTGCCAGGGTACAGGCGTCCAAGCCGCGTGCAGGCGAGTTGCCGCTGGGGCCGGACGGGCGTCCGATCCCGGCGTTTGCGCGGGCAGCGGGCGCGGCGCGGGCGGCGTTTGACGACGGCAGAGGCGTCTTCAGCCCGAAGCGGGACGCGAATGTCCTGGAAGCGCGGAGAACGGGAGGCGGCGGAGGGTCTGCTTCCTCCGATTTCACCGGCAGGCTGCGGGGGCAGGATGTCACTCTGCCGGGCGTAAAAACTGAGCCGCTGACGTATACAAAGCGGGCTGAGGCAGACGCAGCAGCATTGCGGAGGCAGTTCAATGGTAAGGCTCGGTTTTTAGGCACCCGAAACAATCCCGGTCCTGTGATTGAGAACCGCGCCAACTTCCTCAAGGACCTAGCGAATGATTCCACTAAAGAGGCATCGCTCAGAGCAGCCGGTATAGATGACGCAGGGCTTGCACGCATGAGACAAGGCAATGTGCCAGACCCTGATGTTTGGCAAGTTCATCACAAGTTGCCGCTTGATGACGGCGGCACGAACGCCCCGGACAACCTAGTACTCATGCGGAACGAACCCTACCATAAAGTTATCACAAACGCACAGGATACTATGACAGGTAATCTCAGTCCTGGCGAGACAGCCCAGCTCCCCAACTGGCCTGTGCCGGATGGTTCCGTCTACCCACCGCAGTGGCCTATTCCCTCAGCCTGGCCAGCCCCGCCGCCGCCACCATAACGGAGGCAAACCAAGCGCGAGTGAAATAAGAGGTGCACAAAGGAGAACTAAATGTATCAAGACCTCGTGGCACGTATTGCCGCAGAACGTAAAGCAGGTTTAGGCTCTGACATCCAGCCGCCCGCGACAGAAGCGTCTCTTGCACACCTGCGCCAAAGGACGCGCGACGAGCTTTCGGCAGAACTGCCTAAAGGCTACCTCGACTTCCTGCGTATGACCGACGGCCTTAACTGGGAAGGTCTTTTCATCTATGCCAGTGATAGGAATCCAGTTGTCGGTAAACCAACCATCTTTATGCATTCGTTCGTTGAAGATAACTTGGACTGGCGTAGTTACGAGAAGCGCAAGAATTACCTGATATTCGCCGACGGCGACATCAGCCTGTTTGTCTACAACCTAGTTGAGAAGCGTTATGAACTCCAGGATCGTTCTTCAGGAACTGTTTTGAGTACCTATGACACCTTCGATGCAATGATCACGGAAGCCCTGAAAACAACCTTGCAAGATGACAAGGAGTACGAAGACGACGAAGAGGAGTAACTCGCCCACACTTGAGGAAATATGGCTAGCGTTTAGCAAGATAAGGTTTGAGATCACGCTCTTAGCCCTCGTTCCACTCTGGAACGGGGGCTTTTGTGTACATGAACTTATGCAAGCGTAGAACGGGAAGCAAAGGAGCAGCGGTAGCGGCGAAGAACGCCCGTCTGGAAGTGGAGTGGCGTGCCAGGGTACAGGCGTCCAAGCCGTGTGCCGGCGAGATACCGCTGGGGCCGGACGGGCGTCCGATCCCGGCGTTTGCGCGGGCGGCGGGCGCGGCGCGGGCGGCGTTTGACGACGGCAGAGGCGTCTTCAGCCCGAAAAAGGGCGGCGATGTCATGCAGATGGCTGCCGATGACGCCGCAGGAGGCGGAAAGGGCGGTGTCGGAACAACACCCAAAGGTATCTCAAAGGCGCTTTATGATAAGTTACGGAAGCAGACTCCATCTAATGCAATAAGAAAGCTTGTTAATAAGAACGCACCTAAACCTCCTTATGACGATCCTGCTCTTCCCAAGTTAAAAGTGACTGGAAATCTGGAAGCCGACCATATCGTTCCAATGAAAACAATTACCGAGATGAACGGCTTCGACAAACTCAGTGAAGCAGATCAAGTAAAAGTGCTAAACTACGAGAACAATTTCGTTGGTTTGAGCAAAACGGCCAACACTTCTAAGGGAGCGCAAAGTTTCTCTGACTGGACGGAATATAAGAAGCTTGACATGCAAGTTGATCCCACGTTTCGACAAACAATGATCCAAAAAGAGCAGGATATGACTGTGGAGTTGCAGAAATATATCGACAGTCTCCCAAAAACTCAATAAACCTGATCTGTGAAGGTTTGGTACATTAGAAGCAGAGTCACTCTGGAGAAGAAAATGAGTTTGCCATCAAAAGAGAGCATCTTGGCCGACGTGCAGCAGTTCGTGACAAATCCCGTACTGCTGACTTCGACTGATGAGATCGCAGCCGAGATGAACATTCCGCGTGACTGGGTGGAGATGCTGCGCCAGCAGGAGGAAGGGGTCAAGAGTTGGGTGAACCCATGGACCGCCTACCAAAACTTGCTGCCAGGTGTCTACAACTTCTTGCAGAACAAGGTGCGCGGCGTCTGTGTCTTGCTGGAAGGTCAGAAGCCTCCCTCCTTGATCTATGTCTATAGCCAGGAGGGGGAAAACTACCTGCACCGAGGCTATCCACCTCTGGGTGACAGAGTACCTAAAGGCCAGCAAGGTTTCTGGGGGAATCTGCCGCCAGACTTACAAAAGTTCTACTCTCAACTGCACAACGGCTGGATTGACCTGTACTCTGACGCTATAGGGCCACTCCCAGTGGAAGACCTGGGACTACTGTCGGATGGTGACTGGGACATCGAACCGGGTGACTTGAAGAAACTCCCGTTCCGGCTGCATGAAGTCATCACAGTCTTTAACAACGGCGGCGGCGACTACATCGGCTTAGATTTCGGGCAGAGACCAAAGCCAGTGGAAGACTGCGCCCTGGTGTGGTGGCATGAGAACCCACGTCATCCCGATATTGACCAGAACTTCTGGGCGCTAATGGACGGCTGGATTTCTGGTCAGATGGAAGATGTGGACCTAGTCGAATAGAAGAAAGCAAGACAGCGTAGGATAACAGAAATTTATCATAAATAAACTTCACCGCTCAAGATAAGCAAATCACACGCTCTAACAACCCGTCGGGGACATGATTAAGAATGATTTTAGTATGGAAAGATTTCGTTTGGGATCACGCAGTCCCGGCCACAGAGCGAGAAGTACAAGCCGTGGAGCAAGCACTCGGCATCCGCTTTCCCCACGACTTTCGTCAGATTGCTATGGCCCATCAGGGACAGGTTCCAAGACCAAATAAGTTTGCTGTCGGCAAAGACGCGAGCATTTTTAATAACCTGTTGATTTTTGGTGACGAACCGAAATATGCAAGCATTCTTCGCGTTCACGAGCTAGAGGAGGAGTATGTTCCTGACGGTGTCTATTCATTTGCCACCGATCCTGGCGGCAACGGCATCTGCTTCGACTACCGGGCTTCTAAAGACGCGCCAAGCATTGTCTTTAGTAATGCGGAACAAGAAGGTGATGAGGCGATAACCTTCCTTGCTGATAACTTTACCGAGTTTTTGGACTCCCTTTATTAGTTGTTGTCGTCCTAGTTCTCGCCGTTGATGCTCACGCTCTCAGCCCCCGTTCTTCAGCGGAACGGGGGCTTTTCTGTGCCTAGACCCGATTGAGCATAGACCGTGCGAACGCAGAGTGGGAGGCCAAGAAGCAGGGGTGGCGACGGGGAGAAGACCTGCCGGGGCGCAGCGCAGCGGATCAAGCGCAGGCGTGGGTGGATGCGATGCTGGGGCGCTCGCGGGTGGCGCTGGCACAAGCGGCAGCAGCACGCACTTGTCCATCCATGTGGCGACGGACCTGCACATGCAGGCGGGCAACAACATCACTCTGGAAGCCAAATCCATCAACCTCACGGCCACCGACCAAATCCAGATCACCTCGGAGAAAGGCAGCATTTCAACGCAAGGGCAGATCAATGTTACGCACAAGGCTGTGACAGGCGGGATCGGCATTGACGCCAACACGGATGTGGGTGTTTCCGCCGACACAGGCCAAATGAAGCTGACTGCCAAAGAGGCTCTCATCGCCGAGGGCGGGAAGAATGTCACGGTTCATGCCGACCACATCGGCCTTAACGACTAGTCTCTCAACGACTAGCGCCGCGAAGAAGGAAGCTTTTTATGCCTGCTGCGGCTCGTGTTGATGACCCAATTACCCATAGCGAGGCACAATCTGAAGGTGTCGCAGAGATGTTGAAAGCTGCTGCCTGGGGCGCCCTTGTTGGAGTCGCTTTGATTGGTCTTACCGTGATCACCGGCGGTTCGGACTTGCTCATCATTGGAGCGGCAGTGGCGGCGGGCGGCACGGTTCTGAGCGCGGGCGGCAAGGGCTTCCTGCAAGGGGTGAAACAGGGCCAGCAGCATGTGGAAAAGCATGGGCAAGTCAAGACCGGCAGCGCCAGCGTGACCATCAACGGACGCCGAGCGGCGGCGGCCTGTTTGTCCTTGATTGACTGCGATGAGCATAGCGGCCCGCAGAAGATGGCGCAGGGCAGCCGGACAGTGACGATCAACGGCAAGATGGCGTCGCGGGTTGGCGACCGCAGCACCTGCGACGGAGTGATTGGAGCGGGCAGTGGGAACGTGACCATCGGGGGAGCGATGGGTCAGTGCGCGGCCATCAGCAAAGAGGTGGCAGATTGGGAAACGACGCTGGCGCATGGGGCGATCATTCTTGGTTCGATTGCACAATTTGTCGGAATGATCCTGACTGGTGCGGGGGTAGTCAGTGCTATCCGGGCCGCCCCGGTTTTCCTGCGGGCGGTTCTAGCGGCGCGTGCGGGAGTCGGTTTTCTGGGCAGTATGGGGTTCGGCGCAGCCGGCAGCCACTATGGCGGGAAGTGGTTCGGGGAAGGTTCGTGGCAACAGGAAGGTCTTGGAACAGTAAGTGCGCTTGTCGGCGGCGGCCTGATTGGCAAGGTGAGCGAGAGGTTCGGCGGGATGCAGCCAGGCGAACCCGCTACGTCGGAAGACGTCGCCCAACTTAAAGAAGCTACTCAGCCGCATGTTGATGAAGAAGCATTAAAGAGCAACTCGACACGCAGTCCCTGTGTGACAGGCGTTAAGGACTTGCGTACCGGGGAGACGTTTGTTGGTCGCAACACAATGGATCCAATTGAGAACCTTCATCCCGCGTTGCAGAGCAGGGCTGCGGACTATGTGGCCCGAAATGATGGCGGTGCATTCCCAAATGACGGTGGACGCGGTTATCCGGCAAAAGTGACACCTGAATTTGAAGACGGAGGGCATTCAGAAATTAATGCTCTCAATGATGCCTTCAATGCTCGTGAAGCGGCAGGCTTAGGCCCAGTCACAGAAACACAGATGAACGAGTTCCTAATCCAAAACGTCAACATGAGCAGAAATCCTAATCTTGCTGGTCAGGCCATGCCTCGGTGCCGAACCTGCTTTGAGGTGACTTACGGCGCTCAGGTCACGCCGGAAGTGGGTGCGGCGGAGTCTGATTACTATTCAGGAACGGGCTTTATGAAAGGCGTGTCTGATACTTACCAGGGGCCGCAGGGACAAAACTCCTTCCTGCCGGGACCTTTCTTGCCGATAACGCCGCAAGAGCCGCCGGATCAAAACTAGAAGGAACAAGCACAAAACTAGAAGGAACAAGCAAATGCAGCAAGCCGATTTTCCAATGCCGCGTGTAGATTTCGATGAGTTAGAACTCGATTACGGCGATGGAGATCGCTACCTTCGGTATGGGCAACCTTTTACCGGCGCGGCTTATGGCCTGCGCCCCGACGGCTCGTTGTGGGACGAGATCGAGTACGCCAACGGGGAGCGGCATGGCAAAACGCGAGAATGGTATCCATCAGGACAACTTAAGGCGGAGACCACTTATTACAAGGGAGCCTACTTTGGCCCGGACCGGGAGTGGGATGAAAACGGACACCTGCGCTCAGAAACGATTTACGAATATAGCTACCCCGTCCGCGAGAGGAAGTGGGACGAGAACGGGCAGCTTATTTCGGAGACGGTGCTGGGGCCAGGCTCTCCCAAGTACAGCCGACTTCAAGCGCTACGGGAAACCTACGACAAGTCTTTGTCCATCAACAAAGAGGAGTGGCTTAGTCAATGAACTCTTACTACATCAATGAAGGGCGCTTTTTGATCCCCGCCACCTGGCGTGACCAATCGCTGACCCTCTTTTCCAGCCCGCCCGACACGCCCGCTGAGTTCAGTGTCGTCATCAGCCGCGACAAAGTGCCGCCCAGCACAACTTCCGACGCTTATGCCCGTCAGCAGATGGCCCAGCTTCCTGCCAGCCTGCCTCAGTTCCGCCTGCTGCGCCAGGGCAGCGCTCAGCTTGACAACGTGCCTGCTGTGGAAGCGGAGTTTTTCTGGCAGAGCGATCAAGGCCGAATGCACCAGTTCCAGGTGTATGTGGTGCAGGCTGGGGTGGCGCTGACCTTCACCGCCACGGCCCCGGAAGGCGTCTTCGCAAAGTACCTGCCTGATTTTCAGCAGCTCCTCCTCACCTTCAAGTTCAACTAACTCTACTTATCACTTCTTCAACTCACCTCACTACAACGAGGCTCTTTTTAGACTACAGCCTTTTTTAGACTAC
>CAXUBO010000173.1:0-7497 GCA_964249345.1 uncultured Armatimonadales bacterium | reverse complement strand
CTGCGGGCGCTGATTGATTTGGAAACGACGCATCCCGAATTGGTGACGGCAGACTCGCCGACGCAAAGGGTGGGGGCGTCGCCGCAGTCGGACTTCAAGCCGCACACGCACCGTCAGCCGATGCTGTCGCTGGCGAATGCGTTCAACGACGATGAGCTGCGGGCGTTTGACGAGAAAGTGAAGCGGCATCTAGGGCTAGCCGAAGACGCCGCCGTGGAATATGTGACGGAGCTGAAGATTGACGGGCTGGCGGTCTCGCTGACCTACGCAAACGGGCTGTTTCAAGGCGGGGCGACGCGCGGGGACGGATTTGTCGGCGAAGACATCACCGCGAATTTGAAGACTGTCGCCGGGCTGCCGCTGCGCCTGCGCCCACCCTGCCCGGACTTCGTGGAGATACGCGGCGAAGTTTATTTGGACCACGCCGAGTTCACGCGGATCAACGCAGGGCGCGAGGCCGCCGGAGAGCCGGTGTTTGCCAATCCGCGCAACGCGGCGGCGGGCAGCCTGCGCCAGCTTGATCCTGCGGTCACGGCAAAGCGCAAGCTTTCCCTCTTTTTGTACGCTTTAGGGGAAAGCAGCGAGGCGGCGGCGTCCTCTCAGCAGGGACTTTTGGACACGCTGAAAGGGTGGGGAATGCGGGTCAACCCGAATGTTCGCGCGAACCCGGACATGGAGGCCGTCATCGCATATATCGCCGAGTGGACTGATAAAAAGGCGTCGCTGCCTTATGACATTGACGGCATTGTGGTGAAAGTCAACAACTTCG
The DNA here is from genome assembly GCA_964249345.1 of uncultured Armatimonadales bacterium. Classification (GTDB taxonomy): domain Bacteria; phylum Armatimonadota; class Armatimonadia; order Armatimonadales; family Capsulimonadaceae; genus JANXMY01. The sequence continues at coordinate 6,728 of CAXUBO010000173.1, read as the reverse complement.
GGCAGCAGCAGGATTTAGGAGCCGTGGCGCGGACCCCGCGCTGGGCGATTGCCTACAAGTTCCCGGCGGCGCAGGGCCGGACAAAGATTTTGGACATTGTCGCCTCGGTCGGGCGCACCGGCGCGATTACGCCGGTGGCGATTGTGGAAGCCGTCTCCCTGCCGCCGTCTTCGGTGGTGCAGCGGGCGACCCTGCACAACCAAATGGAGATAGACCGCAAAGATGTCCGCGTCGGCGACACGGTGGTCATCCAAAAAGCCGGCGACGTTATTCCTGAAATCGTTCAAGTCGTCCTGGACGACCGCCCCGAAGACAGCCGGCCCTACAAGCTGCCTGAACATTGCCCCGCCTGCGGGACACTCTTAGTTCGCCCGGAAAACACGCCGGTCACGCGCTGCCCGAACTCAGCGGGCTGCCCCGGCCAGAATGTCCAGCGCATTATTCATTTTGTCTCCCGCCGGGCGATGGACATTCAGTGGCTCGGCGAAAAGCACGTCACGCAACTCGTGGAACAGGGACTTATCAAAGACGCCGCCGACCTCTACTTTCTCCAAAAAGAAAGTCTGCTGCCCTTAGAACGCATGGGAGACAAGCTTGCCGACAACATCTTGGCCGCGATTGACGGCAGCAAGCATCCGCCCCTGCCGCGCCTGATTTTCGCCCTCGGCATCCGCCTGATCGGCGAACATGCCGCCGAGATTTTGGCCCGCCAATTCGGCTCTTTGGAAAAGCTGCAAGCCGCGACGACCGAAGAGCTTGCGGCGGTCTACGACATCGGCTTGACAACCGCCGAAACCATTGTTGCGTTTTTCGGCCAGACGGAAACGACGGAGCTTTTGGACAAGCTGAAATCCGCCGGCATTCAGCCCGCCGCCGATGCGTTTGCCCCGCAGGCGGACACATTCGCCGGCAAATCGTTTGTTTTCACCGGAACGCTGACGACCCTGACACGCGGCGACGCCGAAGGCATTGTCAAGAAGCTGGGAGGCCGCGCCGGGTCGTCCGTTTCCAAGCAGACCGATTACGTCGTCGCTGGGGACAACGCCGGCAGCAAGCTGGAAAGAGCCAGAACCCTGGGCGTTGCCGTGCTGACTGAAACCGAGTTTCAAGCCCTGGCCGCAGGCGTCGTAACGCAGGCGATAAAGGCGGAAACGAGGGAATGAACTTTCTCGTTTCCGCTTCTTAAAACAGCATCTTCTGGCCGGAGCGGGCGGAGGCGGCGATAGCGTCCAGGGCGTTCATGTTGTGCAGCGAGTCCGGCGCGGGCAGCAGAAAGCTGTCTTGGCCCAACAGACGGCAGGACATGGCCTCTACTTCGCCGACATACATGTTGCCGGATTTTGAGGTGCGGTCTTCGGTTTCTCCGGCGTAGGACAGCTTGTACGCGCCCGATTCCGGGTTGCCGCCGGACCGCAGGCCGCCGAGCAGGAAGCGCGGAACGCTGACCGACGCTTCGCTGCCGACAATCTCATACGACGCCCGGAACGTCAGCGAAAACGAGCAGTCAAGAAGCGCCATGCCGTCCGCGCCGAACTCCAGCAGCGCAGTCGTGGTTGTATCAATCCCCGTTTCCGGGTCATACAAAGACTTGGCCGTCACCGCTGTCGGCTCCGTGCCGAATGCCATCCGGGCGATGTTGACGCAGTAGCAGCCGACATCAAAGAGCGCCCCGCCGCCCATGCCCGGATCGCGCCGGTAATCCAAAAGGTCGGTCTGGACAAACGAATACGACGCCCGCACCAAATGGACCGCGCCGAGGCCGCCCCCGCGCACGATTTCTTGAATTTCCTGCTGCAAAGGGTGGTAGCGGTACATAAACGCTTCCGACAGCACAACGCCGTTGGCGTCCGCCGTTTCCAGCATTTCTTCGGCCTGGGAGACGTTCAGGGCCAGCGGCTTTTCGCACAGCACATGCTTGCCGTTGTTCATCGCTTCCACCGCCCAGCCGAGATGCAGGCTGTTCGGCAGGGGCAAGTAGACCACGTCTACGGCGTCATCGGCAATCAGCGAGTCGTAGTCCCCGTAAGCGGCGACCTCCGGCCCTGCCGCCGCCGCGATTTCTTTGGCGCTGTCCCGGTTTCGGGACGCCACCGCCGTCAGCTCTGCATTCGGGCTGCCGAGAATGGCGGGGATGACCCCCTTTTGCGCGATCTGCGCCGTCGCTCCCACAATTCCCCAGCGTATTTTGCGTGTTTCCGTCATACGTTTTCCTCACTGTGGTGCAGGCAGGATTTCCCACCCTCTTGCGCGTATTCTACCCGTATGAACGCCCGCTGTATACCTCTCATTGCCGCCGCTTGCCTGCTGTTTGCCGGCTGCCACCAAGCGCCGTCACAGACAACGGATGCACCGTCATCGCCGCATGATGAAGCCGTCGCCGCAAACCAGCTTTTTTTCAATCAAAAGACCTTTGACCCGTGGGAGTTGAAAAGTAAAGACCCGAATGTCTCAATCCCTTTCTATGCGAGCAATGGCAAAAGGAGCTACCTGCTTTCGCCTGATGGCAAAATTGTTGGAGGCTTCCAAGCAGGTTCTTACCAATCTGGAGAACTCAGGCCACTCGACCAAACAGAACTCGCTGATGCCGCGAAGTTTGGTGTCAAGGAAGGTCCCGCAGAACCCCTCCCGCTCATTTTGGGAGAAATGAAAGCAGGGCTGTTTGTCATACAAAGCGCCAATGCCGCAAGCCCTAGCTTGCGTTATTATAGCAGGCGTAATTGGTTCCACATCTGGCAGACTTCTGACATTGTTATTCAAGGCGACCCGGAAGCGCAGCAGGTAACTCATGCGAATCTGTTTTACTTGTTGTCTTCCACATACCCCGGCTCCACTTATTCTATCCCGCCGATGGGCTTGTCTTCTGACATCTACGGCGGGCATATCTTTTGGGACGCCGAGGTCTGGATGCTGCCCGCGCTTTTAGTTCAGCACCCGGATTATGCGAAGTCTATCATAGACTATCGGTTTAAGCTGCTGGGGCAGGCCAAAAGAAACGCGCAGGCGCACGGGTTTTCCGGGGCCGAATACCCGTGGGAAAGTGCGGATACGGGCGCGGAAATGGCCCCGGCGGAGTTCGCGCAAGAGCGGCATATCACGGCGGATGTAGGCTGGGCGGCGTGGCAATACTTTTTGTGGACCGGCGACAAAGCCTACTTAGCGAAAGAAGGCTGGCAGGTGCTGTCGGCGACGGCAGCTTACTGGGTCTCACGAGTCAGCAAAGGGGCTGACGGCAAGTACCACATTCTCCAAGTCCTGTCGCCGGATGAGACCGCAGGGGTGGTCAGCGACGACGCCTACACTAATGGCGTGGTTCAGGCCAATCTGCGGGCGGCAGCGGCGGCGGCGAAGGCATCGGGGCAGACGGCGGACCCGCGCTGGAAGACGATTGCGGATGGCCTCTATTTTCCCGCAGACACCTTGCGCGGCATTCCTGCCGAGCATGACGCACCGATGACAGAAAGGTTCTCCGCCAAGCAGGCCGACACGCTGCTGCTGATTTATCCCCTCAATAAGCCGTTTGATGCGCCGACGGCAGGCAAGATGCTGGATTTTTATTCTGCCCACACCATCAAGAACGGCCCGGCGATGACCGCAAGTATGCAGGCGATTGTCGCGGCGAAGCTGGGGCGGGGGCAGGCGTCTTTGGACCAGTTCCATGACTCGTACCGGCCTTTTGAGCGCGGCCCGTGGGATGCCTTCGCCGAGAAGCGCACGTCCAGCCGGGTCTACTTCTGCACCGGCATGGGCGGCTGCCTGCAAAGCGTCTTGTACGGCTTCGCCGGCCTGCAAGTGGCCGAAGCGGGACAAAAAGCGCCGGGAACAACGATTGCCACGGATGGCGGCGTGACGCTCTCTGCCGACCCGCATCTGCCGCCGGGGTGGGGCCGGCTGACAGTGAAAGGCGTCCGGTTCCACGGCAAAACTTATGATGTCTCTATTGCGCCCGGCAACAAAGTTTCGGCTGCGGCCAAGTGAGCGCTTCAAGACGCAGACCCTCACAAATAATTTTTGGAAAAAAATTATTCTGCCAAAGGCTTGACAAGCGTAAAACGCACAGGTATCATAGCCCCCATCACGAAGTTTACGAAAGGAGCAGCCGAGGACAATGATTACCGTTTCTGCCAACACCGTATATGCTAGCACTAATTATGCCAGCACTCAAACCGCCGAGCGTTTTCAGGCCGACCATTTAGGGCGCAGCCTGACACTCGCCGGTGTCCCGGCCCCATGCCCGGCTGTTTCCTTTGACGGAGGTCTCGTCTTCTAACACGCATTTTGTTCGTGTCCTTTCAAGAAAAGACGCCCCCGCAAAGGCTTAACGCCGCGCGGGAGGCGTCTTTTTCTTTTTTCCAATTTTCCGGGAGGACAGACACATGACGAACGACATCACGTTATTTGACGAAAACGAAACACAAACAGAAGAAACCGCCGCGCCGCCCCTCTGCTTGGTGCATTATTTTGGGACCGAGGCGGTCTACCCACCGGAGCGCCCTCCCAAGCCGCCGGGAGCCGGAATCGTAGGACGGATCGCCGAGCGGGAGGGCAACTTGATTTTCTTGGAGTTCGCGCCGCCGCCGAAACGCAAAGCGGTGAAACCCGGCAGCAAAAAGGATTCCACGCAAATTGCTGACGCGCTCTTTTTGCTCCTATTGCTAACTTGTTTGGTCGGCTGCGTAGCAGCCTTTCGGTTCTGACTTTACAAAAAGCAGGACGTTCGGGCCGTAGTTCTGGGTTATCTGGTCAATGAGTTCGAATCTCACGCCCGGCAACGGGTTGATCCCAGGACGCCTTTTGCCTGAACGGCCTGCTTTCTATGACAACTTTATCATGGAAACCGTAGCTCACGGCGAGCGCAACCATTTCCGTTTCCGCCCTTTGCCTGCACTGCGGGCCGCTGGATGACGGTTATCTTCTCCAACAAGATGAGGAGGGTGTTCGACTCACCCCGGTTTCCACCATAACTAAATCAGAACTGGTTCGGGCCGAAGTGCCTGGGTTATCCTGTCACGATAAACCCCCAGCATATCAATTTGCCTGAACCATAAATGAAGAGCGTAGCTCAGCAGCAGAGCACATGATGGCCGCAAGGCCATACCCGTCGCCAGCCCTTGCCCGCTTGCGGGCCGAAGGATGATGGTTATCTTTTAATCATGGGGTCGCAGGTGCGAGTCCTGCCGCTCTTCAAGTATGAATGCCGGGGGTGTAGAAACCCCTGACAGGGAAGCGTCCTTCGGACGAAGATGAGGGTTCAAGTGCGGCTTCTAGCGGCGTCCTTATCCAAAGGTCACTTTTGCCGGGGGTTTCTACACCCCCGGCACTTACTGTGACACGGACGGGCCGTAGTTTATGGGTTACCGTGGACGAACGCTTGCCGAAAGGCAAGCTAGTATGTAGTTCCCATAAGCGAAAACTTGCCTGTCCGGCACTTGCCTCATGCGTTCAACCGTGCGAGGCCGAAAGGAGAAACGAATGACGTATCTGAAGACTATTCTGAACAAGAAGAAGACGCCGCAAAGCCAGCCGGTCCCCGGCTCGGCGATGATCCCAAACAGCGCGGGCGGGTACACGTTCGCCGTGGACGACTGGGCGCGGCTGGCGCGGTTTCTGGTGCTGGGCAGCGAAGGCGGCTCGTACTACGCTTCCGAGCGGAAGCTGTCGGTGGACAATGCCGACGCCGTGAAGCGGTGCATCGTTGCCGATGGGCCGCGCGTCGTGGGCGAAATCGTCGCCGTATCGGAAGCGGGACGTGCGCCGAAGAACGACCCGGCCCTGTTCGCGCTCGCCATGTGCGCGGCATTCGGAGATGAAGACACTCGGCGTCAGGCACTGGCGGCGCTGCCGGTCGTCGCCCGGATTGGGACGCACTTGTTCCACTTCGCCGAGTATGTGGACGGGATGCGCGGGTGGGGACGCGGACTGCGGCAGGCTGTCGGCAACTGGTACGCCGGGATGCCTGCGGACAAGCTGGCCTACCAGGCGGTCAAGTACGGGCAGCGGGACGGCTGGAGCCACCGTGACCTGCTGCGGCTTTCGCACCCAAAGCCGGAAACGGAGCAGCATTTTGCGCTCTACCACTGGCTGACGCAGGGGTGGGAGTCAGTCGGCGAGATGCCGCACCCAGACGCCGCCCTGCGGCTGGTCTGGGCGGCGGAGCGGGCGAAAACGGCCCAGTCGGCGGCAGAGATCGCCGGACTGATCCGAGACTACCGCCTGCCGCGTGAGGCGGTTCCGACCCAGTGGCTTCGTGAGCCGCTGGTGTGGGAGGCGCTCCTGGAAGAAATGCCGCTCACAGCGCTGATCCGTAACCTGGCGACACTGACCCGGATCGGCCTGCTGACGCCGGGCAGCGATGCCGCGCGGAAGGTCGCGGCGGAAATAACCAGCGCCCACCGTCTGCGAAACGCACGGGTGCATCCTATCGCCGTTTTGGCCGCGCTCAAGACCTACGCCCAGGGACATGGGGAGCGCGGCGGGAACACCTGGGAGCCGGTTCCTGGCGTGGTGGATGCGCTGGACGCGGCGTTCTACGCTTCGTTCGGCAGCGTCACGCCAACCGGCAAGCGCTGGCTGCTGGCGCTGGACATCTCCGGCTCGATGGACGGCGGGCAAGTCGCGGGCGTGCCAGGCCTGACGCCGCGCATCGCCAGCGCGGCCATGGCCTTGATTACGGCGGCGACGGAAACGCAGCACCGGATGGTGGCATTCACTTCTTCGGGGGCAGGCTACGG
>CAXUBO010000172.1:0-7555 GCA_964249345.1 uncultured Armatimonadales bacterium | reverse complement strand
CCGGACGGGCCGGGCCGCAAAATCCCCGCCGACTTTTGGCAGCAGCTTGGCGATGCCCTGCGCGGGACCAAGCCCAATATCCTCATGCTGGAAGAAGGCGAAACACCCGATTTAGCCATGAAGCCGTTTAACCTGGATTACGCCTGGCGCATGTACGATCCCGGCGGCAACGGGGCTTTAAAGACCGCAGCCGACGGCGATGCGTCCCGCGTCGAGCCGGCCTGGCGAAGCCAGGAAGCGGACTTCCCGGCGGGCATGAAGCACATGTCGGTGCAGGATGATTGGGATACGCCGCGTGATGTGAACGCCTTCGGCGGTCCGGCAGGGGCGCAGGCGGTGGCCGTGTTCAACTTCACCAACTCCGGCGTCCCCTTGATGTACAACGGCATGGAAGTCGCAAACAGCGCCGGGGCGAGAAACCCGCACGCCCCCATTGACTGGCAGGGCGGCGATCCCAGATTCACGGCGTTTTACAAAAGTTTGATTGCCCTGCGCCATTCCAGCCCGGCGTTTACGCGAGGCACCATGACCTGGCTGCCGAACACGGCCCCGAACCAGCTTTTGTCGTACACGCGGGCAGGCGGCGGGTCCGAGTTCTTGGTGACGATTAACCCGACCCCAACGCCCGTCAGCGGCAAAATCAGCGCGGCAGTCGGCAGCGGCTGGAAGCCGGTCTCCCTCGCGGGCGTCGTCACCCGCGCCGCGGCTTCTTCGCTGCCGGCAGTTTCCCTGCCGGCGCGAAGCTTTGCCATTTACCGGCGGCCCTTTTCCCAGGCCGCGTCGGCGGCTGAGGCGGCCTCGGCGGCGGCGCTGCAAAAGCAAGCGGCCGCAGCGCCCGGCGATAATGCCGGCAAACCCGCGTATGCCAGCGGCTACAGCGCCGGGCAGAACGGCGGCGGCGGCTTTACGCCGTTTGCCGTCAAATCCGTCGGCGCGGCCGGTACATTTGTTTATACGGCGACCGAAGCGGAAGGGAACCTCGGCACGCCCGCGCCCAGTACCATTGATACCGAGGGAAAATCGTTCGGCCTTTTCGCGCAGGCTCCCGGCGCTTCCATCACTATTACACGCGGCTTCTCCGCGCCGCTTGCTCCGGGCAGCACATTTTCGCTGGACTTCGTCAGCGGCCTCAATGATGCCGGCAAGGCCGGCGTGGCGCTGACCACGACGGACGGCACCGCCGGCAGCTTTGTGTTCCAGAGCGGACAGGGCATCCTTTTCAACGGCGAGTCGACCGGCGCCGGCTTTGTTCCCGGCGCCTCGCATTTGGTTTACACTGTGACTTCTCCGACTTCTTACACGCTGAAGGTGACAGGGGCCGAGGCTTTTACCGGCACCGGCACATTTCACGGCCAGATTACCGGCTTTCAGGTGCAGCAAACCAATTCAGGCTCGAAGAAGCCTGACCACAACGCCTACTTCAACAACTTGGCGCTAACTCATGCGTCTTAGCAATTCATGCGTCTTAATGACAGACGGCGGCAGCAAAGGACTTCAAGAATGATTGAGCAGGAACTTCCAAGCGCCAGCGGGTCGGCGGCGTTCGGGCAAAGAACACAAGAAAAGCGCCCGCTGCGGATCGGCGAGCTGGCAACCATGAACTTCGGGTACATCGGCATCCAGTTCGGCTGGGGCCTACAAATGGCGAACATGGCGCCGATTTATCTGAAGCTCCATGCTCATGCCGACAACCTCCCTATTCTCGCGCTGGCGGGGCCGGTGACCGGCTTGCTGATCCAGCCGATCATCGGCGCAATGAGCGACCGCACCTGGAGTCCGCGCTGGGGACGCCGCCGCCCTTATTTTTTGGTTGGGGCAATCTTGGCGTCCGTTGCCTTATTTCTCATGCCGTCTTCCCCAGCGCTCTGGGTGGCTGCCGCGCTGCTGTGGGTGCTGGACGCCAGCGTCAATGTCAGCATGGAGCCGTTCCGGGCGTTTGTCACCGACAAGCTGCCTTTAAGCCAGCGAGCCGTCGGGTTTCTCGTGCAAAGCTGCTTTATCGGCCTCGGCGCGGCCCTTTCCAGTATTCTGCCCTGGGTGCTGCACCGATTCGGCGTGACGGCGGAAGCCGCAAACGGCGTCCCGCTTTCCGTGCTGTTTTCGTTTCGGGCCGGAGCCGCCGTGTTTTTAGGCTGCGTTCTTTGGACGGTCCTGCGGACTACCGAAGACCCGCCCGCCGACATGGCCGAGTTTGAGCGCCATCGCCGGGCGACCGGCGGCATTGCTGCGGGCGCACGGGAGATCATCGATGCCATTCGCGTCATGCCGCCGACGATGAAGCAGCTTTTTCCAGTCCAGTTTGCGACCTGGTTCGGCTTGTCCTGCTTTTGGGGGCTGTTCACGCTGGCGATTGCCGGCAACGTCTTTGGCACGACCGATCCGAAATCGCATCAGTTTGACCTGGCAACCGAGTGGGGCGGCGTCTGCATGGCGGCGTCTTCCGTGGTGACTTTTCTGGCGGCTCCTTTCATGGCAGGGATTGCGGTGCGGCTCGGACGCCCCCGCCTGCACGCCCTGGGCCTCGGCTTCGGCGGCCTAGCGCTGCTGAGTGTCGCGTTCATCCACACGCAGTATTTGCTGCTGCTGCCGATGGCCCTGTTCGGGATCGCCTGGGCGTCCATTCTTGCCATGCCGTATGCCATTCTGTCGGTGGCACTGCCGGCGGAGCGGATCGGGGTGTATATGGGCATTTTCAACTTGTTCATTGTCATTCCGCAGTTGTTCTACAACCTGGGAATGCACTTTGTCATCAAGTACGTTTTCCATGAGCAGGCTCCACCGACGCTGATTGTCGGTGCGGTCTGCTTCCTCATTGGGGCCATCCTCGCGACTCGAATTGTGGAAAAGACGCCGAAAGGCACGGAGATTTTGCCGGCGTAACTTACGCCTGCTTAAATGTGCTATACTTAACGCCGAAGTCATCCAGGTGGCCGCTGCGCGTCCCGCCGGGGGCGCGGCAGAGGAAAGTCCGGGCTCCACAGGGCAACGATGCCGGCTAACAGCCGGGCGGGGCGACCCGCCGGAAAGTGCCACAGAAACATACCGCCGCAAAGACCCTCACCCTCGTCCCCTCTCCCAAATTTGGGAGAGAGGTGGCCGAAGGCCGGGGTGAGGGCATTTGTGGTAAGGGCGAAATGGTGCGGTCCTTCGGGACTTAAAGTAAGAGCGCACCGGGCCTGCGGAGACGCAAGTGCCGGGTAAACCCCATCGGGAGCAAGGCAGGAAGGCGCGGCCTAAGCGTTCCCGCCCTCGCCTGGAACGGCGAGAACGCAACGCGCCTGCGAACGCCGCTTGAGGCCCGCAGTAATGCGTGTCCCAGAGAGATGGCCACACAAACACAGAACCCGGCTTATAGGGTGACTTCTCAAAAAACGCCCGGACGCGCACTGCGTCCGGGCGTTCTTATTTGTCGTACTTATTTGTAAGACATCAAGCTTTATATTCTGCGGCATCTTTCCCCATCAGCGGAGAGCGCAGCAGCAGCTTGTTGATTGTCCAGCCATTGTCCGTGGTTCCGGCCTGCATCGCACGGCAGGCTTGATAAATAAGCTGCGTCCACCAAAGGGGCGCGAGGAGCGCCCATTCTTCCGGCTCCAGCGGGGACACTTCATCGTACCCCAGCACAATCTCATCATATTTGCCGCGCCAGGACAGCGCGAAGTCACCGATGCGATGGTCCCAGTGGGACAGCTCAAAGTCCAAAATGCCGGACAGCCTGCCGTCTGTGAAGCGCAGGTTCCAGGGCGTAAAGTCGCCGTGAATGATCGTGCCGGGGCGACTTTGAAGATGCAATTCAGCGATCTGTTCACGGGCTTGTTCCAGATGCCACCGCAAAATCCGAACTTCTTCCGGGCGCTCCTGCTCATTTTTGTTCAAAGTGTCATCCAGCGCCGGATCGGCCAGAATCTCCTCGCAGCGCCGCCAGCCGGGCCGCTGTCCAAGATCAGGAAGTTGTGCCAAGCCGGCATGGAACTCCGCCAGAAGCCGCCCGCGTTTACGTTGTTCTTCACGTCCGCCATGAACCGGGTCAGCCAGCGCGGGAACATCGCCTGGTAAGAAGGAGGCGAGGCTCCAGAGATGCCCGTCCATCTCTGCCGGCCCCGCGACTGCTGCCGCGACAGGCCAGCCCAGCGCCGCGAGAGATGCCACTAAGCGCACTTCATAATCAATTGACTCAGTATGGCTTGCCATATCATCAAGCAACGGCGACAGACCCCAGCACCGCAGCACAAACTCTTCCCCTCGCGCTTCCACAAGCCAGTGCCGGTTAATCCTGCCGCCAAGCGGAGCGAGAAGCTTGACGCCAAAGTGTGCGAGAACTTCGCGGCTCGGCTGCATAGGGTTCTCCTGAAACAAAAGACCTCACCCGGTCACAAGTGACCACCCCCTCCTTAATAAGGAGAAGGTCGGAAGGCAGTTCCGGGGTGAGGTCTGTATTTCTAAGCCGCTTTAGTGGTCGGCGGGCATGAGGAAGCCGACTTTCCAAGTGCGGGTGAAGTGGAGGCGCTTATCTAACGCCTGGAAGCGGGCGGCATCTTCGGGGGACAGCTCGACGGCGTCTTTGGCGGGGCCGACGACGGCCACGGCGGTCAAGATGAGCGGGTTGGTGCCGCCGACGCCGCTGGCGGCAGAGTCGACGTTCCAGTAGTAGCGGACTATGGATTCTTCCTGCACTTCGTCAGGCGTCGGGACATGAGAGCGGTCCGGGTACAGCAGGGCGGCATTCGGGGCAATGCTGTAAATGGCCGGGGCGGGGGAGCGGCTGATGTCCGAAAGGGCGCGGGCGTCAATCAAGATGCCGGTGTAGGAGTCCAGGTTGTCGGATACGACAATCGGCACGGCGACGGGCGGCGGGGGCGTCAGACCGGCGGCGGGCAGGACGCGCAGGCGGTCGGCTTCCACGGTGCCGTCGGGCAACTGGACGCCGACCAGGTGAACGCGGGTGCCGCGTGCCAGGTCCGCAATCTGGCCCATGCGCTCGGTGCCGCGCAGGATAATGTCGGTCTGGTCTAAACTTGCCGTGTAGCGCTTGTCGTCATCGCCGAGCAGAGTCACCTGATTGTGGGCGGCGTCAACGTCCCGCACAACGCCGTCCAAGAGAAACTGCGGGCCGGGAGCAGTGGCGACGGTCGGAACAGGGATCGGCAGAGCCGGGGTGTCAATGACTGCCGGCTGCGGGTCGGCGTCCACCGGGCGCGGCTCGGCGACGACCGGGGGCTGGAAATAGGTGGGCTGCACGTCGCCGGAGCCGGCGAAGGAGGGCAGGACGCGCAGGCGGTCGGCTTCCAGCAGGTTGCGGCCCAGCAGAGTGCCGACAATGCGGACGCGCATCCCGCGAGCGAGGTTCGCCGTTTCACCCACGCGGCTGTCCAAAAGAGTGATGTCCGCGCCGTAGGCGTCTATGATGTAGCGGTTAAAATCATTGCCGTTGACGACCAGCCGGTCGCCCGCGCCGTTTACGGATTGCACGGTTCCGACCACGGTGTAGTGGCTGGCCTGCTGGAACGGCGTGATGTCGTCCTGCTGGGCGAGCACCGGAATTAAAGTTAAAGAAAACAAGCTGCAAACACCCAAAATCTTACCTAGTATTTGTGGCATCGGTTCATCTTTCTGTGCAGTCAAATTCAAGGGACAGTACCGGTTTATTATACAGCAGATTTTCGCTGAAAGCGACAGCCGGACTCATCATAAAAATTTATTTTACGGCCTGGACTGCCCGCAGCAGCCAGGACGCCAGTGCCTCGCGGCTGGCGGCCATTTCCGCCTCCACTTCGGCATGAGAAAGCGGCGCGGCTGACAAAAGCCCCGTGCCGTAATTGGTCGCCTGCGCCACTCCCGCGTAGCGCAGCCCGGCCTCGCGGCAGAGAACAGCTTCGGGTGCGCCGGTCATGCCGACTACCGATGCCCCCCATGACCCGAACAAGCGCACTTCTGCGGGCGTTTCGTAGCGCGGGCCGGACGTGCATAAATAGGTGCCGCGTAGATGAACACGCGGCGCAAGGTCTATTCCCGCCGTTTCGCGCAGTATCTCGCGCAGGCCGGGGTCGTAAGGATGCACGAAATCCGTGTGCCGAACCCCGCCCGTCTCGCCGTAAAATGTGATGATGTCGCCTTTGGTAAAATCTAAGAAATCGTCTAAGATCACGAAGTCGCCGGGCCTAATTTCCGGGCGCAGCGAACCGACGGCTGTTGTCGCAAAGACCGCGTCCGCGCCGAGGCCGCGCAGAGCCGCGATGTTGGCCCGGTGATTGATTTTGTGGGGCGGCAGCGAGTGGCCTGCGCCGTGCCGGGCCAGGAACAGCAGCTCGCGCCCGTCACCAAGCGCTGCCCGCGTCAGGGACGCCGGGCCATATTCGGTTTCTACGATTTCCGGCACTCCCGCCGCCAGCGCCGTGCCAAAGCCTGTTCCGCCGATGACCGCCACTTTAAGCATTGACAAAGCCCCTTTCGCGTGATACACTGCCTGCCGTGCCAACTTCTGCAAGCATTTCTTCTGCAAGCCGTTTCCATTTTACACGAAAGCTTCGCCCGTGGCAAGCACGCAGCCTTGCCGCCGCCTTTCTGCTCCTGCTTACGGTGGTCTACTTCCGCCACCAAGTCATTGAAGGGCAGGCGCTTTACTGGGGTGACATCGGGCTTTACTTTCTGCCGATGCAGATTTTTCTCAAGCAAAATCTCAGCACAGGCCGGCTGCCGCTCTGGAACCCGCTGATTTTGTGCGGGACGCCTTACGCCGGCAACCCGCAGACCTGGCCGCTGTATCCGGTCACGGCCCTGCTGCCGTTGGTCTCTGCAACCCAGTTTATCAGCTTGACGGTAGCCCTGCATGTCTGGATCGCGGGACTTGGGACGTATGCGTTTGCCCGCCGGGCGCTGGGCGCCGGCGCGGGACCCGCGCTGCTGGCGGCGGTGACGTTCATGTTCGGCGGGCAGCTTGTGTCCAAAGAACAGTTTCCGAACATGGTCCAAGCGTCCGCCTGGCTGCCCTGGGTGCTGCTTGGCGTGCATAACCTGCTGACAAGAAAGCGTGTTCAGAACGCCCTGATGCTGGGCCTCGTGCTGGGCTTGCAGCTTCTCGCGGCGCACGTTCAGATGACCCTGCTGACGCTGTATCTAGCACTGGCTTATGGGGTGTTCGTTTATAGATACCCCCCCGCCCCCAATAATGGGGGAGCCAGAGTAAGGGCAGGAGAAGAAGCGGCTTATCCTAATCTTCTTCGGATTGCTCCCCCATTGTTGGGGGCGGGGGGGCTTCTTCTCCTCGCCCTCGCCACTGCCTTCGGGCTGGCGATGGGGCAGCTTTTGCCGACGCTGGCGCTGTTCCGGGATGCGGCCCGGCAGAAGCTCTCGTTTGCCGTCGTAGACAGGTTTTACCTGCCGTTTAATCAGCTTGGCAACTTTGTTCTGCCGCACCTGCACGGCAGTCCCTACTACGGAAACTGGACGGCGCGGGGCAATCCCTGGGAGACCTGCTGTTATGTCGGCGTTCTGCCCTTTGGGCTGGCGCTTTGGGGCGGGTGGGCGGCGTTCCGGCTGAAGTCGCGCTCCGCACGGT
>CAXUBO010000171.1:0-7587 GCA_964249345.1 uncultured Armatimonadales bacterium | reverse complement strand
AACGAAAGCATTCGGGCGGCGGGTACGTCCGGCGCATCCAAAGCATTAATTATAAGAAAGCGGCCTTTGAGAACACTCTCAAAGGCCGCTTTTTTGCGCGGGCAGGAAAAGATAAGCTCAGCGGTGAATGATGCGCCATGACCGAACCACTGGGGATAGGCATTATCGGCGCGGGGCAGGTGGCGACGGCTCGGCATCTGCCGGCCTATGAAAAGCTTCAAGACGAAGGCAAAGTGCGGCTGCTGGCAGTGGCGGATGTCGGCCCGGAAAAGCTGCGGGCGGCGTCGGAAAAGTTCGGTATCCCGTGGGCAGGCGCCGATTACCGGGATTTGCTGGCGCTGGACGGAGTTGACGCCGTGGATGTCTGCACCACGAACTTCCAGCACAAGCAGCCGGTTTTAGACGCATTCGCCGCCGGCAAGCATGTGCTGTGCGAGAAGCCTTTGGCAATGAACGCCGCCGAAGGCGCGGCAATGGTGGCCGCAGGCCGGGCGGCGGGCCGTCAGCTTCAAGTCGGCTACAACCTGCGCTTTGGTCCCGGCGCACAGGCGGTGCGGCGTTTTATTGATGACGGCAAGCTTGGCCGCATCTACTATGCCCGCGCTCAGGCCCTGCGCCGCCGGGGCATTCCAAGCCACGGTCATTTCACGGACAAGTCCAAGCAGGGCGGGGGAGCATTAATTGACATCGGCGCTCACGTTTTGGATTTGACGCTCTGGCTGATGGATTTTCCCCGGCCCGTGTCCGTGTCCGGCCAGACTCAAACCCAGTTCGGCCACCGCGAAGGGGTCATCGGCCTGCGCGGCCAGTGGGACCCGAAGCGCTTTACCGTGGAAGACTTCGGCATCGGCTTTATTCGCTTTGACACCGGCGCGACGCTGACGCTGGAGTCGTCGTTTGCCGCCAACATCGCCCAGGACCAGTTCCAAACAACACTGATGGGAACGGAAGGCGGCGCGTTTGTGGACATGGCCCAAGAGGCCAACACGCGCCTGTTCCGCGAGGAAAGCGGCACGCTGACCGACACGACCCCTGTTTTTCTGCCCCAAGTCCATACCCACGAAGCCGAAATCCGCGCCTTCGTGCAGGCACTCATTGACGACACGCCCGTTCCCGTTCCCGGCGAGCAGGCATTAATTGTGACGCAGATTTTAGATGCGCTCTACTTGTCCGCCGAAACAGGCCGCGAAGTTCTGCTGTAGCGTTATAATGTGGCAACAGCGCATACATTGTTGCCGGAGGCGAAAAATGCTGTATTCCCTGGACAAATATGATGTCATAAGGACAATACCTTACGAAAAACAATATCGCATCTGGCGCAACCGGCTTTCTGCATCAGACCTCCAAGCAATAACCGATGAACTCAATCGGAGGATTGATAAAGCCGGTATTCATACTTCCAGTTGGATGCCCGGCAGCAACTGGATCGGAACCGTCTTTCAGCCAATTTGGGAGATAGCCTGCCAGAAGAACCAGGACGCGGCGGCGAAATGCTTTGGGTTAATTCTGTGGGAAGTGATGATGGGTCGGCCTGAAGCGTGGGCGTTTGGACGTTACAGCCTTAACAATGTTCCGATACATGGATTAACGTATTTTCAGGTCACTCTGAAACCCTAAAACCGGCAATCTTCGGCGCAGAGATGCTACTGAAAGAACAAAACTATGACACTCACGATTGACTTGCCGCAGGAGACATTAGAAGCTCTTCAAGCGGATGCCGGAGCATTGGGACGGCCGCCGGAGCAGGTTGCGGCAGAGTATCTTACCTCGCTTTTTACTCTGGATGAGGACGAAGAAACTGCAATCAACACTGCGCTTGCTGAAATGGATGCCGGGAAAGGACGCCCCTTCGCGGAGTTCGCGGATGAACTGTCGACGCGTTTTGCCGCGCGGCATGAGACGCTATGAGCCAGGAAAATGGTAATCCTTTTTCCTCTGTGATTCGCATTTTGCCTCATGCAGAGCGTGATATTGAAGCTCATCTCGTTCGTATCGCAGACATAGCCGGAGCCGAAGCTGGCCGCGCTTGGTATGATGGCCTGCGGGTCACCATCGCCTCGCTTTCGCAGAACCCGCGCCGTTATCCTATGGTCAGCGAAAATCAGCGTTTCCGAGCCGAAGTGCGACAGCTTCTTTATCGCCGCGTACCGCGAGGGTCTGCCTGGCGTGTTCTGTTCACGGTGCAGGAAGAATCCGAGGACGCGCCGACGGTCAACATTCTTCATGTCCGCCATGCGGCGCAAAAGCCGATCACGCGAACCGAAGCAAAGCAGATCGAGTTCAACGAATGACGCGGCACAACGACCCTGTTCAGACTTCTGATGCCCCAGTCCGGCACGCAGGCAACACGCCTTATCGTTTGCTGGATGCGTGGCGGGGGGTGGCGGCGCTGTGGGTGGTGATGCTGCATGTGCGCCTCCCCTCGACTCCGGCGTGGCTGCGGGACGTGAGCGCAGGCGGGCATCTTGGGGTGCCGATGTTTTTCGTAATTTCCGGGTACTGCATCGCAAATGCGGCGATGCGCTCGGCGAACGCGCCGCGTCCTGTCAGTCATTTCCTCAAAGCGCGGGTGCGGCGGATTTACCCGCCGTACCTGCTGGCGTCGGGACTTGCGGCTGTGCTTTCGGTGCTGCTTTCGGTGCTGGTGCAGCGTCATGTGATCAAAAGCAGTCAGATTGCGGAATTAGACCTGCGGCATCAGAGCTGGCGGTTCTGGGCGGCGACGCTGACGATTACGCAGATGACGCTGCACACGGCGTTAATCCTCCGTGTGGTTTGGAGCCTGTGTTATGAAGTCGTGTTTTATGCGCTGATTGCCCTGCTGCTGCTGGGCGCATGGAAAACAAAGCGGCCTGCGCGTTTGCTGGACGGGGCGGCGATCCTGACTGTGGTGGTGCTGGGGTGGCTTGCGATCAATCCCCGATACTGCCCGTTTCCCTGGAACCTATGGCCGCAGTTCGGGCTGGGCGTTTTGGCGTACCAGATTTTGGCCCAGCCGGGGCGCAAAGTCCCGCGCCTGATGCTGGCGCTGTGCAGCCTGCTGGTGGGAGTCTCTGCCGGGCGGTTCCCGGCGTTCGGCTCGGTGGACGGCGTTGCCGGCGGGCTGCAATCGCTGTTTACGCTGGCGTTTGCCGCAGTGCTGGTGGTATTGTTTCGCTGGGACAGCGTTCTTGTGCGTTTCAGGCCGGTGCAGGTGTTCGCGCGAGTCGGCTTGTTCTCGTACAGCCTGTATTTAGTCCACCTGCTGGCGCTGGGCGTTGTGACGCAAGGGCTGGGCCGAGTGGAGGCGCTTGGAGCACATGGGCTGCTGCTGTACGGGATGAAACTGGCGTTGTGCGTGGCGGCCGGGCGTGTCTTCTTTCATTTCTGCGAGCGTCCGTTTTTAGACACGCGGCAGCGGCAGGCGCGGCAAGAGCAAAGACAAGAGCAAAAAGTCGTGGTACAATAGGAACACTTATGAACCAGCCTTTGTCACAACCTGCGCCGATGGATGATGCGCCTCTGGCAGCCCGGAAACCTGCGGGCTGGCTGGCGGCGGTCATGCCGGTCA
Organism: uncultured Armatimonadales bacterium; assembly: GCA_964249345.1. Taxonomy (GTDB): domain Bacteria; phylum Armatimonadota; class Armatimonadia; order Armatimonadales; family Capsulimonadaceae; genus JANXMY01. The sequence continues at coordinate 4,037 of CAXUBO010000171.1, read as the reverse complement.
TTCTGATTGCGGCCTGCGCGGAGCTGGGGATTTCCGTTCTCAACAACTCGGCGCTGCCGATTTACTTCACCAAAGGGCTGCACATTCCGACCGGCACTTACAGCCTGCTGATGATCCCCTTCTTTATCAGCGAAGTTTTGTTTAAGTCGCCGCTCGGCGTGCTGGCGGACAAGATTGGGCGCAAGCCGCTGATGCTGGGCGGGGCAATGGTGACGGTCTTTACGCCGCTGTTTTTTATCACGATCCACTATGATGCTTTGGCGGCAACCGCTGTGATTACGCTGCTGACGTTTGGGTTTCTGCGGGCACTGGACGGCCTCGGACAAGCATCCCTGTGGCCGTCGCTGTATGCGTATGTTGGGGATGTGGTGGCGGAAAACAAGCGCGGCGCGGCGATGGGGGCGCTGAATGTCGTTTACATGATCGGCATTGCGTTTTCTTTTCTGATCGGCGGATTTGTGGACGATAATTTTGGGCCGATTTTCGCCAAGCAGGCAACATTTGCAGACCAGCTCAACCGCTTTAACGCCCGGTTTCAGGCGCGGGTACATGCGATTGGGCCGCACCTGCGCCACGGCCTGCATCCGCACACGGCTCCCCTGCCGCCGCCGATCCTTCTGCCGGCCCCGCATTACGATTTTCACCCGGAGTATTATTATCCGTCGTTCATTCTGACTTCTGTTTTGTTCGGCATCGCAGTTCTGGCGGCACTGGCTGTGCGCGGCAAAGCGCAGCGTGTGGAAACGCACCCGGATCAATCTGCCGACCAGCCTTCCGAAGAAACGATGACCTGGGATGGTTTTTTGGCGGCGCTTCGGACTGTGCCGCAGTTTTTGGCGCTGGCGTTTGTGACGTTTCTGGGGATAGGCTGCATTGCGCTGCTGGTAAAAAAGTTCGCGCTGGATGAATATGGAATGACGGAAACCCGGTTTGGGCTGCTGGTGCTGGGGCCGGCGCTGGTCATTGCGCTGGTCGCGGTTCCTGCCGGGCATTTGGCGGATACTTGGGGCAAGACGCGGTGCGTCCGCCTCGGCTTTTCCCTTTGCACGGTCGGCCTCTGGGGCATTCCCATCCTGCACCATCTCCATGCCGGAATTAACGGCTTTATGGTTTCCGCAGGCGTTCTGGGCATCGGCTTTGTGCTGGCGTTTCCGGCGTGGCTTGCGCTGCTGACGGAGCTTGGCGGAGAGCGGCAGCGCGGCACGGTCTTTGCGGCAGTCAGCACGGCGCAGGGCCTGGGAATGCTGCTGGGAGCGGCGGCGGGCGGTTATCTTTACAGCCTAATCGGACATATTGCGCCGTTTGTTGCGGCGTCTTTTTTGGTTTCGCTCGGCACGGCGCTGGCCCTGATTTTCGTTCGGGACAGCCGCCTCCGGCTGCCGGCTTGACGGTCCGAAAACTCTTTTTTCCGCGTGCTGTGTTTTCATCTAAAAACCGCTTGCACAAATACGGCGTCTGTGTTATAATGACCTAGTTTTGCTCTGGACGTCTTGATTTCAAGACCAGAAAGAGATCGTCTCACTTTAGAACACTACTTTTAGATCACGGACGAGCGGCGGGCAAAATGACCCGCCGCCGCATTCATCCCCCCAATACCGACAGCCATTGAACCGTGCCGCGCGATTGATCCAATTTTGATGGAAGCAATCCGTGCGGTCCTTGTGTCCTACTCGTCGTCCACACAGGTGTCTGCCAGACCTTCGGCCCCAGGGGCCGCTGCCGGCACCGCGCACAACCAGGGAGGTTGTATTCGTCTTGAACACTGAACGCACTTCTTCCAGCGCCTCGCGCTTCTCCGTTTCCAGCGCTTCGCAGTCTTCCGCCTTGTTTCTGCGGCGCTTTCGGGTTCTTTTTGCCTGGATGGCGGCGGCCCTGCTGCTGGTCGGGCTGGCCGCGACGGCGTCGCTGGCCGGGCTGAAATCTGCGTCCCCTCGCGGGACCGGCGCCGTGCTTGCGCTGGCGGCTCAGCTTCGCAGCGCCCGCCTTCATGCGGAAGCAGCTTCCCAGCACGCGCCCAGCGGACGCGCGTTGCAGCCCCGGCGCTTGATGCACCCCGGAGCGCTTGTGTCGCGGGCCGCAGCGGCCAGTGTCGTGCCGATCTCCGGCGGCGTTCAAACGTATGACATCAACAGCCCCCCGCCGGCGTTCCGTCCGCTGGTCGGCTTCGGCAGCCTGGGGGCCATCAACAACAGCTCGACCAATCCCCCGGTTTATATCAACGCTTTGACGCCTACGAACTTGACGCCGATCTGGTCGGCGGATGAGACGTTTATTGTCTTCTCGTCCAACCGCACCCCGCTTGGCGGCGTGAATGCCGATGCGACCGACGGCAGCGGCGGCTCACGGTTCCACTTGTGGGCGATCTCCGTTAACGGCGGCGAAGCGTTCCAGATTACTGCCAGCACCGGTGCGGCCGGCGGCGGCGAGTTCTTTCCGGCCCTGTCCCAAAACAACCTAGCCATCGCGTTCACGTCGGATGCCCAGTCTCCCGGCACGCAGAACTTGTTTTCGTTTGGCTTCTCCGACTCCGCGCTGGTTGCCGGCGCCGCGCCGGTGAACCTGACGCCCAGCGCGACGAACACGAACCCGCCGGCTTCCTTGACCCTGCGGGCATCCACTGAGGCCGGGTCCGCGGCGCTGACCGGGTTCAGCACAGTCCTGCGCCCGACGTTCTCGCCTAACGACAGCCAGCTTTTGGTGTTTTCGGCGGTTGCTACATCTGCCGCCGACGCCAACGGCGGGGCGGGCCACGCCCACCTGTATTTCCTGTATACCAGCTCCGGCGGCTTCAGCAACGACAACAACGTCTCGTTCCCCGGCAAGCTGACCGACGGCCCTTCCGATGACACCGACCCGACATTTGCGCCGGACGGCTCTTATATTGCGTTCGCATCCACGGCGAACGCCGGCGGCTTTGTCCGCAACGGCAACAACGCCTTTGGACCCACCAATCCGTCCTCGGTGCAGAACCCTGCCGATTCGCAGTCGCTGTCAACCGGCGCGGCCGCCACTCGCTCGGTGTTCCTCATTTCCGGCGGCCTGTCTTCCACCGGCGTTCCCTTCGGCACCGTTCCCACCCTGGGAACGTCCAACCTGAGCGGGACCGGCGGGCGCGTGACGCGCGGCAGCCAGGCAGGCTTTGACGACTACGGCCCGGCGTGGAGCAACTTTGCCAACCAGAACCAGTACACCAACCCTACCAGCGACGCCGCCTATCTTGCTTTTTCCCGCAGCACGGCCTCGATGACCGCGCCGCACGACATTTACTACTTCCTGGCCGCGACCGGGGTATCCGCTCCGACCACCGAAACGCTGACGCCGGAGACCGCTGCCGGCAGCGGCAATGCGTCCATCAAGCTCAACACCGACGACAACGCGAACGAAACAAGCAGCGCCGGCAATGTTTACGAGGACGCTTATCCGACCTGGTCGCCGTTCCTTTCCATCTTCAGCATCGCGTATTCTTCCAACCGGACCGTGACCTACAACAATCCTTCCGGCGGTGCGCCGGTGGAAGTCGCCGCGTCCGTGCCGGAAGGCGGCTCGGTGACGAACAGCCAGGACAGCACCCAGAACTTCACCGTCGGCGCAAGCTACGCCGGCCTGCTGGTATCGCAGGTCTTGAACCTGGACCCGCCGACCCTGCTGCGCTTTAGCTCCAATGAAGTGGTCCATGTCCAGGCCGGAACAACAGCCAATCCTGTCACCGGCGTTCCCAACAAGCTGGCGGCGTCCGGCGGCCAGGCCGTCACGCTGACGGTGCGCCTGAGCGACCGTGAGGCCGGCATTGACGACACCGGCGGCCCAAACAACGGCCCGCGCGTTTATGTCCAAATCAAAGACCCGGACGGCAAGTACCAAGACTCGCAGAACACGGAGCATAAGGTCTTTATGAAGGACCGCCGCTTCGACTCGCAGCCGGAGTATGTTGCCAGCGGCGCGGCGATTGCGGACCAAGCGGGCAACCCCATTTATGGAGCGCAGGTCAATGCACGCTTGAGCCAGGCCACGAGCGGCACGGCGAACAGCCTGCTGGA
>CAXUBO010000170.1:0-7617 GCA_964249345.1 uncultured Armatimonadales bacterium | reverse complement strand
CGCCGGACGAGCCGGGGCGCGGGCTGGGGGAGGGGAAACCGGAGCGTCATCGCCGTAGCCGGTGTCGCCGCCGGGATCGGCGTCGGCATAGTCGCCGCCGCGTCCGCCTCCGCCGCCATTGTTGTAGCCGCCTCCCGCCGGGCGGCTGTAGCCGCCTCCGCCTTGGCCGCCTTCTTCGCCTTCTTTCGGGCGGTCCAGCGACTTCAGGTTGTCTACCACCACTTCAGTGTCGCGGCGCTTCTGGCCGTCCTGCGTGACATATTCGCGCACCTGCAAGCGGCCTTCAACCGCGACCAGGCGGCCTTTGCCGAGATAATTTGCGGCATATTCCGCAGACTGGCGCCAGGCGACGATGCTGAAGAAATCGGCTTGCTTTTCCTGGCCGTTGGTCCGCGCTTCCGCCGACATGGGGCGATTGACGGCAAGGCGGAACGAGGTGACGGCGATGCCGCTGGGCGTGTATTTCAGTTCGGGGTCGTTGGCAAGGCGGCCAATCAAGATAACGCGGTTCAGGTCCATTTCTTAAGCTCCTTTTGTCTGTTCTCGTAAACCAATGCAGGTCTCTATGAGCGCTCTCTTATACGGGTTCCGGGGTCTCGGCGGGTTCCGTGACGGCTTCAGTCGTGACTGCCGCAGGTTCCGGCTGAGCGGCTTCGGCGGCTTGCGCCGGTTCCGGGGCCGGGGTAGGCACTGCGGCTGCCGGAGCAGGCGAAGCGGCGGGAAGCAGTGCTTCTTCGTCATCGCGCCGAATAATTAAAAAGCGGATTTGATCTTCGCTGATCTGGAAGATGCGCCGCAGCTCAGCTTCCACAGGCGGCTTGGCCCGGAACTGCATGACGACATAAATGCCTTCGGTACGGCCCTTGATTTCGTAAGCGAGACGCCGGCGCTCCCAAACATCAATTTTTTCAATCGCGCCGCCGCCGGTTTCGATAATCCCGCGGTACTTGGCGGTGATGGCGCTGATGCGCTCGTCCCCAAGATCGGGGTCAACAATGTAAACGGCCTCGTAAGGCTGGGTGATGGCGATGGATGGCATAAATGCCTCCTCTCTCTGGGCTTGGATTTTTGGCCCCAACCGGCTCGCCAAAGCCGAAAAGGGCAGAGAGGAACGAAAGACAAAGATTCCGTTCAACAATCGGGTGAGTGAAAACCAATCGAGACATTATAGCACGGCGCGGCGCAAAATACAAGACAAGCCCGGCTACTCGTGCCGGCGGGCCAGCAGCAGGCAGACATCGTCGTGGAACGCGCCGCCGGCCCAGGTCCGCACGGATTCAATCACTGACTGGCCGAACTCGCGCAGGGTCTCGCCCGGCAGAAGCTGGACGGCCTGGGCTTGAAGCGACTCGAACTCAAAGAATTGGCCGTCGCGGCGAGCTTCCGTCAGCCCGTCCGTCACGATCAGCAGGGTATCGCCGGGGTCCAGCCGCGCTTCACTGGCGGCGTAAGGAATCTCTCGCTGAACGCCGAGCAGAAGGCCGTTCGTTCCAACCGCTTCCGCGCTGCCGTCTGCCCGCAGCAGCAGCAGCGGCTCGCCGCCGGCAGTGACATAGGACAAGCTGCCGGTACCCGGATCAAACAGCGCCACAGACAGCACAACCTGGTGATCGCCTGCGAAATCGCCCTGCTCCTGGGCTTCGCAGACAAAGTTATTCAGCCGCATCAGGGCGGTTTCGGCCCGTTGGGCGTCCCGCAGAATGACCCGCAGCGCGTACTTCACTTCGGCGATCAGGGCCGCCGCCGCGAGACCTTTGCCGGAAATGTCGCCGACAACCAGCGCAATCCGGCCGCTGTCATAGGAAAACGCATCGGAAAAGTCGCCGCCGATTGCCGCTTCGTCGGAAGCGGCTTCGTAGAACGTCTCAATGCTCAGGTTAGGGTAGGCTTTGAGCGGGGGCGTGTGCAGGAGCGTCTGCTGCAAAGTCTCGGCAATGCGCCTTTCCCGCTCGTAGCCGGCCCGCAGAGACGCTTCCGCGTCTTTACGCTCGGTGACATTGCGGGCGTACCAGGACACGCCGTTTTCTGCCGGGAAAACCCGCACTTGAAGCCAGCTTCCAAGCTCTGCAAAAAATGCTTCAAATTGCACATTTTGGCCTGCCTGGACCGCCTGCACCGTTTCGGCCTCGAAGTCGCGTCCGAGGGACGTTGGAAAAACGGTCCAAATCACCTGGCCTTTCAGCACCTCCGGGTCGTATCCGGCAGTCCGCATCTCGCGAGCGGCGCTGGCATTCACGGACACGAACCGCCACTCCGGGTCCAGAGCGATCTGCATGTCCGTGATGATTTCCAAAATCTCCGCTGTTCGGCGCTGCACTTCTTCGGCTTCGGCGCGGGACGCTTCCGCGCGGACGAGCGCGGCCCGCGCTTCTTCGGATTCAAGCCGCTCCGAGATGTCGCGGATCAGCCAGCGTGCGGTCGGCTCCTGGCCCAGAACGTCCTGAACCCGGACGGCGGTGACGGCGGCGGTGAACTTGCCGGTGGGCCGGCGGCGCATCTGCACGACCCATTCCGGCAGGGGGTTGCCGCCGGAGGCAGTCAGCGCTTTGAGGCGCGGCTGAAAGTCGGCCAAGTCTGGGACGGCGATCAACGCGCCGAGTTTGCGCTTTTTCAAGAAGCGCGTGGAAATGCCAAGCATCCGGGATGCCGCTCGGTTGGCTTCCAGAATAGTGCCGTCGGAGGTCGTCACGAGGTAGCCGTCGGGGGCAAAGTCAAACAAGTCCTGGTAGCGTAGCCGCTCGGCTTCCAAGCGCATCCGCCCGCGGCTGAGCTCTTCGTTCTGCACCCGCATTTCTTCTTCGGCGACGCGCAGTTCTTCCACACTGGCTTGAAGCTCTTCCAGCGCCTGCGGCAGCAGGCCGTGCGTTCGAGCGGGCTTTGCTTCGCCGTTCTGCGAAACTTCGTCAAGACTGTCATGTATAGAGTTCGGGAAATTAGGTTTCGGCATGATGTTTGTATCCAGGCCTTTTCAGGGTTTGCTGCCGGTTTAGGGTTCGCCGCCGGCGCCGGGAAGAGGCTGCGGCTCCATCAGCACAATCACGCCGCAGATGGCGTTCTGCGGGTCCAGCATCGGCGTGAGCGTCACTTTGCAGACAATTGTTCTGCCGCGCCGGTTATGCGCTTCCACGATGATTTCCTGATACGGGCTTGCGCCGGACAAGCAGGCCCGCACGGGCTGCACCAAAGCATCTACGGGAAGGCCGATGTCCAGGGTCAGGAACTGGCATCCTTGGACTTCCTCCGCACGCAGGCCCCATAGCTCCTGCGACCGGCTGTTCCAGATTTGGACCATGAGGCCCTTGTCTAACACGATGACTCCGCCGCGCAGGCTGGCAAGAATAGATTCCATGAACGCATTGACCCGGTTCAAGGCCAGTGATCGCTCTTGCAGTTCTTCGTTGGCAGTCCGCAGTTCTTCGTTGATGGAATGAGCTTCCTCGCTCGTCGTTTCCAGCTCTTCATTGATGGATTGCAGCTCTTCGTTGGTGGTTTCCAGCTCCTCGTTCGCGGATTGCAGCCCGGCGTAGGTCATTTCCATTTCGTGGTTTGCCGCTTGCAGCTCTTCCGATAGCAGGCGGTAGCGGGTGATGTCGCTGAACGAGATGCTGACTCCCATGAGCGTGCCATTGTCCTGGAGGGGGACAAAAAGCGCTTCCAGAAAGATGGTCTTGCCGCTGACAATCCACGGCACGTCCTTGATGCTGACTGTGCGCCGCTCTTTTTCGACTTGGGCGATCCGGGAGCGCAGCTCGGCAGGCCGGTGGGAAAGCTCTAAATCTTGAAGCGGACGCCCGATGTCCCGCCCGGACAACTGAAACAAAACGCGGGCGCGTTCGTTCGCTACCGCCAGAGCGCCGTTTAAGTCTACCGCAACCTGGGCGGTCGGCGCAGTCTGGAACGCGGCCTCCCAGAGCCGCAGCGGGTTGTCTATCGGCAGCGCGGCGGTTTCAATGCCGCTTTGGGTCATCAGCAGGAGCTGGTCGCGCAGGCTGGGCTTGGCAATTTTCACAAACACGCGCCGCCGCAGGTCCAGCGGGAGGAACAAGCTGGTATGCGAAAAAATCATCTCGGCCTTGCCGAGAAACAAAAAGCCGCCGTCGCGGATCGCAAAGTGGAACCGCGACAAAATGCCGGTCTGCACTTCGGCATTGAAGTACATGACTGTGTTGCGGCAGACCAGCAGGTCAATGCGCGAAATCGGTGCGTCCTGCAACAAATCGTGCCGCCCGAAAATCAGGGACCGGCGCAGCTCCTTGCTGAAAACGTATCTGTCTTCTTCGCGGTCAAAGTACTTGGCAAGCAGCGCCGGCGGCACGCTCTGAACGTCACGCGCCGAATAGGACGCCGCCCGCGCCTGGGCCAGCGCTTCCTCGTCAACATCGGTGGCGTAGATTTTCACCCGGTCCCGAACGGCTTCCACGCCGATCTTTTCGGCAAGCGCCATCGCCAGCGAGTACGGCTCCTGCCCGGACGCGCAGCCGGCGCTCCACAGCCGGATCGGCTCTTCTTCAAACTTTGCGGCGAGAATGCGCGGAATGATCTCCTCCGAAAGATAATCCCACACCGGCGCATCCCGGAAGAATGTCGTGACATTGATCAGCACTGTGTTGAACAGCAGCACGAACTCGTCGGGATGCACTTCCAGATAGTCGGTGTAGCTGCTGTAGCCGGCAAGGCCCAACGCTTGCAGGCGCTTGTCGGTGCGCCGGCGCAGGGAAGCCCGCTTGTAGCCGGTGAAGTCAAAGCCCCGGCCGCGCTTCAGGTAGTCCAAAAGGCTCTCAAATTCCGGGTCGCTGATCTCGGTCTCGGCGGCATCGTCCGTCGGCTTTACTTCTTCATCTGCGGCGCTCAGGGCGTGGTTCATGTCTCAGGCTCGCTTGTCTCAGGCTCGCTTGTTTTCTGCGGGTCTGACGAAGCCTTTGCCTTTAAGCCGGGATCGGCAACGATTTGGCCGCCGGTCAGAACATCGTGAATCGTGGCGGCGCGGGTGCGGGCATCATGGGCCTGATCGGCGAACCGCTGCGCCGACAGCACATGGCCGCGCTCCGACGAGCGTGAATGCAGGCGCTCAGCCAGCGCCGCGCTTTCTTGCAGCGCCCGGAGCGCCGCCCAGAGCGCTTCTTCCAGGCCAGAAGACTGGGCCGCAAACAAGCTTTCCGGGGAAAACGCATGGCCGACCCGGCAGCGGAAGCGGATCAGCTCGCCTTCGGAAATCTCCCATAGGACGCCGTGGCAGTCCGGGCAGCTAAAGCCGGACGGCTTGCCTTCGGCGCGTTCTTCCAGCGCGTCCAGGTGCATCTCGGCGACTGCGACATCTTCTTCCAAATCCGTCGCCGCAAGATTCGGCGTCATCGGTTCAGGGGCCACGGAAAGTCCCTCCTGCGCTGCCGAAGGCCCGGCCAAGCGCACCACCATTTCCGCCAGCGCCGCCAGCGGCAGAACGGCATCGACCGCGACATTTTCCAGGGCGCTTCGGGGCATTCCGGCAAACATCGCTTCTTTCGGGTCCTGCACCAGCGCCATGCCGCCGCGCAACTTGATGGACTGCAATCCCGCCGTGCCGTCGTCGAGCGTCCCGCTCAGGACGACGCCGGTAACGCGCGGGCCGTAAGCGCGGGCGGCGGAGCGGAACAGGGTGTCTACGGCGGGCCGGTGGTTGTTTTCGGCAGGGCCGCGCGTCAGCAGAATGCGTCCTTCCCGGATCAGAAGATGGTAATCGGGCCGCGCCACATAAATCCGTCCGGTTTGGATGGCTTCGCCGTTTTCGGGATGTGCGGCGGGAAGCGGCCCGCGCCGGTTCAGAATGTCCGGCAGGACGCTGTGGCCGTAAGCGGGCATGTGCAGGACAACGAAGACGGCGGCAGGCAGGCCGGCGGGCAGGCGGGACGCGAACTCCGCCAGCGCTTCCACGCCGCCGGCAGACGCGCCGACGACGACAATGTCGCGGCGCTTGAAAGTTTGGTTAAGAGGATGCGAGGAAACGAAAGGCTCTAAGTTTGACATGATATTTCATGGAAGAGTTTTGCCGAACCTGTGTTTGTGTCTGCGATATTGTACAAGTATTTTGCTTATCTGTCAAGGAAGCAGCCGAATAGGATCAAGATGAAAATCCCAGGACAGGAAGCTCAAGAAGCGCCGACACGACGCGAAATCCGAGCAAGACATTATTTTCATGCAAGACGTTGTTCTCCTGTTTGCGCGTCCGAATCCTGCTGCTCTGCAAAAAGCGCTGTTCCCAATAGACGGCAACCGTCTCAAAAAAGTCTGTTCTTGTCCTGTAAACCAGCAAAACTTAACATTCCCTTAACATAAGTTCCCGGCATTACCCTGTATACTCATGGCGCTTCTCACGCATTCAGAAGCCTTTTTTGTCTGCTTTTTTGAAAGGGTTGTCCATGCTGCCTAAGTCTTATCGCCGGGGGTTCACCTTGATTGAACTGCTCGTCGTCATCGCCATTATCGCGATTCTCGCCGCCATTTTGTTTCCCGTCTTCCAGAGCGTTCGCGAAAACGCCCGCCGCGCCACCTGCCAGAGCAATTTCAAGCAGCTTGGCCTTGCGTTTGCGCTGTATTCCAACGATTACGACAGTTGTATTCCGATGCCGATTACCACCAACAGCCCCAAGCTTTCCAATAGTCCTCCGACTTGGATTATTGGGCAAGTGGTTGATGCGAACGGCAACGTGCTGCCAAGCACTGACAGCACCACTCATGGTACATACCAGGATGTCGCCGGCATCTACCCTTATATCAAGCAGCGCGGCAATGGCGGGGCAGCGAACCTATTCGGCTGCCCGGATGATTCTTCTGGAAGCTCCTATGCCATTGCCAGCATCAACGGCACTTCTCCACCGGGAGCCAACTATATTATGAACCAGTTCCTGCAAGCCGGCTGGCATGGCGATGGCTTAATCAACGGCACCTACAAGAAAGCCACCGACTGCGCGGCAACTGCGTCAGCCGTCAATCAAAGCACTTGCCTCTATGTCAATGGGATGTATCCGGGCTTCAATGCTGACCAAGTAGATAGTTCTTCCCAAACCATTCTTCTCTACGAAGGTGCCCAGGAGAAGTCCAACGATAACTACAATGGCACGGTGAACCGTTATGGAACCGCTTTTCATCCGGTTTCCGGCAACGCCGCAGGCACGGTCCAGGCGGGTTCGGTACTCGGCAGCGCTCCGTACCCGACAGCGACCAGTGACAGCGTGCCGTTTGAAGCTCCTGTGGACTGGCACAATGGCCGCAGCAATTTTCTGTTCCTGGACGGCCATGTCAAGGCGATGTTTCCCAGCCAAACCTGGACTGCTTATGATGCTCGCTTGGTCACAAATGGTTCCGGCAACCACCCCTCCGGCGTGGACTTTTACACGAAAGTCAAAGGCGGCCCCGTGGGAACCCGCAACATGTGGTATCCCTTCGGCAACGGCGTCTTTTACCTTGACGGTAACGTCTACACCAACCCTTCCCAAGTTCCGGCCAGCTAACTTCTGGATGCATCGGTAAGGCCGGAGATAACTTCTCCGGCTTCTTTGTGAAACAGCGAAAAAATCTTTTCTGCGTTTTGGCTGCATTCCGCGAAAACAGTGTTACAATGCAGTGGCTTTTATATAAAAA
>CAXUBO010000169.1:0-7790 GCA_964249345.1 uncultured Armatimonadales bacterium | reverse complement strand
CACAGCACCCCGACAAAGGCAGAACTACTCTAAAACAGGCAGAACTACTCTAAAAAAGGCTGCTCAGATGGAGCATTGTCAGATGATTTAGTAGCCCCCTGCTATTTATGAGATACACTCTAGTGTCATCGTCACCGAAACTTCCACGGCTTCCGCTAGTGACAGCAGCACGGATGCCAACGGCAACGCCACTCCTGCTGTTGCTGGCACTGCCGACGATGGGCTGGGGCAAAGCGACCCGCAATCCACTTCGGGATCAAACGTCGGAACTGTCAGCGGCACCAAGTATGTTGTCAATCCCGGCGGCGGCACCGGCGGTTCATTCACTGTGACTATTGCACCCTCGGCCAGTGCTAGTGCAACTGCCGGACCGAACGGCACGAACCCGAACGGTACTTCTTTTGTTGGTACGGGGCTGTGCAGCGCGGGCGTCGGTTCGATTACCATCAGCGCTAGTGCACCTACTGTTGCCATCACCGGCACCTACAACCCTTCTGTTGGGGATTACCGAGTGCTGACGGGCCAGCAGATCACGGCCACGTTGAGCGGCACGATTGGCACTGTTACCAATTACATTTGGAAGCAGCCATCTGGGACTTGCTTTAAAACATACAACCAGAATGCTCCCAGCAATCAATGGGTTCAGCTTGGCAGCGCGGACTTAAGCGGTCCAGCGGCGGGTAGCACAACAGTGGCTCCGTTGGCGTTCTATGACAGCGCCGCAGAGAACTTGACCGTCACCTGCACCGTGAACCTGACGGCTCCTGATGGCAAGACCAACCTGGGCATCACGGCAAATTCGCCGACAGTTAAGGTTGAGAAGCCGACAGCGACTTGGACAATCCAAACTGGTACCGTTCAACCCTGGGTGCAAGCAGGATACTTCGGTCTGCTGGCTGCTCCAGGCACTGGTTACCCCGGCGGTGAATACTGGCAAAGCGCTGTCATCACTGTACCCCCCCCTTTTTCTGGAGGAGTCGGATGTTTTGCACAGCTAATTACTCCTGACTTTGAAATGCTTCAGGATGGATCAACGACACCTGTCGTCGGTTCTAACAATAACTTGCAAGGATTGGACAACCTTTTCCCCTACCCAGGCTCTCAATGGACACTGCCGAACCCAGGAACACAATCAGACCGTCCGGCCTTTGGTGTGGCAGGCGTCAATTCTCCCCAATATCAAGGATGGAATACAGCCACGGGAAACTATAGCTTTGTCACTTGGATGATGTATCAGCCCACAGGAGGTATATGGGTTCCTCTCCAAAGCTACACATGGAATTGGTCTTGCACAGTCAAATGGCTGAACAGCCAATGGACAATCACTGCATCAAGCCCCACAGCACCGGCTCAACCAACATCCACAGTTACGACTACTCCACCAACTTGGTCTCTTGTTCAAAACAATGGTACGTCATAAGCTGTTTCGTCGAAGCATTACAGCAGTTCAAAGGAAAACCAGATGAAAAAAACAATCCAAAATCGTTTCATGTTGGCAGCATTAATCTGCTTGCTTCTTCTTTCGGTGTTTCTAGTCTCAGCTCCAACCGCATCTGCCCAGTCTCCTGAAGCGTCGGGAACCAGTGGCGCTGAGACGCCTGCTCCGTCGTTGCCTCCCGGCGTCTTCCAAGGCTCGTTGCCCCAGAGCAACCCGGACACCGCTTTAAGGGAAGCGGGAAACAAAGCCTATGATGCAATCCTGCACGGCCAGGATTTGCTCAAATCAGGTCACGCGAGTGATGCCGCGGCTGAGTTCCAACATGCTCTGGATTATGTTCCAACAGACGGTTTAGCTTATCAGCGTCTTGCAGAGGCTTGTGTCGCTCTCGGCAAGCTGAACGAAGCCAGCCAAGCCTTTCATAAAGTTCTAATTGAAGGCTTTGGGCTGGGATTTAGCGGCGGGGTAGGAGGCAACGCTGATGTTTGGGCGGAGTATTCTCTGGTGCTGGCGAAGACAAATCAACCCGCCGAAGCCATCCAGATGTATAACCATGCCGCTTTCCTGCTTGATTATGAAGACAGTCAGTACCACGGTGGCCAGCCCATCCTCAAAGTGCCATTACCGGAAGCAATGACGAAGCCTGCTTCGCCTAATCAAGTGCAGTATACACCGGAGCGTCTGCAAGCACTCGCAGACACGGCTCTTGCTTATGGAGAGATGGGAATCGGTAGCAACAAGGAAGCAATCACCCACATGAAGGAAGCCGCCAAGCTGTACCCAAACTCTGGGACTGTGCAATACTACCTCGGCGAAGCGCTGTCCAGCAGTGGCTATGTCTTCTTAGACAGTCCGGTCAAAGACAAGGCCGCAGCGTGGACGGCTTTTCAAGAGGACAAAAAAGCAACCACTGTAGCCTACAAAAAAGCGGCGGAACTAGGGGATGACCGGGCAAGTACGGCGGCAAAAGAACGGCTTGCCGTAGCGCGATAAGAAATCCAAAGCTAACGCGGACGCCCAGCTTCCTACGAGGCTGGGCGTTTTTGCATCTTCCTAATTTCGTTTTGCTTGACAAAAATCGCAAACATTCGTAAAATAGGGCATGAAATATACTTATTGGTGCGGCACGGCGGCGCTTGCCGTTCTGTCCTCTGGAAGCGTCCGCGCTCAAACTTTGCCTGCGGCGCTGACGGTGGAAGCCGCCCCGGCGAACGGGCAGTGGACCGAGACGCTGGATTTGTCCAAGATGACGGTGGGCTATGGAGCGCCGAACGCGGGCAAGTCGATTGACGGGCATCCGCTGACGCTTGGCGGCGTCGTGTACCCGCACGGGATCGGCACCCATGCCGAAAGCGTGTTTGTCGTGAACCTGCACGGCAGCGCGACCCATTTTGACGCGGTGGTGGGCGTGGACGATGAAACCGATCACAAAGGCTCGGTGACGTTCGCGGTGCGCGTAGACGGCAAAGCTGCCGCACAGACGGGCGTTCTGCACGGCGGAGACGCGCCGCAGCGGCTGTCGGTGGACCTGACCGGCGCACAGCGAATGACCCTGCGCGTGACCGACGGCGGGGACGGGATTAACTACGACCATGCCGACTGGGCCGGGGCGCTGCTGACGCTGGCTCCCGGCGCAGCCGTGAGGCCCGAAGCTTTTGCCGTGCCGGTCTCCCTGCCGCGCCTGGTGGTGCCGGCGGCGGACCCGCGCCCGGCGATTCACGGCCCGCGCCTCGTCGGCGCAACCCCCGGCAAGCCGTTCCTCTTCCTTGTCCCCGCCACCGGCGACGGCCCGCTCCTCTACAGCGCCAAGCTTCTGCCCGCCGGACTGACGCTGGATGCCAGCACGGGAATCATTTCAGGCGCACTCGCCCAGGCGGGAACAACGGCGGTGACGCTGACCGTGCGCGGGCCGAAGGGAACTGCAAAGCGAATACTCACGATAGTGGGTGGGGCGCACAAGCTGGCCTTGACCCCGCCGCTGGGGTGGAACTCGTGGAACGTCTGGGCGGACCATGTAGACGCGGGCAAAGTGCGTGATGCCGCCGATGAGATGATCGCCGCCGGGCTGTCCCGGCACGGCTTTCAGTACGTCAACATCGACGACACCTGGGAAGCCGGACACAGCGAGAATGATGGGCGGGACGCGCAGGGAAATGTTGAAACCAACGCCAAGTTCCCCGACATGCCTGGGCTGGCGGCCTACATCCATAGCAAAGGTCTGAAGATCGGCATTTACTCCGGCCCCGGCCCGACCACCTGCGGCGGCTACACGGCCTCCTACCAGCATGAAGCGCAGGATGCGGCGACGTATGCCAAGTGGGGCTTTGATTATCTGAAATATGACTGGTGTTCCTACGATCAAACAGTCCACGGCGACCACTCGCTGCCCGTTTTGGAGAAGCCCTACGATGTCATGGGCGCGGCACTTGCGGCCCAGCCGCGCGATATTGTGTTCAGCTTGTGCCAGTACGGCATGGGGGATGTTTGGAAATGGGGCGCGTCGGTCGGCGGCAACTCGTGGCGCACCACCGGCGACATTGACGACAACTGGGGCAGCCTGCATTCCATCTACGAAAGCCAGGCCGGCCACGAGCAGTATGCCGGGCCGGGCCACTGGAACGACCCAGACATGCTGATGGTCGGAATTGTCGGCAAAGGCAATGTCCACCCGACGCGCCTCACCCCAAACGAGCAAATCCTGCATATCTCCATGTGGTGTTTGCTGTCGTCGCCGCTTTTGATTGGCTGCGACATGACCAAGCTGGACCCGCTGACGCTGGCCCTCTTGACCAACGACGAAGCGCTGGACATCAACCAGGACCCGCTGGGTAAGCCCGCCGGGTTAGTGTCTAAAGACGCCGATGACGGCGAAGTTTGGGCCAGGCCCTTGTTCGACGGCACCCGCGCCGTCGGCCTGGTCAACGGCGACCTAGAGCCGCACGTCTTAACCGTCCGCTGGTCCGACCTCGGCTTATCCGGTTCTCAGCCGGTGCGCGACTTGTGGCTGCACAAAAACGTCGGTACAGTTAGCGGCAGCTACTCGGTGGAAGTCCCGCCCCACGGCGCGGTGCTGCTGAAGATTGGCCGCGCAGCAAGGTCGTAGAGGGTAAATGCTATGACCGAACAACGTGTGATGGTGAAAGTGATGGGTGTTTATGCCCATCAGGACCAGGGAGCAGTAGCAAATCATTTTGTCCTGTTTCGTGATAACCGAAGACGGCGCGTTCCTATCTTTGTCGGGCAGTTTGAAGCATGGGCGATCTCGCTGGGCCTGGAAGGCGACAGCCTCGAACGGCCTTTCACCCATGATGCCATGCTTTTGTGCCTAAACGCTGCTGGCGCGACAATCGAAGATGTCTGCATCAACGACATGCGCGATGAAACATATTATGCCGTCGTCAGCCTGCGCGTCGGCGGCCAAATCCATCAAATTGATTTACGCCCAAGCGATGCCGTCGCCCTCGCGCTCCGTGCCAAGTGTCCTTTATATATGAACGAGGTAATCATTGAGGCGCAGGGGAAATAGCGCAGAGGCAGCCGCCGACAAGAAGCGCAGAGGAGTATGCCACGGAATTGGAAGCCCCGGAATAACTTCCGTGGCAAGTCTACTCATCGTTCACGCAAATAACCACACAGGAGATACCCATGAACACACGCCTCCCGCTTTCGGCGGCTCTTGCCGCTGCCGCTTTGTTTGTTCTCGCTCCCGCCCAGGCGCAGGCCCCCACGATTTCCAGCAGCCAACTGGACGCCAAAATTCAGGCCATGCAAAGCCAAATCAACGCTTTGCAGGCGCAGGTCCAGCAGCTTCAGCAGCAGCTTCACGCCGTGCCGCCGTCTCGCGTGACGGGTCCCGCGCCCCAGATGCCGGTTCCAAAGTTCACCGTTCCAAAGTTTACGGTGCCGAGCTTCACCATTCCAAATACGACGCTGCCGAATATGACGCCGCCGAACAATCCGCAGTTATTTATTGCGCCGCCGCCGCCCTCGCGGGACAACAGCATTCCCAATTACACTGCGACATTTATATCACACTCTGCCCGTTAGCCGCCACAGGCATTCTTCAAGGCAAAGCGGGGGCGGACCGGGTACAATCTGCGTCTATGGCAAGAAGACGGAAGCAGAAGATTACCCCTCGCGCCCTGCTGGAACTGAAGATGCCGGGGGACGTGCAGGTCGCGCCGGACAATGTGCGCGTTGTGTACGGAGTCAGCGAAACGGACTGGGACGAAAACGGGGTGACGCAGCACCTCTACACGCTGAAGATTGGCTCGGACGCAGAACCCCGGCAGATCACGCGCGGTGGGGGCAATGAAACGGGGCCGCGCTGGTCGCCGGACGGCAACTGGCTGGCATTTTTAAGCAGCCGGGATGACGGCGCGGGGGACTATGACGAAGGCGGCGAGCCAAAAGAGCAGGTCTGGCTGCTGCCGATGGACGGCGGGGGCGGGGAAGCGGAACCCCTCACCGACGCCCCGGAAGGTGTCGGCGACTACGGCTGGCTTCCTGATTCCTCCGGCATCGTGTACCTCGCGCAGGAGCCGCGCCCGAAGCCTTTAGAAGAATATCACACGGACAAAGCCGAGCGCAAAGATGACGCGGTTGTGGAGCGGCTTGAAAAGTTCCGGGGGCAAATCTGGCGCATTGACCGGGAAGCCAAGAAGCCGAAGCTGCTGCACCCCGGCGACTTTGGGCTGGGCGAGATTGCCGTGTCGCCGGACGGCAAATCGGTGGCGTTCACGACCAACTACACCGGCGAAGTCAACGACTACCATAAGTGCGATGTCTGGGTTTTAGATGTTGAGAGCGGCGCGACGCGACCCATAGCTGACGGCCCCGGCGGCAAGTTTCATCCTGTCTGGACCCGTGACGGCTTGCAGGTGCTGTATGTCGCCCCCCTTGACCCCGCGCTGTCGTACTCCCAGCCTAATTTATACGCCGCTTCGGTTCTGGAGCCGTCGGAGCCTGTCCTTCTCACCGCTGATTTTCCCCACGATCTCACCGGCTGGCGCGGCGTCTGCACCGATGCCGCCGGGCGGATTTATGTGCTGGCGGCGATTGGGACGACGACGGCGGTCTTCCGACGGGACGGCGCACGCTGGCAGAGCGTTGTTCAGAACGAAGAGCATCTGCACGATTACCATGTCGCCCCCAACGGCGGCGTCGCGTATGTCGCAAGCTCCACGGTGGACGTGCCGGAGCTGTGCTGGCTCGCGCCGGCCGAAAAATCGACGGTCAAAAAACGCGCCGAAACGCTGACGGATCTCAACCAAGAATGGGCCGACGGCTACGCGCTTGCCCCGACGCAGCTTGTTTCCTGGAAATCTTCCGACGGCTTAGAAATTGAAGGGCTGCTCACACTCCCCCTCAATGCCAAAGAAGGCCAGCGGCTGCCGCTCATTGTAAACCTGCACGGTGGCCCGCATGGCCGGACAGTGCAGGCGCTCAGCCCCTACACGGCCTGGCAGACGTGGGCCGCCGAAGGCTACGCGGTTTTGTCGCCGAACTACCGGGGGAGCGAAGGCTACGGCAATGCGTTCAGCACGGCCAGCCGCCTTGACCTGGGCGGCGGTGATGCCGCCGATGTTCTGGCGGGCATTGACGAAGCCATTCGCGAGAAAGTCGCCGACCCCGATAAGCTGGCCGTCATCGGCTCGTCTTACGGCGGCTACCTGGTCAACTGGCTGATTTCCAGGACCAATCGCTTCGGGGCCGCCGTGTCTCAGTTCGGCATCTTCTCGCTTGCCACGGATTTTTCCAACTCACAGGCTCCGCGCTGGGAAACCGAATACTTAGGCGGCTACCCGTGGGACAAGCCCGCGCTGTACGCCGAGCGGTCTCCGGCAACGTATTTGCAGAACATTGAAACGCCGGTCCTGATTATGCACGGCGACCAGGACCCAAACACGTTTATCGCCAATTCTCAGGAGATGTACCAGGCCCTGCATCTCTTAGGCCGGACCGTCGAGTTCGTGCATTACCCCCGCGAAGGCCACGGGTTCGGCGAGCCGCAGCACCGCTTGGACGAGCTTCGGCGCATCTTAAACTGGTTTGACCAGCACCTCAGCGGCGGCGCAAAAACGACGTATCATACGGGCGACAAGATGCTGCGTGACGGCTGGGAACTGACCGTCACCAGCGCCGTCCTGGAAACCTACGCCGGCCGGACTGAAGAAGGGCCGCGCTACTTGGAAGTCGCTTTGGCCCTGCGCGACACCACGGAAACCCGCCGCGCTTTGACCTTGAAGCCCGCCGACTTCTCCCTCACCCGCACCGTCCCGCCGGGCCGTTCGGCGCGGCCTTTCGGGCTGCCGGTCAGCGTGCTGGGCCAAAAAGCTCTCGCCGAAAGCGC
>CAXUBO010000168.1:0-7912 GCA_964249345.1 uncultured Armatimonadales bacterium | reverse complement strand
TACTTGCCGCGCCGGCGCTGGCCGCGCTTTTGCTGGGCGGCTGCGGGGAGGACAGGCCCTACGCAGGCCCGCCGCCGGGCGGCGCGGCCTCCGCCCCGCCCCCTGCGCCCGTTCCACTCGCATCCGCGTCGTCTTCGCCGGACCCGCTGCTGTCCGGGGGCGGGGGCATTTCGGCAAGCGATCCGCTGACGGCGCATGAAGCGCCGGTCTCAGCGAAAGACGCGCCGCTGGTGGACCCGCTGGTTCCCGCCGATCCGCTGGCCCCGCACGATCCGCTGCGCGGGCGCACCATGCCGACCGACCATTCGCACTGGCTGCGAGGCCGGGTGCGGGATGCGCGGTTGACC
The DNA here is from genome assembly GCA_964249345.1 of uncultured Armatimonadales bacterium. Lineage (GTDB taxonomy): Bacteria > Armatimonadota > Armatimonadia > Armatimonadales > Capsulimonadaceae > JANXMY01. The sequence goes on along the minus strand of CAXUBO010000168.1, from coordinate 7,565 downwards.
GTGCTGCTGAACGGCGTCCGCGAGGGCGTCTACACGGGAGTCGTTGACCGAGACATCACGATGACCCTGCGCCGGGGCATCAACTCGGTTTCTTTTGTGTATGCGCCCCGCCGCGCCGATGCGTCCGCCCAAATGGACCTGCTGGAAAGCGAGCATGACCCACCGATCCCGCCTTTGGCAGCATTCCAAAGCCTGCCGATTTCGCGCGACCCGGCAATTTCCGAGCAGGCTGTTGCCCTCCAAATAACGACGCAAAGCTTTACGTTTTACGCGAAATAGGCTAGAACCCGGTCATCTGGGTTAGGGCATAGACGCCGTAAACCGCGCTGGAAGCTATGAGGCCAATCACAGCCAGCATGTCCCACTTTCCGGCCACAGTGCGGACAGAAGGCTTGACGGACGTTGTGCGGGCGGCAGAGTTCAGTGTGTTGTTCAGTGTGCTGTTCATGGTGTTTCTCCTGGAAGCCTTCGCTTCGTTGTCATCGGCTCGGTTGATGAAGAGAGTATGTCCCAGAAGAACAGCCGCGCGGCGGAAGCCGGTCACACTTAAGCTGTGAAAGAAGTCACACCAAGAACCATTATTTTTTCGGAGCAGGCGGCATCGGCCAGCTTTTGTCGCGGCCTTCCTGAATGATCAATGCAAGCTGGTCGTAGGTGACGTGAAACTGGTTGCAGAAGCGGGCATGGTACTTTTCCAGCAGGTACACATTGAACAGCGCCTGCTGCTCGGCGGCGGTCTGGGCTTTTTGCTTGGAATAGCCCGGACTTCCCGGTACGGGGACAGGGTAACCGCTTGCGGCCTGCCGGTGGGCGTGCAGGTCGATCTCGGCCAGCGCATACGCAAGCTTCTGGCGCTGGGGCAGAACAAACTTGGAGCTGACGGCGGTGTAAGGATCAGGCGCATTGGCCGGGGCCGGGCCGGGCTGAAATAAAACCGTGCCGCGCGTATCGCCGCCGGAGTTTGCAGTCACGCCGGGAGTTTTTATGTCTGCTTCCTCGGCAGGCGGATGGATCGAAGCAGTTCGGGCACAGCCGGAAAAAATCAGCAGAGCCGGAATGAGCGGCCATCGGCGGGCGAAAAGTCGGGACGCAACATACATACTCTTTTTTATACCCTACCCTGCAAAACTTATGAAGTACGAAACTTATGAAGAAAGCGTTGATATTGACACTGGACATGGGGACTTCATCGGTCCGGGCCATGCTGTTTGACACGCGCGGACGCGCCCTGCCCGGCGCGGAAGTGCAGAATGCTTATGCCCAAACGACGACAGCGGACGGCGGGGTGCAGACCGACGCCGAAAAGCTGCTGGCGCTGACCATAGACTGCGTAAAGCAATTGGTCCGCAAAACCGACGCTGAGACGCTGGGGCGGGTGGCGGGCGTCGGCATTTCGTGTTTCTGGCACAGCCTCGTGGGTACCGGCGAAGACGGCCGGGCGGTGACGCCGCTGTTTTCCTGGGCGGACTCGCGGGCGCTGGGCGAGGCCGAGAAACTGAAATCGGAGATGGACGCAGCCGCCTACCACAAGCGCACCGGCTGCGTCCTGCACCCCTGCTACTGGCCCGCCAAGCTGCGCTGGCTTCAGGAAACGGGGCCGGAGCAGTTCGGCCACGCACGGCTTTGGATGTCGTTCGGCGAGTATCTTCAACTGCGCTTGTTCGGGTCGGTTTCGTGCAGCCTGTCCATGGCGTCAGGCACGGGCCTGTTAAATCAAAACACCAAAGAGTGGGACCCGCAGACGCTGACCGAGCTGCCGATCACGCTGCGTCAGCTCAATCCCCTGGCCGGCAAAGCCGCGCCGGTCTCCGGCCTGACAAAAGAATGGGCAAAGGCGCTGGAACCGCTGAAGGACCTGCCCTGGTTTCCGGCATCCGGCGACGGGGCGTGTTCCAACGCCGGCAGCGGGGCCGTGGACGCCACGCGCATCGCCATCAATGTCGGCACATCGGGGGCCATGCGGGTCGCGGTCAAGGCCGACGCTTTAGACATTCCCGACAAGCTGTTCTGCTACCGGATAGACGACGCGCGGTTTTTAGTGGGCGGTGCATTCGCAAACGGCGGCAACGTCTACGCCTGGGCGCAGCGAACGCTGCAAGTGGGGGACCGAAAAGCCGCCGGCAAAGCGGTCGCCGCCCTGCCTCCCGACGGCCACGGTTTGACTGTGCTGCCGTTTTGGGCCGGGGAACGCTCGCCGGGCTGGCACGCCGGGGCGCGGGCGACCATTTTGGGAATGAACCTGCACACGACCCCGGCCGAGATGCTGCGGGCGTCGCTTGAGGCCGTTGCCTACCAGTTCGCCGATGTCTACGACATTTTGATCCAGCAGTACCCGTCGGCAACCCAAATTGTGGCGTCCGGCGGCGCTTTGGTCGGCGACCCGGACTGGGCGCAGATGATGGCCGATGCGATGGGCGTTCCCATCATCGCCAGCCGCGTCGGCGAAGCCACCAGCCGTGGCGCAGGACTGCTTGCTCTCGCCGACCTCGGCCTCATCAAAGACTTGTCTGAAGTCCCCGCGTTTCTGTCCAAGACCTACGCGCCCGACCCCGCCCGCCACGCGGTTTACGCCAAAGCCCGCGCCCGCCAGGCCGCACTTTATGCTGAAGTATTAGACCCGAAGCCCTGAGAGAACAGGAGAATTCATGCTTCAGCAGCCGCCTTTCAATCCGGGTTGTTTTCGTCCCGCGCTTCTCCTGCCCTCAGCGCTTGGAGCGCGGCTTCCAGATGCGGGTGGATATGCCAGAAGTCGCGAAAGGCTTCGTACTCGGCGGACAGCGGCTTTGGGCCTGCGGAGCCGGAGCGCTTGACGGCGCGGATGAGCAGGTTTTTAGCCGTGTGTTCCAGGGCAACAAATTCCAAAATTTGAGCGGAGTAGCCGGCGCTTTCGAGCAGGCTGACGCGGGCGGCATCGGTGACAAGTGCAGTCAAGCGCTCTTTCAAGATGCCGTGCCGCAGCAGCGGGCGCATGACCTCGGACGCGAGCTGCTGAAACAGCTCATGCTGGCAGCAAGGCACGGACAGGATAACCTTTGCGCCCCATTCTACCGCTTTGACGAGCGCATCATCGGTCGCGGTGTCGCAGGCATGAAGGGTGACTACCATGTCTACCGGGCGGGTCTCCGCGCAGCTTGAAATGTCCCCGGCGGCGAATGTGAGGCCCGTATACCCTAAGTCCTGAGCGACCTGGCGGCAAAACTCGACCACGTCTTGTTTGAGGTCCAAACCAATCAAATGCACTTCTTTTTGCTTGATGACATTCAAATAATGATAAAGAGCGAACGTCAGATACGCTTTGCCGCAGCCGAAGTCCACGACCCGCAACGGGCCGGAGGCGGGCAGGCTGCCGGCGACATCGTCTACCATTTCTAAAAAGCGGTTAATTTGCTTGAACTTGTCCCGCTTCGCCGCCACAACAGCGCCGCTTTGGGACATCACCCCAAGCCGCACCAGAAAATCAACCGGCGTATCTTCCGGCAGCAGATAATTTTTGGAGCGGTTATGTGTCAGCGGCGCGGCGGCGGCAGGCGTCTTCGGCGCCGCGTCTTTCGCCCGAACCGTGATGGTGCCGGCGGCGCGGGCGACGGCCTGAAAATCGCCGGATTGGGTCGAAAAATAGCCCTGCCGGAACGAGGGGCCGAGCAGTTCCAGGAAGCGGCCTTTTGCTTCTTTCTCGGTCAAGTTCTCGTGCTTCACTTTCTGCGCGTACCGGAACTCAAACTGATACAAGCGCTGCCCGCGCAGGAGCAGGGGCCGGACCGTGATTTTTCTGGCGGCGTCTTCGGCTTTTTGCGTGGCCTCGCTCAACGTCGCAGAAACTAAAGAGCGTTCGGCAAGAAATTTTTCAATCAGCGCTTCAAAGGTTTGCATAAGCCTTTATTTTACCCGACGCCCGCCTTCTGTACGGTATATTTGGTCGGGCGGGTACAATTGTTGCTATGACAGTCGGCAAAGTATACTTGATTGGGGCGGGGCCGGGCGACCCGAAGCTGATCACAGTCGGCGGGGCGGACGCGCTCCAAATCGCCGATGTTGTCGTCTATGACCGGCTCGCGCATCCGAAGCTGCTGGACTACGCGCCGCCTTCCGCCGAGCGGGTGTATGTGGGCAAGCAGGCGGACCACCACGCGATGCGTCAGGAAGACATCAATGCGCTGCTGGCCGACCGGGCATCAGCGGGCAAAATCGTGGCCCGGCTCAAAGGCGGCGACCCGTTTGTGTTCGGGCGCGGCGGCGAGGAAGCCGAGTTTCTGCGGGAGCGTTCTGTTCCGTTTGTGGTCGTGCCGGGCGTGACATCGGCGATTGCCGCGCCGGCGTATGCGGGCATTCCGGTGACGCATCGGGATGCGGCTTCGTCGTTTGCGGTCATCACCGGCCATGAGCGTGATGACCGCCGTGAGTCGGGAACCCGAACAGCAGGCGACGCGGAAGGGCGGCGGCGCTGGGACAAGATCGCGGGGGCGGGAGATACGCTGCTGTTCTTGATGGGCGTCGAGAACTTAGACGAAATCACGTCGCAGCTTCAGGCCAATGGACGCGGGCCGGAAACACCCGTCGCGCTGGTGCGCTGGGGAACCTGGGCAGGCAGCCAGGAAACTCTGGTCGGGACGCTGGGCGACATTGTGTCAAAAGTCCGAGCCGCGAACTTCCGGGCGCCTGCCGTCACGGTTGTCGGCGAAGTCGTGCGGCTGCGCGAAACCTTGCGCTGGTTTGATCTGGGGCCACTCTCCGGCAAGCGCATTGTGGTCACGCGGGCCAGAGAACAGGCGTCGGAATTTGCCGAAAAGCTGGAAGCACGGGGCGCGGAGGCGATAGTCTTCCCCGTCATCAAGCTTGTCCCGCCGTCCGACAACTACGCCGCGCTCGACGACGCGGTGATCAAAATCGGCACCTATGACTGGCTGTGTTTTGCCAGCGCCCCCGGTGTCCATGCGTTCTGTGCGCGTCTGGCCCAAGCCGGCAAAGATGCCCGTTCTTTTGCCACAGCCAAAATCGCCGCCGTCGGCCCGGCCACAGCCGAGGCGCTCAAAGCGCACGGCCTGTGCGCCGACTTCCAGCCGTCCGTGATGACCGGCGCGGGCCTCGGAACCGAGCTGCCGGAAGAGCCGTTCGGCAAGAACTTCTTGGTTCCCCGCGCCCAAGACGGCGACGACGGTTTAGTTGACGCGCTCCTCGCCCGCGAAGGCACGGTAGACGCCGTGGCCGCTTATGAGAATGTCTTAGACGCCGCCGATGCCGCCGCCGTCGGTGAGCGCCTTCTGAATGGCACGATTGATGCCGTGACATTCACCAGCTCATCCACGGTCAAGAACTTCGCGTCCGCCTTGAACGGCCTGACGCTTCCGGCGTCTGTGTTGATCGCCTGCATCGGCCCCAGCACCGCCAAAACCGCCGAAGAAGTGCTGGGCCGCGCCCCCGATATTCTTGCCGCCAAGCCGACAATGGATGGCCTCGTTGATGCGCTGGAACAGTATTACATAAACAAAGCCACGGATTGAAATCCGAGACTGGAAATTGCCCAGTGTCAAGGCGACACAACAACAAAACAGAGGTGCGATCTTCTGTTCCCTGGACAGCGAGAACTTATCAGCCTCGGATTTCAATCCGTGGCCCGTGGAAAACAAGGTTTTTGTGATGATTTTAGTGATTGACAACTACGATTCGTTTACCTACAATCTAGTTCAATACTTAGGTGAGATGGGCGCGGAGCTGGAAGTTCGGCGCAATGATGCCGTCTCGCTTGAGGGCATCGCCCAAATGAAGCCGGAGAAGATTGTCATCTCGCCGGGGCCGGGAACGCCGGACGACGCGGGCGTGACGCTGGATGTAATCAAAGAATACGGGCGCACGATCCCGATTTTTGGCGTGTGTTTGGGCTTGCAGGCGATGGGGCAGGCGCTCGGCGGGCGGGTGGTCCGCGCGGACAAGCTGATGCACGGTAAAACGTCAATGGTTACGCACCGAGGCCAGGGCGTCTTTGCGGGCCTGCCGTCCCCGTTTGAGGCGACGCGCTACCACTCGCTGATTGTCGAGTTGTCATCCCTTCCCGCTGTTTTGGAAGTCACCGCCGAGGCGGAAGACGGCGAGATCATGGGCCTTAAACACCGGCAGTGGCCGCTGGAAGCCGTGCAGTTCCACCCGGAGGCAGTTTTGACGGAACACGGCAAGCAGATGTTAAAAACCTTTTTGGAGCGATAGAAGTACCCGGCACTGGAAGTGCCGGGCTATTGTTGAATGAAAGTCGAAGCGACTAAACTTAAAATGGCACAATCTTATTCTTCATAATGGCACAATCTTATTCTTCAGTCGCGGAGCGACTTTCACACAAAAGTAGACCGGCACTTCCAGTGCCGGTTCAAGGCATTTTATGAACCTTTACGAAAAGCGCCTGAGCTTGGTCCGAATCGCCATGCACGAAAATGGGCTGGACACGCTCATCATCACACCGGGCGCGGCCATGCGGTATTTAACGGGCTTTTCGGAGCCGGGATCGCGGTTTCTCGCCCTGATTGTCCCTGATGACCAGCCCTGGCTGTTTGTGGTCCCGGCGCTGAACGCCGAGCAGGTACGCCAAAACCCGGCGGGCGTCACGGACATCCGGGTCTGGGACGACGCACAGGGCTGGGACACGGTGCTGGGGCCGCTCGCCAAAGACTTGATGCTGGACATCGGCATTGTCGGTTTAGACGACGACATGCCTGCGCGGTTTGTCTTGAAGCTGCAAGAGCTGATGCCGACGGCTTTGCTGAAACTCGCCGGTTCGGCGCTTGCCCCGCTGCGCTCCCGTAAAGACGCGCTGGAGCTGGCGTCGCTTCAGCGTGCCGCCGAGGCGACGGATGCACTCATTCCCATTACTTACGCGGCCTGCCGTCCCGGCGCAACCGAAATCGAGATTGCTTCAGCAATCGGGCAGGCCATTGCACGGGGCGGGAATGCCGACTCGTTTGCGCCGATTGTCGGCGCGGGCGTCAACGGTGCCTCGCCGCACCACAACACCGGCGCAACGCAAATCAAAACGGGCGATGTCGTGATTTTAGACTTCGGCGCGATGACGGACGGCTACCACGGGGACATCACGCGCACTGTCGCTGTCGGCGCGGCGTCGGATGAAGCCAAGCGCGTCTACCAAATCGTTTACCGGGCCTATTCAGCGGGCGTCGCCGCCGTGCGGCCCGGCGCGACGGCGCATGACGTGGACACGGCCACGCGCAAAGTCATTGCCGAGGCCGGCTACGGCGAGTTCTTCATTCACCGCACCGGCCACGGCATCGGCCTGGACGACCACGAAACGCCGTACATCCTGGCTGGAAACTACACGCCGCTGCAACCCGGCCACTGTTTTTCGGTTGAGCCGGGCATCTACTTACCCGGACGCTTCGGCGTGCGCCTGGAAAACATCGTCACCGTGCAGGAAGACGGCACGGCGCGTGTGCTGAACGAGCCGATTTCGCCGGAGATTGTGGTGCTGTGAAGGCCCCCCAGCCCCCAATAATGAGGGCTGGGGGGATATTAGAAACAAATCCAATGAAACTGATCGCCGACTCGCTCATCACTTTGCCCTTTAC
>CAXUBO010000167.1:0-7921 GCA_964249345.1 uncultured Armatimonadales bacterium | reverse complement strand
TTGCTGGTGATGCCGTTGTAGCCGCCGATGAGCCGGACCCGGTAGCCGGCGTCTTCGTTCCTGACCCGGAAAAACGGAAAGTTGGCGTCGCCGTTGATGGTCGTGTAGCGCTTCAAGACAGGGTCGTAGCGGCCGGACAGGTCAAACGCAAGCTGGTCGCCGCCGCGAATGGTCAGGGCATTGGTCAAATCTTGCAGGCGGCTGTTGTTCAGGTCATACGACGCGGTGGTGCGAAATCTGAGAAACTGGACCGGGGTGTACAGCACCTGGGCCGCAACCGACTGGAACGGCGTGGCGCGGGTGCCGTACTCCGAATGCTCGCGGTTGAAATCGTAGCCGGTGCCGACGGTGAACTGCACTTGCTTGGAATCTTGCAGCGCGAGGTTGAGGCCCGCCAAGTTGGAGTTGCCGGCGTAGTCAAACTGGAACGGTGTGTAGCCGTAAGGACGCAGATAAGTGTAGGTCGCACCAAGCGTGGACTTGCTGCCGATCCGCAGGGTGTACCCGGTGCGCCCGTTTAGGACATACTGGGCCGTGTTGTCGCCGTAGAAGCCCTGCTCGAACTCGCCGCCGTACTGGAAGTCGCTCCGGGCGTTAATTCGTTGAGTCGTCGTGCCTAAATTCAGATCAAACCGAGCCCGCTGAGAGTTCGTCAGGGACGCCGGCTCGTCAAATGATCCCAGCGACAAATTCACCGTGGCGGCTTTCGGCAGGAACTTTTGCAGTACCTTGAAGCGCCGGGCGTCGGTGGCGATCCGAAACTCCGGCAGACGCTGCAACCCGCCGAAGAACTGGGAGCCGCCGGAGTTTCGGAGCGAGTTGTACTTGGTCGCGAGGATTTCGTAATCAAACAGGTTGCCCCGCGTCGTGTAGTCCAAATTGGAATCAAGCTGCTGCGTGTCCTGGCCGCCTCCTAAGCTTCCAAAACCCGGCGAGTTGACCTGCGAAAAGTCAAAGCGGGTATGAAGCTGCTGGGTCGGGGTCGGCGAGAACGTCTGGTCATACGACGACGTGAGGTTCTGGGACAGGCCGGACCCAAACGAGTTCTGCGTCAGAGTTGTTTGCAGCGACGAGCTGAGGTTGCCGACGGAGCGGGTCAAGTTCAGCGTTGTATTCTGGGACTGACTTTTCTCCAGACCTGCATAATACGAGTTCTGCTGGAACTGGGAGGTCAGATTCGCCGTCACCGTGCCGAACTGCTGGGTGTCGGTCAGGCTGCCGTTCAGGTCTTCCACCTTGCGGCTCTGGTCGTACAGGCTGTAAATCGTAAACAGGCCGTAGCCGCGCTTGGGCTGGCTGGAGGAGCCGAAGTCTTGGTCGAAGCCCAGTCCCGTGCCTTTTTTTTGAAACTCTTCCACGCGCAGAATGCCCGGCAGGCGGTCGGTGAGGGCATACCCGAATGCAAACTTGATGAAATAGCCTTCATCGGGCGTCTCTCCTACCTGCGGGAAGAGCGTCTGCCGGGCCAGCCGGTCGGTCAGCGGCACGACAATGTAGGGCAGGCTGAAAACCCGGTGTCCTTTGCGGTACAGCGAAACGTAGCGGCCTACCAAACGCTTGCCGGGAATGATATACAGCTCGTGTGCGCCGAATGAGTAGTGCGGCTCTAAAAAGTCGCAGGTTGTGAACTGCCCGCCCCGCGCATCAATAAAGCCGGGCCGGCCCCGAATCTGGCCGCCGTAAACAAAGATGGGAAGAATAAGGCCAACCTGCGACTGCTCCGGCGTGATAATCGACCTCGCCCCGGCAATCTGGTAGGTCCCCCGGTTCAGGTTAATTCGCAGCACGCTGCTGGGGCTTGCGTCAATCGTCTGACCGTCGGGCGCGAGCAGATGCACGTTGCCTGTAAAAAGTGCAATGCCTTTATCTGGGTCTAAATCCAGTCGATCTGCGCTTAAGCGGTAGCCTTGATAGCGCACCCGGACATGGCCGCGTGCTGTGACTGCATCTCCTTCGGTGTTTTCCAGCGAGTCCGCGCCGTCCAAGATGACCGAACGATTGACATCCACCGTAGGGTCGTTAAGGAAGGCCAGCGTGTCGGAATCACCATCTTGACTGCCCGGCAGCGGTATCTCCTGCCCCGCGCTCTGGATCGTGCCGGACGAATTCGGCACCGGCGGAGCAATGGGCGTAGCCGTGGTTGGCACAGGAAGGATCGACGCCAGCACAGTCGGCGGCGGCGCGGCCAAAGAAGGAGTACCGGATGCGGCAGGAGAGCCAGGCGCAGGAGTCGCCGGAATAGTCGTCGCCGGAGCCTGTGCCTGCCCCGGCGTGAGAGTTGCCAGGAGCAGGCCGCAGGCGAGTAAGGAGGAACGGGGGGAGCGCATTTCTCATTATAACACGAGAAATGCCTCGCGGCCCAACCTAAACCTGCTTCTTGTTCCATAGCGGCGACAGCGCAAAGCCCAGCGCAATGCCGGCGTAAGCCAGCAGCACGGAGCGGCGTGTTAGGCGCTTTTCAATCCCCGGCGTATACTGAGGCGGCACCACTTTGTAGTCTATGAAATACGCCGCCGCCGTTCCCAGCAGGGCCGTGAACAAGCTGCTGCGCGTCTTCGTCGCCAGCAGCACCCCCTCATAGATCACGCCCCACGCGCACATCGCCGTGCCGTTGACGCCGACCCCAAGCCACGACTCGCGCGGCGAATAAGCCATTGGCTGCTCCTTTGCGTCGCCGTCAATGATATGCGCGACGCAGTTCAGGGCCGCCCACGGCGCGTTGTTTTCGCGGTCCGACGCCAGCATGATTGCGGCATTAGTCGCCGCCGCCAGCACGAGTCCTGTCTTCAAGCCGCGCGAGAAGCTTTGAGCGATGAGTTGTTTAAGGGTCATAAGGGCAGTGTACCCGAAGATGCTGCGCCCGGCACTGAGGAACAGCCGGAAGAACCAATCTTCAGTCCCGCAGGGACTTTCCTTACTTCACTAGCCCGGCCTTTCAATGCCGGGTATACTAGGCCATGCAAGACCGCGTCAGCAACACGGAAGCTTTCGAAAACACGGAAATAACTCTCGAAATCCTGCGCGATGCCGTGCGCGGCACGAAGTACGCGGGCCGCTTGTTCCTTGTCGGCGGCTTTGTGCGCGACCAAGTCATGGGCCTGGCGTCGGCGAAAGACGACATTGACCTTGTCCTGGAAGGCGACGCCTTAGAACTCGCGCATTTTTTGCGGCAGTCCGGCGCGGCGGACTTTGAGCCGGTGGTTTACCCCAAGTTCGGCACGGCAATGGTTGTGGTCAAAGGCCGCGCTGTGGAGATTGTCACAGCCCGTACCGAGTCGTATGCGCCGGACAGCCGCAAGCCGGACACTGTCGCGCCGGGCAGTCTGGCCGATGATGCCAAGCGGCGCGACTTCTCCATCAACACCCTGCTGCAAAACTTAGACACCGGCGAGATCACAGACCCGCTTGGCTTGGCCTTTGCCGACATTGACGCCCAGATCATTCGGACGCCCACCGACCCGCTGCTGACGTTTCAAGATGACCCTTTGCGAATGCTGCGGGCCGTGCGCTTTGCCGCCCGCTTTGGGTTCGCGATTGAGCCGTTCACCTGGAAAGCCATTCGACAGTCCGCGCCGCGCCTGTCCATTATCTCGGCGGAGCGCATCCGGGACGAGTTCTGCAAAACGCTGATGACGACCCGCGCTCCGAGGGGCCTGGAACTCCTCAAAGAGAGCGGCCTACTGGCGCAGTTTGCGCCGGAGCTGACGGCGATGGTGGGCGTGACCCAGAACGAGTTCCATGCGTACCCTGTCTGGGACCACACGCTGATCGCGCTGGGCAATCTGCCGCCCGACGCCTCGCTGACCCTGCGGCTCGCGACGCTCTGCCACGACATCGGCAAGCCGCCGACGAAAGCGGCGGGCGAAGATGGCCGGGTCCATTTCTACGGTCACGCCGAAACCGGCGCCCTCGTTACCCGGCGGCTGATGACCCGCCTCAAGTTTTCCAATGACGAAATCGCCGCCGTCACGAAGCTCGTGGCCCAGCACATGCGGATCGGCGAATACAAGCCGCTCTGGACCGAGGCCGCCGTGCGCCGTTTAATGCGCGACTTAGGGCCACAGCTTGATGACCTGCTTGAGATACACCGCGTTGACGTGTCCGCGCTGGCCCCGGACCACACCGACATTTCCCGCGTCCCTGAGCTGCGTGCCCGCATGGCTCCGATCCAGGAAGCCCAAGACATCAGCACGCTTACGTCCCCCCTGGACGGTCAGGAACTGATGGCCCGTCTTGGTATCAAGCCAGGCAAGCGCCTCGGAGAGCTGAAAGAATACTTGACCAATGAAGTCGTGGAAGGCCGCCTCGCGCCGGACGACAAAGAAGGCGCGGAGCGGCTCGCGCGGGAACAGCTCAAGCCTCTGCCCTGAACGTCAAGGCTTTGAAGGGCAATTCCTCGCCTGCGCGGGCATAAGACCTATCTTGACATCTTCGCCCGCGCAGGCGGGAGCTTGCCCTTTGAAGCATGGGGGTTCAGCCCTGTGTTTCTTCTTCTAAGTAAGTTGCACTGTGTCCGGCAGCAAGAGGTGGCCCATCGTGCCGATGCCGTCCAGATGCACGGCCATCAGCAGCGGGACATCGGCTTCCGTCACATTCGCGTACCAAACGCCTTCCGGGTAGACGACGACATTCGGGCCATGATTGCACGGCGTCAGGCAGCCCGACGCCGTGACTTTGACCCCGTGGGGATAGCCGCGCCGGACGAGTTCCTGCGCGAACGCCGCCAAGACTGCCTTGCCGCCGTGCGGGGCGCACGAGGGCAGGCTATGGCCTTTGGGTCTTTCGTTGGTGCAGACAAAAAAGTGATGCGTGATTTGGGGTGCGTCAGTCATACTTTAAGGCTATATTCTACCTGAGATGCGTGAGGAATCCGGCACTGGCCTAGCCGGTCTAACGCCGCAACGAGAGTCCCTGCGGGACTGAAGAGTTCGTAGTGCCGGAGGCACTTTTTGTCCTTGACTAGCCCGGCATTTTAATGCCGGGTATGATTGCTTCCATGACTGCCTCTAAAGGAATCCTAACCATGCCCGCCGAACCCATGCCGACTGAACTTCGCTTTGACAAATACCTGACCTATGCCGAAATTACCAATGCTTTGCACCAAATCGCCGAAGCCCATCCCGACCTCGTGCAAATCCACAGCCTCGGCAAGTCCTACGAAAGCCGCGACATCTGGCTGGCAACCGTGACGCGCTTTTCGACGGGGCCGGCAGAGGAAAAACCGGCGTTCTGGGTAGACGCCAACATCCATGCCACCGAGCTGTCTCCGTCAAGCGCCGCCTTGTACCTGCTCCACAAGCTCGTGACCGAAGACGGCGTCAATGCCGACGTCTCCCGCGCTTTAGACACCCGCACGTTCTACATTGTCCCGCGCGTCAACCCCGACGGTGCGGAGATTGCGATGGCAAGCCCGCCGCGCTGGCTGCGGTCCTCCGCCCGGCCTTACCCCTTTGACGAGGAGCCGATTGAAGGCTTAAAGCGCGAAGACATAGACGGCAACGGCAAGCTGCTGTCCATGCGTATCCCGGACCCCAACGGCCCCTGGAAGTCCCACCCGGACGAGCCGCGCCTGCTGGTTCGCCGCGACCCCGCCGAGACCGGCGGCACCTATTACCGGCAGTTGCCCGAAGGCCGGATGACCAACTTCGACGGCGTCCATGTCAAAATGCAGAAGCAAAAAGAGGGCCTAGACTTAAACCGCAACTTCCCGTCCGAGTGGCGGCCCGAAGGCGAGCAGGGCGGGGCAGGGGAATATCCGACTTCCGAACCCGAAGTCCGCGCCCTCGTAGACTTCATCGTCAAGCACCCGAACATCTGCGGCGCAGTGACGTTCCACACCCTGAGCGGCGTCATTTTGCGGCCTTACGGCGTCAAGCCCGACTCCGACATGATCCCGGAAGATTTATGGACCTTCGGCAAAATCGGCGACAAGGGGACCGAGATCACCGGTTACCCGAATGTCTCCGTGTTCCACGACTTCAAGTACCACCCGAAGGAAGTCATCACCGGCGTCTTTGACGACTGGATGTACGACCATTTAGGCGTCTACGCCTGGACCACCGAGCTGTGGTCCCCGCAGCGCCAGGCCGGCATCACGGACTACAAGTTTATTGACTGGTTCCGCGACCATCCTGTGGAAGACGACCTCAAACTGATCCAATGGAACGACGAAAAACTTGATGGCCTCGGCTTTGTCCCGTGGCAGCCATTTGAGCATCCCGACCTCGGCCCCATTGAGATCGGCGGCTGGGACTATGCGTACTGCTTCCGCAACCCGCCCCCGCACCTCTTGGAAGCCGAAATCGCTCCCCATGCCGACTGGCTGATCTGGCAGTCTTTAATCTCGCCCAAGCTCGAACTCCTTTCTGCCGAATCTACAGCCCTCGGCGATAGCGTCTACCGCGTCCGGCTGGTCGTCCAAAATACCGGCTGGCTGCCGACCTACGTTTCCAAACGCGCCCTAGAGCGCAAAAGCGTCCGCCCCGTTCTCGCCGAGATTGAACTCCCCAGCGGCGCAACGCTTCATGTCGGACGCCTCCGCGAAGAGTTGGGCCAGCTTGAAGGCCGCTGCTACAAAGCCGCCAGCGGCTTCAGCCCCGTCGCCGACCCCACCGACGACCGCGCCCACTTCGACTGGATTGTCCACGCCCCCACCGGCGGCACCGTCCATCTCACCGCCCGCCATCAACGCGCAGGAGTCGTCCGCGCCGAGGTACAATCAAGCTAACAGGAGTAAATATAATGAGCGTACAGGAAATTAAAGCTGCCGTCGCCCAACTTCCGGCGGGTGAGCTAGATGAACTGCTGGAACAACTGGAAGAAATGCGGCAAGAATTATGGGATCAGCAAATCGCACGAGACTCGGCAGCAGGGCGCTTTGATGCGTTGATTGAACAAGCAAATCGTGATGTGGCTGAAGGCCGGTTCAAAACATTATGATCCATCGTACCGTGCCGAGTTTTTGGCGGGAATACAACGCTCTGCCGCAGGAAGTACGGGAAATTGCTGATAAAAACTACCTTTTGCTTAAAGTTGATCCTCGCCATGCGTCTCTGCATTTCAAGAAGATAGACAAAGTTTGGTCTGTGCGTGTCGGCAACCACTACCGGGCATTAGCCACTGAGCAGTCAGATGGTTTCAACTGGTTTTGGATTGGCCCGCACGGTGAGTATGACCAACGCATTTAACATAGTTTCATCATTTTAGGAGCAAAGTGATGTTAATCGCTTTCATTTTTTGCTGGGGTTGCTGGTGTGCAGGTCTTTTATTTTATCTTGCTAAATTTGCAGAAGCCGGTTTGAAGATGCTGGAAACTGCTGTTCGGCAGACGAAGAGGATTGACCAGAACAGTTCATCAAACAAGAGACGATTTGGCCGTAGTCAGTTTATGCGGCTCGTATTACCCGCCTACGGCCGGCTATTCGTGTGGTGCTTGTTTGGATTGTCATTGGCATATTTGACATTCCGGCACTAATCAAAGAGATATTTATGCCTCAAAATGCCACTGCAAATCCTGAAGCTGCGCTGGTAGAACTCGACTATACGCAGCGCATGAACGCGGACATCCACTGGGCGCTTCGGGAGGGCAGCATGTTTTTTCAGAACGAGGGCGAAGTGCAGAATTCGCTGCGCCGCATTACGGCGCGGCTCAATGCTCTCGGCATAGACTATGCCGTCGTTGGCGGCATGGCTTTGTTTTTGCACGGCTTCCGGCGGTTTACGGAAGATGTCGATATTCTGGTGACGCGCGAAGGATTAGCAAAACTGCATGAGGCGCTAGAAGGCAGCGGCTACCGGCCTCCCTTTGCAGGCAGCAAAAACTTACGAGATACAGAAAATGGCGTTCGAATTGAGTTTCTTGTCGCCGGTGAGTTTCCCGGCGACGGCAAGCCGAAGCCGGTGGCGTTCCCAGAACCGGGCA
>CAXUBO010000166.1:0-7943 GCA_964249345.1 uncultured Armatimonadales bacterium | reverse complement strand
AAATAAAGAAACTCACTTTGACCGTCTTCCCAGAGCTGCACCTGCGCTTCATGCCGCTGCGCTTTCAGATTGACATGAATGCTGCACGGCACATAGGCAGTTTGGCCCAAAATGTCTGTCTGAACGCCTTCGCGCAGCAGGCGCGTGCAGTTATCTTCCAGCCAGCGCCGGAAACCGGAAATCATTTCCAATTCGTCCATTTACTTGGTCTCCACAATTTATTTGGTCTTTAATTTATTTGGTCTTTAATTTATTTGGTCTTTAATTTATTTGGTCTTTAATTTATTTGGTCTTTGTAATGACAACATTCAAGACACGCGGCAGCTCCACATGAGGCAGCCCCCCCCTGAGAGCGATCTGGCCTAAAAAACTGTTCGCGCCGTAAACAATCAGCCAGCCGGCTTTCCCGCCGGGCGATGTGTAGGCGTCAATAATGTCAAACTCAGCAAAGACACGGCCTTTTGGCGCAGACCGAAACTCCTGCGAGGAAGGGGGCAGGGTGACATGCTTCATGTCTTCGCCCCTCAGCGTTGGGAGCAGCCGCCCTGCCTGAACCATCGCATCGTATTCAGCGCGGCTCATCCATCTGCCGACGCGGAGCAGGCTCAATGCGCGGCCATCTCAGGGTGGCCTTTGGCGAAGAACTTTTTGAGCGCAGGCCAGACATCTTCTTTGTCGTTGATCTTGACCAGCACGACGCGCTTGTCGTCGCCAAAGGCTTCTTCGTAGGCTTGGCCCAGAGGTGCGAAGCCGAACGACGACTGCCAGCCGTCGCTGCCAATCTCGCCGTAGCCGATCAAGTTGCATAAGTCGCGCATCTTTTTGACCAAATCTACGCACTCCGAGTCGCCCCAGTTGTAGCCGTCGGAAAACAAAAATGGGTAAATGTTCCACTCGCGCGGATTGTAGCGCTTGCCGATAATGTCCAGCGCCAAACGATACGCACTGCTCATGCGGGTGCCGCCGCTGTCGCCTAAAGAAAAGAACTGATTTTCCGTGACTTCTTTGGCTTCCGTGTGGCAGGTAATAAAAACAATCTCGGTGTTGGTGTATTTGGTCTTTAAAAACTGAGTCATCCAGAAATAAAACGAGCGGCAGATATACGCCTCAAACTCACCCATGGACCCCGAAACGTCGCGCATGGCGAACACGACGGCGTTTCTTTGCGGCTCGGTAATGATTTCGTAGTTCTTGAACCGCTTGTCTTCCGGGCGCACTTCCCATTTGTTTTCGTTGCCGAGGCGCGAGTTCCGCCGGTAAGCTTCCAGAAGCGTCCGCTTGCGGTCCAAGTTGGAGGCAATGCCGCGCCGGGTAATGGTGTTGAACTCCATCTGCTCCGACAAAATCTGCTTGGAGCCTTTGTCTTCTAAATTGGGCAGCGACAAATCCTCAAAGACCATCTGCGCCAGCTCGTCCAGCGTGAACTCGGCCTCGTAGTAGTCTACGCCGGGGTCCTGTCCCGCCTGCTTGCCGACGCCCTGCCCTTCTTTGTCCGACGGCGCACGGCCCAGCACGTCGCCGGGCTTCGTGCCGCCTGCGCCCTGCCCGATCCGCTCCCGGTCATGGGGATCAAACCGGATGCGCGGCAGCTCTAAACCGCGCACCGGGACTTTGACGATCTTGCCCCGGTCCGCCGTGATGATGTCCTGCTGGGAAATGATGTCACCCAAGTTTTGCTTGATCACTTCTTTGATCTTGTCGTTATGCCGCGCCCGGTCCCGGTCCGCCCGGCGGTGCAGGTCCCAAGAATCATTGGAAAGCGAATAGAGTGGTTCTGTCATAATTGCGCTCTTTTCTTGCCCCGTCAAAAATTTGCCTGCTCAATCGCTGTATTTTGCCGCAAGCTCCGGCGGCATACAATTCGGCGTTCCTGATTGTTCGGACTTGCGGATGACGCTGATCGTGCCGTCAAGCTCCAAAAATGCATACCGGACATCTTCCAGCGTGATCATGTTCTGGCCGCGCAGGCCTGCGTTTAGGTCTGCCCGCGAGACGGCATACTTGTCTAGGTTATCGTCAAGCGTCTGCCCATTATGTACCAGCAGGATCGGCTCGCCTTCCAGCAGGCGGCGCGTTTTCATGTTCTTCGCCGTTAGCCGGTTCAGCCCTGTGCTGAACAGCAGCAGCGTTATTGCGCCCGTGAGCGCACCCAGCACCGAGTTGTCATCGCCAATCAGCGCGTTTTGCACAATGTTGGAGAGCAGCAGCACGATCAAGAGGTCAAATGTCGTGTTCTGGGTCAAGTCGCGCTTGGACAAGAACCGAAATGCCAGCAGCAGCGCCACGGAAACCAGCAGCGGGCGGACAATCTTCTCCAGCCACGGAATCTTCGGCAGGAGAATGTCGTGCCACGGGATATGAAAAAGTGCGTGTTCCAGTTAATTCTCCTCGGACGCATCGGTGCGCCCTATCAGTGCATTGATTGTCCAAGACGCGCTTGGCATTGCCAGCGGCGAGAGCGTATCCACCCCGGCCAGCCGCGTCACGTCTTGATAGCCTTCCGGCGACGGCTGCCGATGGCGAACAATTGCACTTTCATTCACCAGCACAACCCAGTAGTCGGAAATGTTTGCCTGCGCGTACAGAAGTGCTTTTTCGCCTAAGTCATACTCCGCTAAGTCATACTCCGCTGTTGTGACCGATACTTCAATAAGAAGCCGCACATTTTCTGGTATGGGCTGATGCTCATTATAATCTGCTTGCCTTCCGTTCAAGACCATAATATCTGGGATTGGCTCGCTGTCAGGACCAAGACGAACAGGCTTCTCTTCGCGGACTGCAAAGCTTGGCCTAAAGGCTTCTCTAAGCATATCAGTGATTGCCGACGCAAGCGTAGCATGACGCGGACCCTGCCCCATGATTTTCATAATCCTTCCCTGGACGAGTTCCAGCCGTTCGACAGGTCCAAACACCCCAGCCTCGGCAGCTTTATCGAAGGCCGCAACCGTCCAGTGATACAGCCGTGGGTCCGTACTCAGGTCAGCCGCTTCCGGCATCTCAGGTTTGCGTTTTTCAAGCAGTGCCGTCGCCATGTTGTCACCTCACCCTTACCACGATCTTGCCGTTATCGTCCCATTCAGGAAACTGCCGTTTGCCGTTTAGTCCAAGCTTTTTGTCCAGTATGACCTGCTTGTTTTCCTTTTTGAGACAGGTCTGACATATATAAGCAACACAGTTTCCTGCCTCGTTCCAGCGCGGTTCGTGCCACCGATAATGCTTGCCTAGTGCCCGCTCACTAATGAAGCAGTTATCTTCTGAAGTTTCGACATCCATAAATGCTGCCGCGCCGCAAACACATTTTGTGCTGTTGCCGAGAATGTCGCCCAACATCATTGTCGGCAGGCCGCGCCGCTGCAACCGTGCTTCTTTGTCTTCAGCGACGCCACATTCGCCAACAACAAAATATCTCCCGCAGTTTTGGCACTTCTGCGGGATTATTCTTCTGAGTGGCATAGAATTACCGATTGAGCAGCGTGCCGACGTACTTCAATAGCTCGTTGGCGGACTGCTCAGTGTAACCCTGGTCTTTGACCAATCTATCCACTACGTCGTTGATGCGGCGCAATTGCTCTTGGTTCGGCGTCTTGGTGCTGGTCGTGATCTTGACGATGTCTTTCAAATCCGAGAACAGCTTCTTTTCTAAGGCTTCTTTGAGGCGCTCATCGGAGCCGACGCCGAACGAGCCGCCGCGCCTTGATACCGACGCGACCGAGCGCATAATGCCTTCGCGGAACTCGCGCTTGGCGTTCTCGGAAACGCCGATCTGCTCTTCAATGCTTCGCATCAGCCGCTCATCGGGTTCCACATCGTCGCTGGTGATTGGGTCTTTAACTTTCGTGCGGTTGCAAAAAGCGTCTACGTTGTCTAAATAGTTGTCCAGAAGCGTCGTTGCAGACTCTTCGTAGGAGTAGACAAATGCCCTTTGCACTTCTTTTTTAGCAAGCTCATCGTAGTCTTTGCGCGTCTCGTCAATGAAGCCGAGCAGGCGCCGATGCTCTTCCTCGCTGCTGGTGTATTCTTGAAGGCCGTCGCGCATTCCCCGGAGAACGTCAATCGGCGTGACGTAGCCTTTGCCGCCTTTGACTAAAGCCGCCGAAATGCGGTTGATGACGAAGCGCGGGGAAACGCCGCTCATGCCTTCGTCCATAAACTCTTCTTGCAGCTCCCGGATGTGCTTCTGGTCCCAGTCGCCCACCTGCTTTTCGCCGTCGTACAGCTTCAGCTTGGTCATCAGCGAGAGCCCGGACTTTTTGGATGGCTTGAGGCGGGTCAGCAGCGCAAACATAGACGCCGTGCGGAGCGTGTGCGGGGCGATATGTACGGCAGTCAGGTCCGTGCGCTCGTCCTGAAGCTGGGACTGACCGATCAGCTTCTCGTAGATTTTGATTTCTTCCGTGAGACGCAGGTTGTACGGCACGCGCACCACAAAGATGCGGTCAATCATGGCCTCGTTTTCTTTGTTGCCGAAGTACGAGTTGTACTCGTACTCGTTGGTATGCGCCAGCACGACCAAGTCGGCGTAAATGAGCGCGAACCGAGACGCTTTAATGGTCTGCTCGCCCGCAACCGTGTTCAGCTCGTACAAAAAGCGTTTTTCGGCTTTCAGCATTTCGATAAATTCAATCACGCCCCGATTGGCGATGTTCAGCTCGCCGTCAAAGTTGTAGGCGCGTGGATCAGACTCTAAGCCGTACTCGGTCAGGGCCTGGATGTTGACGGAACCCGTGAGCTCGGCCACATCCTGCGACTTCGGATCGGCGGGCTTGAACGTGCCGATGCCGCGCCGCTCCCGCTCGGACAGGGAAATGCGCTCGACGGGAACATCATCGATTTTGCCGCCCCATTCGTGCTTCAAGCGATAGGCGTCTACGGGGTCTAGGTCCCCTTCAATGTGGATGCCGAACTGGTCTTTAAACGCAGGCCGCAGCTCTTCGGGGATAAGATGCAGCGGCTCTTCGTGCATCGGCGAGCCTTTGATGGCGTAAATCGCCCCTTCTTCCGTGCGTGAATACTTTTCCAGCCCCTTCTTTAAGAGCGTGGACAGCGTGGACTTGCCGCCGCCGACCGGGCCGACCAGCATCAAAATCCGCTTGCGGATGTCCAGGCGCCGCGCCGCCGGGGCAAAGTATTCTTCAACTAAATGCTGAATGGTCCGCTCCATGCCGAACAGCTCGCCCTCAAAGAACGTGTACGTTTTGGGCTGGCCTTCGCCGTTGTCTTCAATGCCTGCCGAAACGATCATGTCGAACATGCGGGCGTGGGCGAGGTCCGAGACGCGCGGGTTCTTGGAGACAATGTCAAGGTAGTCCTTGAACGTGCCTTCCCAGTGCAGCTTGTCTGCCGTCAGCCGATGTTCTTCCGCCTGCTTGAGAATATCCCAGTTGCTCATTTTATATCCTTTCGTGGGTCAGTGACTTTAACGAACTCCGTGCTGTAACGAACTCCGTGCTTCAAAACACACGCAGCCTCGGCCTTCGCAGTTTCCCGCAAAGTCACCGAGGCTGTACGCTCGAATCTTCCTGTCTTAAATCTGACGCTGCTTAACTCTTATCAATCGCTCGCTTTGCCTCGGAGTGCCGGACCGCGATGTGAAGGTGGATGGGTCGGGGGTGAGAGACGCTGATGTCCGCTCCGAAATCCCGCCTGCCGGACGCGATGGCCCGAACCGGCGTTCTGCGCTGAACTTGGTCTGCTCTCATTATACCATGATTTTTTTGCCGGATACCTCAGAGTTATTTTGAGAGATGGCATTATTACGCAATGATATTATTACGAAGCAGGCGTGGCATTTGTTCCATTCTCTTCCGATGTTCCATTCTCTTCCGATGTTCCATTCTCTTCCGATGTTCCATTCTCTTCCGGCTCCGGGCGCAGATGATGCCAGAGCCAGAGCGCCAGCAGCACAACCAAAACCGCCGTGACCCCGAAATCCGCTTTTTGGAGCCAGACATGCACCTGCTGCCAGTGCTGCCCCAGCTTTGTCCCCGCCCACGCGAGAAGATAACAGAACGGCAAAGCCCCGAAAAATGTAAACGCGCAGAACTTGGGGAAAGGCATCCGGGCAATCCCCGCCGGCAGGGAAATAAACGTCCGCACAATCGGCAGCCAGCGCCCAAAAAAGACAGTCCACTCGCCGTGCCTGGCAAAGAACGCATCGGATTTGTCAATGTCGCGCTTCCGAATAAGAACATATTTGCCGTATTTATCGAGAAATGGCCGCCCGCCTTTATGGCCCACCCAGTACGCCAGCACCGAGCCGATGAGGTTCCCCAGCGCCCCAATCAGCGTCAGCGCCCAGATGTTCGGGTGAAAATGCCCGCCCGGCAGCGGGGCCGTAATCTGCGCCCCGGCAAACGGCATGATCGCCTCACTCGGCACGGGAATACAGGCCGACTCCAAAGACATCAGCAGCAAAACGCCCGGATACCCCAGCGTCGCGATTAAATGCGTAATCCCGTCAATTAGGTGTTGCACGGGCTATCCATTCGGCAGAGAAACCGTCGATTCCTGCTTGTCGGAGACTTCTATGGGACATAGCTAGAAACCATGTATGGTTCTTTATGCTCTGAACGCAAAAATGCCCGCCACCTCTTTATCAAAGGCAACGGGCTTTTTCGGATTGCGAAAACTAATCCACTAAATCCAGGCCGGTAGGCGCGGGGGCGGGGGCCGTCGGGTAGACGCTGATGCGGCGGGTTTCCTTGCTTTTGCCCTCAAACTTGACGTAGCCTTCAATCAGCGAGTAAAGCGTGTGGTCGCGGCCCATGCCGACATTGACGCCGGGGTCAAACTGAGTGCCGCGCTGGCGGATCAAAATGTGGCCGGCCAGAACATGCTCGCCGGCGAACTCTTTGACGCCCAGCATCTTCGGGTTGCTGTCGCGTCCGTTACGGGTCGAGCCGACCCCTTTTTTATGTGCCATTTCGGTCTCTTTCTGTCAGAAGTTAGCCTGCCGAGATAGACTCGACGCGGACGCGGGTAAGCTGCTGGCGGTGGCCCCAGTGCTTGTGAATGTTCTTTTTGGGCTTAAACGTAAAGGCATTGATTTTTTTCCCTTTGGTCTGCTCCAAAACAGTCACGGTCACGGCGGCTCCAGCGACGGTGGGGTGGCCCCACTGCGGGTTGTCGCCGCCGAGATACAGCACTTCGCCAAGCGTAGTGGTCGTGCCGGCTTCGGCCTCGAACTTATCAACCGTGAGAATATGATTTTCTTCGACCCGGTACTGCTTGCCGCCGGACCTAACTATTGCGTACATGAAGAAGCGTATCCTTTCGCGTGTGGCGAACTTCTAAAAATTATGCCTTTCCCTTGTTGAGAAGACAACAGGCGATAGTATGACACAGAAGGGGCTTATTTGTCAAGCGCATCCAGCAGGACCGGCTGGGTGCCGATGGAAACCGCACCGGATAACACCGGGGCGCTGCCGCCTGCGAGCGCGTGCGTGTCTTGGACGTGCCACGCGGCGGGAACAGCGAAAGTTTGCGGCCCGTTCGTGTTCCAGACAATCCAGGCACGAGCGCCGCTCGGACGCCGCAGGGCGCAGGTCCAGGTTCCCTGAGCGTCGGACGCGCAGGAAAGCATCCGTGCGCCCAGCAGCCAGCCCTGCACCTGCCGGTAAGCCAGGCCGGTCGGACCAAGATCGGCGGCGTCGCGCACTGGCCCAACCGACTTGTCCAGCCCAAAGTACCCCTCGTTGTCGTAGGCGTAGAAGTAAAACCGATCCAGACCGAGCGCCCAGTCAATGATGTGTTCCCGCGCCACAAACGCCGCGCCCTGCTCTTCCGTATGTCCGGCGCGTACCAAGCCGCTTTCCGTGTTCCACAGCGGCTTTCGGTCTAACCCATACGCTTTGAGAATCTCCCGGAATGCCGCCAATGCCTGAATGTCGGTCTCCGCCGGGTCTGAGTAAAGGTGATACGCAATAATGTCTGCCGCCCTGCCC
>CAXUBO010000165.1:0-8082 GCA_964249345.1 uncultured Armatimonadales bacterium | reverse complement strand
TGAGCAGGATGCGGTGTCGGGGCGGCTCGATGCCCTGGCGGAGCAGGCCAATCGAGAGTTTGAGGCGGGGCGCTGCACCCGCCGTGCCTGCGCCCCGTTTTTGGGCTATGACAATGTCCGCGCCGCTGGCAACAGAGGGGCGGTCGTGAAGGGGTAGGGCGAGCCGCACAGGTCAAGTCTTGACAACGCCCTGCCGATATGTCAAGATGGAAGTGCAGGTGTACGGTTTGCTGCGCTCTGCACAGCAAAAAGAAGGGAACCGCTTGGCGGCGGCCCCCTTCTTCTTCGCGAACCTTAGAAGCCAAAGGCTTTCAAGATTCGCACAATCGCAGCGATTGTTGTCGCAATCGCCGCGATGGTCTGCGCGATTGGTCGAGCTTTCACAAAAGCCCGTCGCAGATTCTTGGACATGGGAGAGTCACCTCCTTTCTGTCCGTTTAGGAACGACGGCCCGCACAGGGGCCGTCGTTCCTACTGTACCTTTTGGTGCGGAGTTTTCATGCTTTGCTGCCGCAGGGCGGCAAAAAGAAGGGAACCGCCTGCAAGCGATCCCCTTCTTCTTCGCGAACCTTAGAAGCCAAAGGCTTTCAAGATTCGCACAATCGCGGCGATTGTCGACACAACCGCTGCGATAGTTTGAGCGACGGGACGCACTCGAATGAATGCCCGCCGCAGTTTCTTGGACATAGGAATCACCTCCTTTCTGCCCAAGCTGGGAAAGACAGCCCCTCTAACGGGCTGTCTTTTCTATTTTACCTCTTTCCCCGGCTGAATGCTTGCCTGCCGATTTTCCTTTTGCCATGCAGTGGGGTATCATAGCGACAGACGCAGTTGTTTCAACAACTTCAAAGTTATCAACTACAAAGAAGGCAGGGGCGCACATGACGGTATTGGTGACGGGGGCATCGGGGTTTGTGGGGCGGCATATCTGCGCGGAGCTGGTGAAGGTCGGGCATCCGGTTCGGGGGCTGGTGCGGCAGCTGCCGGTCCGCAAGAACCGGGTGGACGGCGTCGAGTATGTCCGGGGCGTGGACGTGGCGGATGCGGTGACGCTGACGCCGGAGATGTTCGCGGGCGTGGATGCGGTGATCCATTTGGTCGGCATTATTCAGGAAAACCCGCGCAAGGGGCAGACGTTCCAGCGGGTGCATGTGGAAGGCACGCGCAACGTGGTGGATGAAGCCCTGCGGGCCGGTTTTGACGGGCGCTTCGTGTATATGAGCGCGATTGGGTCGTCCCTGTCTTCGCCGTCGACTTATTCCCAGACGAAGTATCAAGCGGAGCGGATTGTCACCGGCTGCAAGCTGCCGTACACCATTTTCCGGCCTTCTTTAATCATCGGGCCGGACGGCGAGTTTGTGGCCCAGATGAAAGACCTGGTGCTGCACGGCGGCCTGGCGTCTAATGCCCCGTTCCCGTTTATTCCGGTCCCCGGCTCCGGCTTCAACCTATTTCAGCCGATCTGGATTGATGACTTAGTGGGATGCGTCACGCAGGCGCTGGGCCGGGGCGACACGATCAATGAGCTGTATGAAGTCGGCGGCGCGACTCAGCTTTCGTTCAACGAGCTTTTGAAAGGCTTTGCCCGTGCGCTGGGCAAGCCAAAGAAGCCTTTATTTCATGCACCCATCCCGCTGCTGTACGCCGCAGCGGCGGTGATGGAGAAAATTCTGCCGAAGCCGCCGGTGACGCGCGACCAGCTTAAAAACCTGGGTTTGGATAATATCACGACCAGTCTTGCCGTTAAAGAGGTCTTCGGCATCAGCCCCTTGACGTTTGACCAGATGCTGGCGAAGATTTATGGGTAACAAAATACCACGGATTGAAATCCGTGGCTGAAGAGCCTTCGGCTGGCTGTCCTACGGACAGAGGACAAGCTTCTTTAGAAATGAGAAACGACAATGGCGGCAAAGAAATCCCCGGAAGAAATCTATACCGACCCGGACTTGCGGGCGCGGCTGAAAGACGAAATTACGGCGGGCGACAAAGGCGGGCGGCCCGGCCAGTGGAGCGCCCGCAAAGCGCAGCTTTTGGTGCATGAGTACGAAAAGGCGGGCGGCGGCTACAAAGGCGACGCGCCGACGGACGCCCAAAAGCACCTGCACGAATGGACCGAAGAAGAGTGGACGACCGAAGACGGCAAGCCCGCCGAGCGCGAGGATGGAATGCATCGCTACCTGCCGAAAGAAGCGTGGGACAAGCTCTCGCCGCAAGAAAAAGCGGCAACAGAAGCCAAAAAGCACGAAGGCGACCAAGAAGGCCATCAGTTTGTCGCCAACACCGACGAAGCGAAAGAAGCCCGCGACCAGGCGCAGAAGCACGATTAAATAAGCCATAAAGAAAGCCCCGGCGACACTAGCGCTGGGGCTTTTTGTTGATTGGCGTCGTGATCTTCCTGTTGAGGCAGTCCGGCAGCTTGGCGTTGGATAAACATATGACATATTGGCAGATTTTTCATTTTCCTTCACCTGTTTCTCTGCTTGCATGGTGTGGTGACGTCACAATTGCAGAACAGCTTCTTGCCGAATGGGGATGGGTAATAGATCGGCGCGAGCCGGTAAGTAGCGAAGCCCTGGCACAGTTCCTTGCTTATGCGCCTGAACCGGGGAACGATCAAGAAATGGAACACGCCCTGCTGTCTCGCTGGGGCGACTGGAACCTGCTGGCACTTTATTTCAGTTTCGGCAGCCTGCCTGAAACCTACGGTGATTATCCTGTTCCAATTATCGAATTGACAGTACCGGCCGGTTTAAATCTCGCGCAACTGGCTGATGCCCCGGATTTCCGGCTGGGTCTTGAGGCAGGACGCCAATTCCATTTTGTGTTTGTCCGAAACGGCACGATCTGGCGTGATGAGAAGATGCATAATGGACCGAGCGGCAAGACTGGGCGGCACCTAGTCCTGCAAGGCGACGAGGCGGTGCGTATCGAATATCCGCTGAACTTGAACGAGTTTCCGGGATATGGCTCTGAAAGTTGTCTCACATTCACGTTGCATTTAGGGCAATGCTTACAAGTTTTAGGGCTACCCATTCAGCAATGGCTGGAGCGCGACCCCAACATCGTGAATGAGGCGGTGGAAATCGTGTGGCGGCCACGCTGAAGTGAAAACGCAATCGGCGATTTTTGTCTGCCGGGTATAATAACGGTGTGTTAGAAGAATCTCTGCAAAAGTTTTTCGGGTACGGGGAGTTCCGGCCTCAGCAGGAAGAAGCCGTGGAAGCGGCGCTTTTGGGGCGGGATGTGCTGGTGGTGATGCCGACGGGGGCGGGGAAGTCCTTGTGCTTTCAGTTGCCTGCGGCGCTGTCGGGGGGCGTGACGCTGGTGGTGTCGCCGCTGATTGCGCTGATGCGTGACCAGGTGGATGCGCTCAATCGCCGTCCGGCGTTTGCGGAGATTGGCTGCGCGTACCTTACGTCCTTGCAGTCGCCGGAAGAGCAGTATGACCTCATTCGCAAGATGAAGCAGGGGCATCTGAAGCTGGTGTATGTGGCCCCGGAGCGGTTTCGTTCAGGGGCGTTCATGGAGGCGCTGAAAAGCGTTCCTATTGCCCGGTTTGTGGTGGACGAAGCGCACTGCATCTCGGAGTGGGGGCACGACTTCCGGCCGGATTACTTGAGCCTGCGGGAAGTGGTGGAAAGTCTTGGCTCGCCGCCATTACTCGCAGCCACGGCGACGGCGACGCGGCGGGTGCAGGAGTCGATTGTCGCCAATCTAGGGATGCGGGACCCGCTGGTGCTGGTCGGCGGCTTCAACCGGCCCAACCTGCACTTCTCGGTGCATCGGTGCAAAAGCGAGAATGAGCGCGAAGACAAGCTGGCCCGCGCCCTGCCGAAGCTGTCCGCGCTTGGCGGCAGCGGCCTGATTTATGTGGCGACCCGGAAGCAGTGCGAGCAGGTCTTTGAGCTAGCCGGGGACGCCCTGGCGAAAGTCGGGCAGACGGCAGGCATGTACCACGCGGGGCTGGATGCGGACATTCGCAACCAGATGCAGCGGGACTGGCTTGACGGCACGCGGCAGGTGTTAGTGGCAACCAATGCGTTCGGCATGGGGATAGACAAGCCGGATGTCCGGTTTGTGGTCCACTGCGCCTGCCCGGACAGTTTGGAAAGCTACTATCAGGAAGCAGGCCGGGCGGGGCGCGACGGCAAAAAAAGCCGCTGCGTGATTTTGTACCATTTCGCGGATCGCCGCACCCGCGAGTGGTTCATTGACAACGAAGCGATGACGGTGGGCGATGTCGAGCGGGCGTTCAGCCATCTCAAGCGCTTTGCCGACGCAGACAAGAATGGGACCGAGAAAAACGCCAAGCTGCCGAAGGGTTGGGGGAGTGCGCTTGACTGGAGCGACATGAAGTGCCGGCTGGCGCTGGGCGAGCTGGAGCGGGCCGATTTAGTGAAGCGAGTCGCCCAAACCGGCGACGCCGTTCTGCTGACGCTGGCCCGCACCGACTTCCCGCCGGACGCCCGCCGCGCGATTGCCGCCGGGCTGGCAAAGCAGCGGGCCGAGCGCTTGCGGCGTTTGGACGAGATTGTGGATTACTGCAAGACGCCGTACTGCCGCCGGCGCACGGTGCTGGATTATTTCGGCGACCGCCAGGAGCCGCCGCCGACCCCCTTTTGCTGCGACAACTGCGACGCGCCGCCGGCCCCCTCGGCGGCAGTCGTTTCCGGGAAAAGCCTGCCGTTTGTGCCGATGCCCGCCGAAGTCAATCCCAGCGACATTTACTCGGTCCTGCAAGGCTTGGACGCCCTGCGCCCGGCGGTCGGCAAGGCGCGGCTCAACAAGCTGCTGCGCGGGGCGGGCAGCTTAGGCGATAAAGCGCCGGCTGCCAATAATCCGTTGAATGGCCTGTTTCGCGGCAGCACCGTGGCTGTGGTGGACAAGTTCTTAGAAGCGCTGTTTGCCGAAGGCTTGATGCACCAGGGTGACGAAGACGCTTACTTTGTCTGCACGGTGACTGCCGAAGGCCGGGCGGCGTGGCAGGAGCAAGGGCCGGTGACTACAAGTGTGCCGCGCGGCTACGGCGCACCGTCCGGCGCGGGCATGGACGGCGCGGGCATGGACGACGGAGGCAGTGACGACGTGCTGGCGGGCCTGAAGCTTTGGCGCACCCAGCAGGCCTCCCATGACGCGGTGCCGCCTTACGTCGTGTTCAGCGACAAGACGTTAATGGAGATCGCCCGCGCCCGGCCTCAGTCGCCGGATGACCTGCTGGAAGTCAGCGGCGTCGGCCCAAGCAAATTAGAAAAGTATGGGAACGCAGTGCTGCGAATTACGGGGGAGGGGTAAAAAGTCCCCTGCCCCCAATTAAGACTCCCCTGCCCCCAATAATGGGGGAGCAGGATGAGGAAAAGAGGACGCGGCAAGGCAAGGGGGCGAACACAAGGTTCGCCCCTACGGGATTTATTTCGTTCCCAGCAATCCTGGCAGCATCTCTTCGGCGCGGCCCAGAATCACTTCGTCAAACTCCCTGGCCGCGTCGCCCGCTTCCAGATTGACTAAAACCGTGTGCGCCTCAGACTGTCGCGCAATCTGCACGAACGCGGCGGCGGGCCAGACAAAGCCGGATGTGCCGGCGGCGAGAAATAAGTCGCAGGAGGAGAGTGTCGACTGCGCCTGCCGCAGCACGGCCCCGGAAAGCATTTCACCGAACAGCACGACATCGGGGCGCAGCGGCGAGGCGCATCGGGGGCAGGCGGGAACGGCACCGTAACTTTGCGTGTCATCAAACGGCGGCAAGTCGCAGCTTGAATTCGTGCAGCGGGTACGGAACGCCGAGCCGTGCAGCTCTGCAACTTGGGGGCTGCCCGCCCGCTGATGCAAGCCGTCGACGTTCTGCGTAAAAAGTGTGACGGCATGAGGCCGCGCCTGCTGTAAGTTCGCAATGCCGACATGCGCCGGGCTCGGTTCGGCTCTGAGCGCGAGGCGGCGGCGCTCAGAATAGAGCTGCCAGAGGCCGGGCAGGCTGCCGGGCAGGTTTCGCGCCTCGACAAGCTTTGCGATGTCGCCGCGTTCCCACAGGCCGCCCGGACCCCGGTAAGTCGGCAAGCCGGAGCCGGCGGACACGCCGGCGCCGGTGAGGATGACAATATGATGGAAAGCGTTGATGTTCATGGGTGGTGTGCCGGGGTTGTAGAAAACCCCGGCAAAGATGTGTCCTTCGGACACGGACGCCTTCGTGCGAAACACGCTTCATTGCCGGGTTTTACAACCCCTGCCTGGTTCCCTACGCGCCGCTTTGGGGCATAATACCCTAACTATGCCGGACACTAACTATGCCGGACACTTATCAGAAAAACTCGCACTGCTCGTACTGCGGCACGGCGTTTGCCGCCGATGCGTCCTGGCCGCGCCGGTGCGCTTTATGCGGCCATGTCACTTATTCCAATCCCCTGCCGGTGTCGGTCGTGCTGCTGCCTGTTGACAACAACGGCTTGCTGCTGGTGCGCCGGGTTCAGGAACCGCAGGCAGGCCGCTGGGCCTTGCCGGGCGGCTTTATGGAGACGGCTGAAACCTGGCAGGAAGCCGGAGCGCGGGAGGTGCGCGAGGAAACCGGGTACACCATTGACCCCGCCGGCATCACGCTCTTTGACACGCGCAGCGCCCCCGACGGCACACTGCTTGTGTTCGGTTTGGCCCCCGCGCTGCCGCCGGACGCGCTGCCGAAGTTCACGCCGTCCCAGGAAACGTCTGAAGCCATGATTGCGCGGGGGCCAATGGAACTCGCGTTTTCGACCCATACCGAGACTGCTGATCGTTACTGGAAGGAGATTGCCCCTGATGGCTAATGCTACATTGACCAAGCCGACGCTGGACGACAAAGGCGTGGTGCTGACCTGCGTGAATTGCGGACGCCGCAACCGTGTCCCGTTTGCGCGTCTCGCCGAAGCCGGAACCTGCGGCCAGTGCCAAGCCGCGCTGGCCGTACCAAGCGCGCCGCTGGACGTTCCGGGTGACGCCGTCTTTGCTGCTTTAATTGCCGCTGCGCCTCTGCCGATTGTGGCCGACTTCTGGGCACCCTGGTGCGGCCCGTGCCGGATGGTAGCCCCGGAACTAGAGAAAGTCGCGGCCTCCCAGGCCGGACACTGGCTGGTGGTCAAGGTCAACACCGAAGCCTTGCCGGGCCTTGGCGCACGCTACGGGGTGCAGTCCATCCCGACAATGGCGGTCTTCACGCACGGCAAAGAAGCCGCCCGCACGTCCGGCGCACGTCCCGCTGCCGCGATTGAGGCGTGGGTCAAGGCGAATGTGTCAGCGGCCCGCTACGGCTGAAACAGCGCCGTCAAGGTTCGCAGCGCAGATTCAACAACTTCATTTTTCATCTCGCCAACCTTGCGGCTAATTCTATTTTCACTTGTCGTGAACAAGTAAATCGGGCGAAGATAGCTTTGCTTCCGCAGTACCCCGGCAGTGACGTCCGTTCCCGCGAGGGGAATCACGCTGGGATCAGGGGCGTTCTGCGTGCTGATGATGCAGACAACGTAGTCGGTCCTGCCGGCATATGGCACGGCAGCCAGCACAAGAGCAGGGCGCGGCTTCTCGCCCGGTGCGCCGGAGTAGGGGAACGGCAGAATGACCACATCGCCGCGTGTATAGAGGCTCAATGCAGGTCTTTCAGATGCGCCCAGGCTTCATCTTCTTCCGGCGTGTCCCAAATCTCTGCAATCGGCCCGGCCAGCGCGGCCTGGGTTGCGAGTTCCGCCAGCGGTTCAGATTTTGCCTTTCTTTTCTTCGCTGCCGATCGCTGATTTGTTATGTTTGTTGTCTCGCTTGTTCCGGTACGCTGGATGCTCCGTCTCTTGGCAGCCATGTGGCTCCTCTCGTTTGGTGCAGGCCCTCAAGCCAGGCATTGAAACGCAAGCCAGGCATTGAAACGCCCGGCGGCCTTGTTGCATAAATTATGACCATGTCCTAAAGGACGGCTATTAGGCGCAGACGCTGGGAACCCGTCCGTCATGGGGTACTCGCTGCCCCGCCGAACAAGACCGTTGCCCCAGGCTTACTTAGCAGGCGGCGCGGTTGCAGCGGGTGCCGGGCCGATGGTGATGGCGGGAACGGCAGCGGCGGTGTTGGACTGCA
>CAXUBO010000164.1:0-8138 GCA_964249345.1 uncultured Armatimonadales bacterium | reverse complement strand
GGCCAGGCATCTAAACTTGCAAGCGAGAAAAACAAGAAACGCAACTTAGGTTAAAGTAGTAAATAAAGGTTGTTCATGTGTCTTGGTCTTTGTGATTAAGTGCTTAGGAGGCTCATACTCGGCGTTGATGGCGGCGTATTGTCGGGGCCGCCAAAATTATGCGGCGGCGGCACTTTCGATTAGCTTTCTGAGCGCGTCGTTGACGGACTGCTCAGTCGGGAACGCTGCCGCAATGTCGGGTTCGAGTTTCACCATTCGGATTTGGGACAGGCGAGCGGCGAAGCGGTTAGGACGCGCTTTGCTGTAGTCGAAATCGTATTCCGGCAGCATCTCATCCGCCATGAGTTCTTCGACAAGATCGTCCGGCAGAGGCTGATCGTCGGTTGCTTCAGAAGATGTTGTCTTCATAATTTTTGCGCTCCTGGCGCGTCGCTTCCCATGCGCTGATCAAGCGCACGATTTCGCTGTATTCTGCAAAACAGACAAATAACAACCTGCCTTGATTTGAGCTGCCAATGATAATTTCGCGTCGTTCTTGCTCGGAATGCACGAAATCATCAAATGTAGCAGCAAGAGGGTCTAAAAAGACGCTTTGCGCTTCCTCAAAGAAACCTTATGCTTTTAGTAATTGGATTTGTCTTTAAGGACGTCCCAGAGAAAGCTCATGCTGCATCGTACTCGGCGTTGATGGCGGCGTAGTCTTCGGGGGTGCCGACATCGCGCCAATGGCCCTCTAGCTCGATGCCTTTGGTGGGGTAGCCGGCGTCGATGAGGGCGGTGATGGCGTCGGGCAGCTCATATTCGCCGCGTGCGGAGGGGACGATTTCGGCGGTGTACTGGAAGATCAGGGGGTCAAAGATAAAGAGGCCGGCATTGTTCCAGTGGGTTGTCGCGGTGCCTTTGGCGGGCTTTTCCTGGATGCGCTGGATGATGTTGTCGGAGTTCAAGTAAACTGCCGCGCCGGCCCAGGGGTCTTCCACCCAGTTCAGGCCGACATAGGCTTTGATCTCGGACGTGCCCGACGCAGCATATTCTTCGGCGAAGCGGCCATAGTTGACGGGGTCCAGCATGATGTCGCCGTAGGTCATCAAAAACGGGGCGTCGGACAAAGCTGAGGCGGCGGTGTTGACGGCATCCCCGACCCCGCGCGGAACTTCTTGGGGAACATACTCCACATTCCAGCCCCAGCGGCTGCCGTCGCCAAGATAGTCTTGTAAAATCTCAGCTTTGTAGCCGGTGATCAGCACGAACTCACGCACGGGCGTATTCCCCGCAATCGCGGTCATAATGCGCTCAATCATCGGGACGCCGCCGATGGGGATCATCGGCTTGGGCTGGTTTGCAGTCAGGGGTCCGAGGCGGGTGCCGCGACCGGCGGCAAGCAGCAAAGCTTTCATAAATTACTCCATAGGTACAACATTACATACGGGCATATTTGAGCGCATCCGCGCAGGAGCAGACGCGCTCGGCAGGCATTTCAGCCAGCATGGTCTTTAAAACACGCTTGACGTTAGCAGTGTTCTGCTTGAGTACGGCAAGAACGTCATGCGCCTGAACTGCCGCCGTGTCCGACACCAGACCGGCGTCATAGTCGGTCACAAGTGAGAGCGTCACATAGCACATCTCCATTTCCCGCGCTAAGATGACTTCCGGGTACTGGGTCATGGACACGATGTTCCAGCCCATCTGGGTAAACCACCGGCTTTCGGCCTTGCTGGAGAAGCGCGGGCCTTGAATGACGACCACGGTTCCCGTTTCATGCACCGTGACGGCATTTTGCTTGGCGGACTCAATCGCGAGTTGACGCATCTGCGGGCAGTAAGCATCTGCCGACGACACATGGACAACATCGGGACCATCAAAGAACGTGTCGGCGCGGCTGTTTGTTCGGTCTACAAACTGGTCGTTTACTACAAAATCGCCCGGCGCAATCCCCGGCTGCAAAGAGCCGACGGCGCTTGGCGCAAGCACCCGCGTGATGCCCAGACTCTTGAACGCCCACAAGTTCGCCCGGTACGGGACCTTGTGCGGCGGGAGCGTGTGTTTTTTGCCGTGCCGAGGCAGGAAGGCTACCTGCCGCCCGGCGACCGTCATCAGCGCGAGGGGTGCGCTTGGCGGGCCGTAGGGCGTGTCTACGCGGACTTCTTCCACAGCGCCCTCGGCGAAGTCATAAAACCCGCTGCCGCCAAAGATGCCGATTTCCGCTGTTGCCATGTCTTACTTCACTCTCCAGCCAGGTCTTGCAGCCAGGCATCTACTAAAGGCAGCTCGGTTTCAGGGACAATGCCCGCGCCGACCAGCGTTTCGTAGCACTTCTTCAAGTTCGCGCCCATATCTTCCGGCGCAGGGGACAGCGAAAGTTCTTGCAGCAGCTCAATGATTTTGACGTTGTGGAGATACCCCGGCACTTCGTCCTTGAAATCCTTGATGAGCGAATGCTCGTTGCGGGTCTGGTACACCGTCGCCGTGCGGAACGCCAGATGCCGGCCCATTCGGTACAAGCAGACCTGGGCAACAAACGAGCGCCAGATGTCGGTCATGCGGAAGGAAACAAAGCTCGGCAGATACAAAAGCGGGTAGGCTTCCGGCCACCAAAGAGTATTTTGAGAATTAAACGGACAGATGGTGCCGCCGCCAAGGATGATTATGTTCGGCTGGAACTTGGTTTCGGCTTCAATGGTGAGGCGGTAGACCGCGTCAACGTCCGGGTCGCCGTCGGCCAAAAACTGCTGGATGGGGCAGTCATAATCCGCTGCGTCTTCCAGCGCCGAGGCGGCGCGGAGGCTGCCCGTGATGTATTCCAGCGGAAACCCGCGCGGCCAGATTTTGTCCGGCGTAAAGTGCCGGTAGACGTTCTCCCAGCCTTGTTTGGCGACTTTGCGGCCATGCACGGTCAGCGCGACTTCGCCGAGAAACGTGTCGTAGGGAATGTTGTCGTCATCGGTCTCCGCGATTATGGCGGCCCCGTCCCGGATCGCCTGAAGGTAGCCGATGTTCTTGCGGGCGTAATGGTTGAACGGGCAGGCGGCGGCGTAAACGCTGTCCATCGCGGCTTGATCCGCCACCGACAGCAGCGTCGCATTTTCCCAATGCCAGTCGGCAGGCGTTTTTTTGTCGCCGACAACGATGAAGTTCCAGTCGGCATTGTCTTTGGCGATCTTCTGGACCGCCGCCGTCGGAGGATTAATTGTCGTAATGATAATTGCTTTCGTCTGCGCCATCTTTCTTCCGTCCTCCGTTAGTGAGAATTTTTGTGAGCATTCGCTGGGACGATGCCCATTTTGCCGGCAATGGTGGACACGACATGGTCCCAGGTAAAGTGATCCTGGCAGCGTTTGCGTCCGGCTTCGCCCATCTGCCTCAGCCGCTCCGGGCTGGAAACAGCTTCCACAATAGCCTGTGCAACGGCTTCCGGGGCTGCGTCTTTTGCGATAAACCCGTACTGCCCGTGGCCGCTGATTTCCGGGAACGCCAGCCGGTTCAGCCCCAGCACCGGGGTTTGGCAGGCCATCGCTTCCAAATATACCAGTCCCCAGGGTTCCCGGAGGGCCGGCATGGCATAAAGGGTCGCGCCGCGAAAGAGGGCCAGCAGCTCTTCCCAGGAAACGAAGCCGTGCGCGGTGACGCCCGGCACGCCTTTGACACGCTCGGCGTATTCTTCAAGGCCTACCACAGTCAGCGTCAGGTCCGGCACCTGCTTGCGGGCAAGCTGAAACGCTTCCAGCAGCAGAGCGCCGCCTTTATATTCCCAGCCGCCGATGATCTTGGACGAGAACAAAATCTCGCGCCGAGTGTAATCTTTGGGCGGAACCGGCTGCAAAAACTCGGAATTGATGCCGGTCCCGACCACGGTAATCTTCCCCGGCGCAATGCCGTAGTGCTGGATTAAATTGTCCCGAACAAAGTCGCTGATGCAGAAAAAGTGGGTCATCTGGGCATAGGCCGCTGTGTTAAGTTCTTCCACTTTCTGCTCGTCGGCAGACATCCGGCGATTGTCGCCTTGCGTGTTCGCCGGGTCAAGCTTCAGCTCTAAATCCCAGGTGAAATCCAAATAAAGATACTGCTCCTGGCCTGGCGGCGGATTTCGGAGCGGCAGGTGGTACAAGGACGTATGCAGGACCGTTGAATAGCCCGCAGCGGCCCGCGCCACACGCCCGGCGGAGTGGCTCCGCGCAGCCGGGCCGACCCGAAAATTTGTGGTGGAATACCGGGTCTTATGGGCGACAAGCTGGGACAGCTTCACGAGGTTGTTGTCCGTGAGCGAGTTCGTGCCGGAAACGGAGTAGCCCAAGCGCCGAAACGCCCTCAGCAGATTATACGGGGTGCCGGACCAGGTTTTGCGGTTTTCCGGGTCACCGTAAGCCGCGAGAATGAAGCTATCGTGCGAGTGCATTCACGAGACTCCTTGTGGAAGAACAAAATAGAAGAAATAGAAGAACAGGGCTTTGCATGACAAAATCCGTGTCATGCTTCTGACACAGCGCCTAGTGCAAGTATCATGCCAAAGAACCCTTCTACGAAAAACATTCCCGGAACCAGGGAAAAATACCTGGAACCATCTACGAGGAGTTCAGGGCGGCCAGAGCGGCTTCCGCCGCCGCCTGCTGGGCTTCTTTTTTCGTTTTGCCGCTGCCGGTCCCGGCGGCGCTGCCGTCGAGAAGAACATCCAGCGTGAACGTCCGGTCATGCGGCCTGCCGCGCTCCGCCGTCACGACATACACCGGGGACGACAGATGCGCGGCCTGCCGCAGTTCTTGCAGCACGGTCTTTGGGTCACGCCAGTCGCGCTCGGCATGGACGGCGGCAATTTCCGGGGCGAGCGAAGCCAGGATGAACTCGCGGGCTGCCGCGTAGCCGCTTTCGCGGTAAATTACGGCCACCAGCGCCTCAAATGCATCGGCAATAATTGAGGCCCGGTTCCGCCCGCCCATCTGCTCCTCGGTGCGGCCAAGACGCATCTGCGAGGTGAGGTCTAAGCGCCGGGCGGCGGCAGCCAGCGCCTCTTTGCAGACAATCAGCGCTTTGGCTTTGGCAAGCTCGCCTTCGCCGCGCTGCGGGAACTGCGCGTACAAGTATTCCACGACGACCAGCCCCAACACCGAGTCGCCGAGGAATTCCAAGCGTTCATTGCTATCCAAAGTATGGTCGGGAACCAGCGATTTATGGGTCAGCGCCTGCTTCAAGGCAGCCGGGTCTCGGATTGGAAGAAGTTCGGTCATCTAGGAGTGATTTATTGCAGGGCTTCAACCGCTTCGGCAATGCGGGCAATGCCCTTCTGAATATTTGCCATTGAGGTCGCATACGACAGCCGGATATTCGCGTCCGCTCCAAAGCCGGAGCCGGGAATGACCGCGACTTCGTATTTTTCCAACAAATATGCCGCGAAGTCGTCCGAGCCGCCGATGGTGCGCGGCGCGTCGCCGTCAGGTGTCCAGTTCTTGCCGTAAAGCGCAGACACGTTCGGAAAAACGTAAAACGCGCCGCCGGGAACGGCACACTCGACGCCGGGAATCGCGCTCAGGGCCGGCACAATCCAGTCGCGCCGCTCTTGAAACGCCTGCCGCATGGTCTCAACAAAATCCTGCGGGCCATTTAAGGCTTCCACCCCGGCGGCCTGCACAATGGAAGCCGGGTTAGACGTGCTTTGGTCCTGTATTTTAGACATGGCTGCAACAATGTCCAAATCCGCCGCCGCGTAGCCTAAACGCCAGCCGGTCATGGAGTGCGCCTTGGAAAAGCCGTTAATCGTAATCGTCAGCTTCTTGATGTCCTCGCCCAGCGATGCCGGGGACACGAACTCATTGCCCGCATACAAAATCTTTTCGTAAATCTCGTCCGACATCAAATAAATGCCGCGCCCCGCGCACAGCTCAGCGATTTCCCGCAGCGCCTGCGGCGTGTAGACCGCGCCGGTTGGGTTCGACGGCGAGTTCACAATCACCATCTTGGTCTTTGGGGTCAGCACCGCCTCAATCTGGGCAGCCGTGGACAGAAAGCCGGTGCTTTCATCGGCAGTCACAAGGACCGGCACGCCGTCCGCCAGCTTCACCTGCTCCGGGTAGGACACCCAGTACGGCGCGGGAATGACCACTTCATCGCCGGGGTCCAGAAGCGCCTGCATGAGATTGTAAATGGAGTGCTTGGCGCCGCACGAGACAATGATCTCGTTGCGCGAGTAGGTCAAATGGTTGTCGCGCTTCAGCTTCGCAGCAATGGCATCTTTCAGCGCCACCGTGCCGCTCGACGGTGTGTATTTAGTCTCGCCTCTGGCAAGCGCGGCCACGGCGGCGTCTTTCACATTTTGCGGCGTGTCGAAGTCCGGCTCGCCCGCGCCGAAGCTGACCACATCTTTCCCTTGCGCTTTCAGCGCATTGGCTTTGGCGGTGATGGCGAGTGTCGGCGACGGTGCGGCATTTAAAGCCCGCTCGGACAGCATTCGTTGCTGGGGCGGCGTAGTCATGGGCGTGTCCTCAAGAGAGCATTAAAAGAGCGTTCGGCCAGTCATTAGCCTTGCGGGTATTGTAGCCGAAGGGGATAAAAGAAGTCAAGGAACCCTGCGAAGCAAAAAGGGGGGTTA
Organism: uncultured Armatimonadales bacterium; assembly: GCA_964249345.1. GTDB lineage: Bacteria > Armatimonadota > Armatimonadia > Armatimonadales > Capsulimonadaceae > JANXMY01. The sequence continues at coordinate 1,561 of CAXUBO010000164.1, read as the reverse complement.
AAGCGCGTCCCAATCCACCGGCAGCAGCGCCGGGTTCTCGGCGGCACGGCGACCGACTTTCGCCAAATCGCGCCATTCGCCGCTGACCTTAACGCGGACAATATCAGCGGTGAAATCATTGTTTGTGCCGTCTTCCACCGAGTTGGAAAATAAATACGAGCCGACCCCGTAGACATCGGCAGGTACGGCGTTTTCCTCAAACTCCCGAATCTTTTGCGGGGTAAAGCCGCCGGTCACCGTGATTTTGACGTTTTGGCAGTAGGCTTTGGCCCGCTCCAGCCAGGCAAAGGGAATATTCCAGCGCTCGTAGGCCGAGTCAATCTCCCGGCGCAGCTTGTAGACAAGCCGGGCGTTGACGCCCCGGTCCAGTTTTTTGTCGCCGAGCGGCTCTAAAGCGCGGTCCATCAGACTGCCGCTCGTGTCCGGGCGGACGCCGTACAGAACATACTTTTGGGCTTCTTCGTGCTGCCCCGCGTTTTCCAGCTCCATGTGCTTTTGGAACAGCGCCTGCATGGTTGCCAGGCTGTCCCCGACACAGTCGTTGTTAAAGTCTACCAGTGCGATTCGGGGAATGGGCGGCGGCAGGATACGCGCGAATTGCAGCACCGTTTCCGCCGTGTCGCCGAGAAAGCAGGCAATCGCGGCGTGCGCGACCGTGCCGCCGCCGGCCCCGCCCCACCAGTCCCCCTGCTCGTCGGTGGACACGGAGCTTTGAACCGCATGGCCGCAGGCTTGATTGTAACGCTGCACGGCCAGATGATAGGAATACCCATCGCTGGCCTGGACTTCATGCGCGTCAAACCGGGCCGGGAAGAACAGCACTTCTTTGCCTTTTGCTGCCGCCAGCACCTCATACACATTCGTCGCCACCCGAGTCGCCCGCGTCAGCGCCCCCAAAGTCGGCGTTTCAAGCTGGGCAAAGTCTCGGTAGCGCCCCCGCACTTTGAGCACCGGCGTTACCTGGTTCGGATCGCCGCCGTAAGGAGCTTCAAACCCGTCCTGCACCGCCGTCACTTCTAATTTGTCGTAAGTCGGAACCCAGTGGTCCCGGTCGTCAAAGTACCCCGTGCAGCCTTTAAGCATCGCCAGCGCCTTGTCTACCCCGGCGATGACCGAGAACGGCTGCCGGCGCGTGAACCACTGCATTTCCACTTCCACGTCGCCGGTCTCGACGCCGCCGAACTTGTAGCCTTCCTCCGCCAGCGCCGACAGCAGGGTGACGATGTTACCGAAATACTTGTCCGAATACCACCCGCGCCGCATCCGGCTGATGTCCAGCTTAAAGGTCTCGCCCCGCAGCCGCGTCCCGTCAAAAATACTCATGCTGTTTCTTTCAGTCAGAGGTGCAGATGCGCGTAGAACTTCAGTTCCACGCATCTTCATTATTCCTCATCTTGCATCGCTGCCCACGCCTTCGTGAACGCCTTATACTCCGGCTCCTGGTACATCGCAAACACGACCCGCTCCAGCGTCGTTTCCGGGTGCGCCTCCAAATACTCCGCCGCCGTATGGAGCGCAACCGCCGCCGCCTGGTCCAGCGGGTAGCCGTAAATCCCCGTAG
>CAXUBO010000163.1:5866-8147 GCA_964249345.1 uncultured Armatimonadales bacterium | reverse complement strand
TCTTGGCGACGTGCAGACCCAACTTGTTCGGATCACAAAGGAGACCTATGCCATGCTCTCGGCTTTGCCCGTCTTGTTTTTGTCCCCGCCCAAGTCTTTGCCCTCGTTCTCGCCGCACCCCGTGCACCTTTACTAAGTAAAGGCATTCAGACCCTTATGCCTGCTTCTTCTTAGCTTACTTGCTCTCATGCCCCGCCCGGCTCAGGCGCAGGGCTATGGCGGCGTCTGGACCGTCGAGCAGTGTGACGCGCAAGGCAACCCGTCCTCCTCCACTTATGGAACCGAAACCGGGCTTGCCACCAACACCTACCCCACGCCCATGATCCCCGAAGGCTACTTCATAAACGGGTTCTATCCGGGCAGCCACGGACCGCTGCCTTTGTACCATCAGGTCGGCGACGGCGTCATCGGCATTGACCTGCCCGCCCAAAGCGTCGATGCGGGCAACTGCTACATTACCGGCTACGGCTGGAGCGGGACCTACTACGGCACCGATGCCTCCGGTAATTCCGTCACCGGTCCCATCAACGGCTCCGTGACCGCGAACTGGAGCGGGCAGATTATCGCCTACTACAAGGAAGTGTGGCTGGGATATGGCACGCCAACTCAAATGCCGGACCACATTTATGTTTTGATTGATACTTATGTTTCCGCCTCGGCATCCGTAGACTACGGCACTTCCGGGCTGTCCAGCAACCTGTCGGCACAGTCGACTGTTTCGGACGGTCCGCCGTTCAACGAGACGGCTACCGACTCGGCGGGTGACGCAGGACCGAGCAGCGGTCCCAGCCTGGTGACAGGTCATCATCTGGTGCGTGCGGCGGTTAATCCCGGTACGCATATCGCGCAGGTATCCTTGAGTGGCACGACGAACTGGACGGCGACCAATAACGTGCCGTACATGGTGCCTTCATCAGACCCCGATACCCCGCCGATGTTCAACGGCATCACCGACGCGAGCGCGAGCGGCTATATCAGCGCAAGCTTTGAACTTGCTGCGGCAGGATTGAACGCGACCTATATCAATAAAGACCTACCGACAAACAGCACCTACCAGAGTTTGCCCTATCCTGCCATTGTATATGGTGGCTCCGTTAGGTCTACTTCTGATGAATTACTGCTCAATGCCGCCGATCTCAATCCTATTCCTGGAACCTCTTATACTTGGGCCGTCTACGGGCCGGGCGGCTATACGGCACCCGCCAATACGCCGACTTGGAACGTCGTAATCTCGCCCAGCCCCGGCATTGTGACCTTTGAGTGCGTCGTTCAGCCGCCCAATGGGGGTATTCCAAGTGTCAAGACGCTCACCGTGGAAGTCGGCATTCGTACCGACGATACTATTTTGATTGGCTGGATTGACCGCAACGGCGTCCCGCTCAGTCCGGCAGGCGTGGATGGAGCCGTTCTCGCCGATTTGCCGCCGGATGACAGTGTGTTTCCAAATGTTGCCGGAACAGCCCGCCTTGCCGCACTTGCGGATAACGACGACTATTTAGACTACATCGGCCTTACCACTCTCTACACTCAGACCGATAAAGATTACATTCTGGATTGGATGTTCCATTTTGCCAACAATCCAGACCCAACCCCAGTTCTGACCAATCTGCAAACGCCGGATGTCACCGACCCTACTGGCTCCAACACGACTACTGACCTTACTACTTATGCGGGTTATATGAACTATCCCAAGCTTGCCGACTACATGAGTGACGCGCATCGCTTCAAGCTCCTGAACCACTTCCAAGTCAAGTACCGGGTCAACTTGGCTGACATGACTCAGTTCAACGGGGCACCGACAATCCTGCAAAGCGGCGCAGCCATTGGCGCGACGGTCAACCCAACCGGCGTACCGCCTGATTTCGGCCCGATCCTTGACTTGCTTTCCAGTCTTCCGTTTCCTTACAACATTCCTGGACTGACAGATGCTTACCTCAACCATGCCCTGTTTGACCCGCAGGCCGGCCCTGCCAACGGCCTCATCGGCCCGACGCCCGCGACCAACCACATCAGCCAGTGTAACGACGGCAGCCCCGAAATCCCCGGCATCCGCGCCTTCAACACGTTGACAGGTGCAGACGAGGCCAACCCGCTTTTTTGGCAGAACATCGGCAGCAAGATTACCTTCCAGTGCGGAAGTCCATTACCGAATCCAGTTCGTGAGAACTACCCTACCTATTATCTGTATCAGAATGGAGCTAAAGTGAGGACTTTCGTCCAGTCACCAACACCGCAAGGCCACTTCTATGCAAGCCCATACCCGTTCGGCACTGATCCTAGT
>CAXUBO010000163.1:0-5766 GCA_964249345.1 uncultured Armatimonadales bacterium | reverse complement strand
ACGGTATCGCCACTTCGCTGCCGGACGACCCTAGCGTCCCGATACCGCCCTATACTGTGCCGTAATATTATCCTTTATACTGTGCCATAGAACCTAATTGTGCCGGAGCGATTCTGCTGCTCCGGCACGACCTTTTGCTTCCGCCTGGTCTTGTCGGTGAAAAGAAATGAAATACAACCAACTCGTACTTTCACGCGCTTGCTATGTCGCCGCTCTTATTTGTCTTTTTACAACCACGGGGTGTGCTAGCCAGAGCCAACCTGGAGCGCAGGCAAGTTCTGCATCGCAGCCCATCAATGCTTATGCGCTCAGCGGAGGCAAAATTACCCAGTTCTTTCCTACACCTGGGTTGCCAAACAGCCCAACCGACAGGGATATGCTGATAGCCTGTCGTAGCTTGCCGCTTACCTCTACATTGGCACATAGTGCGTTTAATGTGATAACAACAGGTGAGTTCGGTCGCTACCCTCTCCATACACTAGTCATAGGTAGACAGCGACTTACTCTGCCGACTGATCTAGCTACAATGGGAATACAATTTAGCGGAGATGCACATAAGTTCATCCTTTATCCACTGTCGCAACAAAAAATTGTATTTGTAGTCAACAGCAAAATTGCGTATGTAGGAGCAAAAAAAATTCTTCTGAGGAACTTTATTGTTCAAACTCCGCAGACAAAACAGATTGTTATGTCCTTATCCGACTTACTGTTGTTATTGCACGAACGGGATATGCAGCGTCACCAGTCGCCGTTTATCCGCAATGTGCAGCTCATTTATGACATCCGTGACTACCATAGATGAACCAACCTTTGGTGAACACCCGCTTGCTCAGCCCCCAGCCCGGCCCCGCGAACGGCCTCATCGGCCCGACGCCCGCGACCAACCACATCAGCCAGTGCAACGACGGCAGCCCTGAAATCCCCGGCATCCGCGCCTTTAACACTTTGGAAGGGTTAGATGTGCCAAACCCGCTTTTCTGGCAGAACATCGGCAGCAAGATTACTTTTACTTGTCCAAACACTGCTCCTAATCGTCCCACTGTCGAAAATTATCCAACCTACTATTGGTACGGAAATGGGTTGTTTATTCTGTCTTTCGCGCAGGCAGCAACGCCGCACGGCCACTTTTACGCAAGCCCATACCCCTTCGGCACTGACCCAAGCTTTGGGCTGCCGCCTGAAGGTCCGGGCGACATTCCGCTCATTCCAGGCGTTCCGGCGTTTCCAACGCTCCCCGGCGGGCGCAACGGCATCGCCACTCTGCCGCCAGATGATCCGAGTGTTCCCATTCCGCCCTACACCGTGCCATGAGAGGAAAGCCAATGACTTCTGTCTTGTCAAAAAGCTTTTATCCACGGTCAGCAGCATTATTGCCAATGCTGCTGGCCCTCGCTCTCGCCGGGTGCGGTCTTAATCATACTGAGCATGTAGACTCTAGTACCGTCAATTCGCCACCGACGCCGACTGATGCCTATACTCTCAGCGGCGGCAAGATTACACGCTTTATCCCAATGCCGGGACTGCCAAGTGATCCGTCAGACAAAATGCTGCTGGCAGCATTTAAACTGTCGCATCTGTCCGGCTCAACAGCGCGAAGCGGGGCGGTAACATTTCAATCCCGCACCGGCAACAATCTCGTAGGCTGCCTGGTGGTGAACAAGAATGTATTGGTGTCTGTAGAAGATTTAATGCGGCAGGCATTTGGATGGCTGTGCTCGGCAAACACGCTGGGCAGTCGAGTCATTGTTCAAGGTCCTCCCTACAACGGCAAGCCGTTTATTGAAACTCGGCGCGGCAGGTTGTTCCTGTATCAAGATTCTAAACAGTATATCTTGCTTAACCCAAACAGCAGAACCGCAATTATCGGAGGAAAATCAGTTCAACTTAGCCAGCCGGTGCTCTGGCAGGACGGCAAGCACCCGTTGAGCGGAAATCATGTAATCCTGCTTTCTGATTTGCTCAAAATTTGGCAAGAGCATGATAAACAAGTAGGCTCAGGAACTTCCATTCGCAACGTCCGAATTATCTATGACGTTCGGGATTATCGCAGGTAAGCCGGCTGCGTCTCCACATCCTGCCCTGCGGTATCAACGGCCCAGCGCAAGAAGGAGTACGGCGGTGGCGAGGCTGTTTTGGAAGAAGTGGCCGAGCATGGACGGGACCAGGGACTTGCGAGTCTCGGCCAGCCAAGCAAAGACGCCGCCGAGAACGGCCAGCGGGACCATTTCGGAAATGCCGACGGGGTGGACAAAGCCGAAGATCAGGCCCGTCAAGACAATCGCGGGCCAGACGCCGACTTTCAGCTTGGCGGCGTTGTAGAAGACGCCCCGGAACAAGAATTCTTCGCAGAGCGGCGCGGCGAGAGTTGCCAGAGCCACGAGCAGGATTTGCACCCAGGCCGTGCCGGCGTCGGCCAGCAGCGGGATGGCCGGGTTTGAGGGCGTCGGCCCCGGAATGTGTGCGCCAAGCTTGCTGCCGAGAAACAGCAGCGGCAGGGCAATCGCATAGCCCCCCACCCCGTAAAGCAGGTTTCTGCCGAACCTGTGCGTGTTGAGGCCCAGCTCCTCGGTAATGGACGCGCGTTTGCGGGCGGCAATTACCACCAGCACAGCCACGGGAACAGCCGCACAGACAATGTAGGCAGCAAACGACAAAACCACATTCGCCGCAATGTGTGCGCTGGACGGCATTAGGGAAAGATGGTGACGAACGCCGGTGAGCATCCCCCGGTAATAAAACCAGTGGCGAATACCGAAGCCGCCAAGCAGCCAGCCGAGGACGTTCGGCATCAAAAGGTACAGCACGAAAACGCCCATCAAGTCCCCCGCCCGCAGGCGCCGCTCGCTGAGGGGAACGGTCTCGCGCTGTACCGGCCAGAAGCCGGACGGCTTGAGGCTGTTTTCAGCGCCGGCAGCGCGGCCCCCAATTCCCTGAGAAAGCAGCGCAAGCAGAAGGCCGACGCCGATTAACCCCAGCAAGCCCGCTGCCACATTGAGCAAAACAAGCGGCCCGATGGTTACCAGCGCCTGCGACCGGGCCGTCTCAAAGAAGTGCCGGGCCAAACGGGGATTGCCCTGAGATTCGTACAAGACGGAAAGGGCCGGTCCCAGCCACCAGCGAATGTTTGGCATGGTACGCAGCACAGCGGCTTCGGAGGCTGTCTGCGCCGGGGTCAAATGCGGGCCGCGAGCAACATCGGCCCACACGCGGCCTTCCGCTTCGTACCGCTGAATTTCAGCGGGCGTTGCACCGGGAAGCGCGGCGGGCAAAAATGCCTGAGCCGGGTTCAGGCCGTTTTTGCCTGGCCCCAGCAGCGGCAGGTGCAGCAAAGCCCGCAGAATGATGACGCGCCGGGCGGCGCTTGGGGAATTCTGCGAGGACTTTTGCAGCGACTCCGCTGTTTGGAGCACACCGCGCAGTGTGGACGCATCGGGAGCGGTGCTCCCCGGCTGCCGGAGCGAGCCAACATAAGCGAGCTTTGCCTGGATATTGACTTCCAGCATTTCCGCTTCCATTTTCTCGTCCACTTGTCCCGCAACCGGCGAAACGCGGGCGCTGCGGCTGGCTTTAAGGTCCCCGTGCAGTTCGGCGACGCGCAGGACCAGAAACACCGCCAGCAGGACAACCACCCAGACCGGCAGGCGGTCCCGTGCATCCGCCGCCGGGAAGGCAGGCGTCCGGGAAGAAACGGTCATGGCCGGACTGCACTTTCCGTTTGCGCCGGGTTTCCTGCGGCTGAGTTTAACTGCGCCTGCTTGCGCTTCTGCACGGCTTCCGCCAGCAGGCGGTCTACGCCGAGGCCGTGCGGGTAACGCGCCCGTGTCTGCTGCCAGGTAGAAACGGCAAGGTCCCATTGCTGCGCTTTTTCGTAGGAGTGCGCCAGCATTTTCCAGTCTTTCAGGTCAGCGTCGGGCAGACGGACCGCAGACCGAAAAGCCCGCGCCGCTGCCGGGTAATCATGCGCCGTGTTGAAGTAAAAAAAGCCTAAGTTCCAATAAGCGTACTCAGCGCGGGGATTGTTGCGTGTTCCCAGCGTGTAATAAGATTCGGCGTCCTGAGTGCGTCCGAGACTTTCCATCAGCCAGCCGCCGTTTGAGTAGGCTTCCAAGAAGTGCGGGTCAGCTTCGGTAATGATCCGGTCCACGGCGGCAATGCGCGGGTAATCGCCCTGGTGCCAGTACACATCGGTTTGGCTCCAGAGGCGGTCTACGACCCCGGACACAATGCCGCCGGCCTGGATTTGCTGCTGCGCGGCGTTCGGCGCGGCCTCTGCCCGCATCGGCAGGACAAACAGCGGCAGGACACACAGCAGCAGACCGGCCAAAAGAAACATTTTTTTCATAGGGTTTTTCTTGAAAACTACTTTCCCGGCAAATGCACGCGCCGCAGGGCGTCGCGGAACTCCGCTTTATAGCGTTCCTGGGTGCTGGACAGATGCAGCTCTTCCGTGCGCTGCGTTTCGCTGTTGGCCCGGTCTAAGATCAGGGCCAGGAACTGCAAGAAGCCTTGCAGCTCCGCCGAGTACCGGTGCAGGAAGACAATCCGCAGCGTGTCGCCTTCCACACGCACCGGCGGCTTGAGCGTGTAGGGCGTTTGGTGGTAGACCTGCTCGAACTCTTGAGTCCAGACTTCGCTGGGCGCAGCGGAAAGCTTCACCCCAAATTCGATGGCCTCGCGGTTGTCTTCAATGCTGACCAAATTGTTCGTGTCAATCTCCCGCAGGCGGATTGTCGGCGAAGCCGTGTCATTCAATTGAGTTCTCCTTCAATCAACTTAATTCTCCTTCAATCAGCAGGCAGCGGCAGGGACTAGCTTCGAGACCGGCAAATTTAGGCGGCAGAGCCACCAGCGTATACTCGCCCGGCTCGATTTTGTCCAAATCCAGCGACTCTATGACCACCACGCCTGCGCCCAGCAAAATCTTGTGCGTTTCAGTGTTGACTGGGCCGTAGGGACCAATGGACAGATAATCAATGCCGACCAGCCGGACGCCCCGCTGCACCAGCCACTGTGCCGCGCTCGGCGTCAGGCCCGTATAGTCTTTGTGGAACCCGCCGTCATGCAGGCGCTTAAAGCGCGTGTTGTCAGTTTGCAGCAAAACCCGCTCCGTCCCTGGCTGCAAATTGACCCGCTCCAGCTCTGCCGCCGTGATCGGGGAGCGCCCGTAAATCCGCACCACGACCGCCGGCCCAACCAAGGCGCTTACGTCCAGCGCGTCCACCGGCAGTCCTCCCGGAACAAAATGCAGCGGCGCGTCCAAATGCGTTCCGGTGTGCGCCCCGCTTGTCAGCACCGACACAGCCGCCGCACTGTTTTTCCCTATCTGCGCCGCCCAGCGCATTGAAAACCCCTGCTCGGTCCCGTCCCAGGTGACCGTTTTTGGCGTGGTCGTCAGCGAAATATCATGGATAATCATAAAAGAATGTTACAGCCCTAACCCCAAAGTTTCTGTTTTGTCCGTTTTCTTAGCTGTGCTTAGTGTACCCGACTGATGCCGCGCCATATCCACGCAGCCGTTGGGCTTGAACGCCACGCCTTCCGATTCCAGCAGTGTCCGCTGCCGCTCTGCCCACGCCGCCGAGCGCTTGGCAATCCGCAGGTAGCCGTCACTGCCCACCACCCGCTGCCAGGGCGCTTCGTTCTCATCCGCGATCTGGTTCATCGCCCACCCCGCTTCCCGCGCCGAGCAGCCCACGCTGTCCCCCACCTGCCCGTAAGACATCACCTCACCGGCGGGTATCTGCCGCACCCGGTCCCGCACCAGTT
>CAXUBO010000162.1:6634-8186 GCA_964249345.1 uncultured Armatimonadales bacterium | reverse complement strand
ATCCGAGATATTGAGAAGCTGCGCCAGCAGTTCGGGCCGGGCCGCTGGCGGAAGCTGAAGGGCCTTGCTACCGTCAAAATGGCGGATGGAGCTATCCGCGCTGCCGAAGTGCATTGGTACGAAGCAGATGGTGTTGGCCGTCGCCGCATGAAAATCAAACGATTTCTGGACTGATTTTTTTGGACTAAAACAAGGACAAACTATGAGTCAAGCTGCCGCCGAACCCCAAATTCGTTTTGTTCTTTGTATCCACAAAGGAAAGGACGACGATTTAGAACTGCGTAAGGCTTATGCCGTTCTGCCTCCTGCCGCCAATGAAACCGGCTACCTGCGCGTCGTTGACGAGTCCGGCGAAGACTACCTGTACCCCGCCGACTACTTCGTGCCATTGGAACTACCGCAAAACATTGAAGAAGCGTTGCTTAGAACAGAAATGTAGATGGGCGTGGCAGGCTTCTTGCATCTTCTTTGGCTCGTACCGCTGTCCGCCATTGGCTTGTTTGCGCTGGCAGTCGCCTATGCAACGGCTTCCGCCGGGATGCGGCACAGACGCTACATAGCCGGTGGTCTGGATTTAGTGGATGCCGACATGACGCAAGAACAATTCGGCAGATACTTGTCGGGCTATTTCCGCTCTACCAGCCACAATGTTAGCATCTTGCAGCAGAGTGAAGCGACAGGAACTCTGTTTCTCGTTGAGAAGGACGGGCAGCAGCGCGTTGTTTATGCCAAACGCTCACGCAATGGCGTCTCAGATGCTGAAGTAACTCAGGCACTTGAAGATGCAAGAACTGATGCAAGTAGCCTGCTTATTGTGACGAACAGTGTCTTGTCTTGGCATAAAAATGATGAAGTCAAGAAACAAGGCGTCGAGGTTTGGGATCGAGAAAAGTTGATCCCTTATATGGGAAAGGCAGGCGCAAGAAGGTTTGCCCTGCAAGCAATTGAGAGCGACCACATTTAGCTTTTGGAGAAAAAACAATGAGCATTACAATGGAACTTGCGCCGGAAATTGAACAACTGGCGAAGGCAAAAGCAGAGGCGAAGGGCGTTTCGCTGGAAGAATATCTGCCAGACTTGGTCGCGCAAGCAATCCAGCAGGCAGCATGGGACAAAGATGATGCTTCCCTGGCAACTATAGTGGGTTCCGAGGCTACCATGCGACGCCTTTGGGATACGCCGGAGGAAGACGAAGCCTGGAAGCACCTGTAAGGGAAGTGAAACATGGCTTTTTATGCCGCAGGGGATGTGATTGTCTTCCCTATGCCGTTCTCGGACGGCTCCGGCGTCAAACGGCGGCCGGCGTTGATATTGAACGAGCTACCTTACTATGGTGGAGTAGATTACCTTGTCTGCTATATCACAAGTCAGGATGTGAGTGATCCTCATGCGCTGGAATTGCTGCCTGCGGATTTGATTGGCGGAACACTTGCTCTCAAAAGCTACCTGCGGCCCTTGTACCTATTTGCACCCGCCGAACGCACCATTGTTTATAAAGTAGGAGTGCTGACGCCTGCGAAACTAAAGCAAGTGCGGGAAGTCATAGCAAGTA
>CAXUBO010000162.1:0-6624 GCA_964249345.1 uncultured Armatimonadales bacterium | reverse complement strand
TTGACGGCGATTTGGTCGGATTTGATTCTGATCTCGTATGCAGTTCCCGATGACGTGCTGCTTCCCTATCTTGCGCCCAGCTTGGAACTGGATCGGTGGGAGGGGAGCGCGTGGTGCAGCTTGGTTGCGTTTGATTTCACGCAGGCGCGGGTGCTGGGATGGAGCGTCCCCTACCCCCCTTCGCTCTGCGATTTCCCGGAGTTCAACCTGCGGATTTATGTCACGCAGCGGGGTCAGCGCGGGGTTGTCTTTGTGCGGGAGCTGGCCCCGAACCCGATTGTGTGCGGGCTGGCAAAACTATTGTATAATGAACCGTATACAGCCATTCCCATTACAAGCCGCGTGACACAAATCGGCGATGTGCGCCGGGTGCGGCATGACTTTGTGGTAGACGGCAGGAAGCAGATGGTCGCAGTCTCGGCGTCCGGGCCGGCAGTGCTGCCGCCGCCTCACAGCTTTGAGACGTGGGTAAAAGAGCAGGAAGCAGGCTTTAACCATCAACGGTTCGGACGCGCCGTAACGGGCTTTCGGGTCTGGCATCCGCCGTGGCGCGTCTACCCCGTGGAAGAGTATGCCGTCGGCATTGATTTTGCCCACGTCTACGGCGGGCAGTGGGCGTTTTTGCAGGGGCGAGACCCGGACTCTGTGGTGCTGGCGGAAGGCTCGCAGATTGAGATTTATCCGAACAAGACACGGTAGCAAGACAAGAAAGTAATTGGAAACATGCCGACTGATTTAGAAATCGCCCATTCCGTCACGCCCCGCCCCATCGGAGACGTTGCCGCCGATTTAGGCTTGTCCCCTGATGATTTAGAGATGTACGGGCGCGACAAAGCCAAAATCAGCCTGCCGGCTTTGGAGCGGCTTTTATTCCCCCCAGAATTGGGGGCCGGGGGGCGGAAACGCGGCAAGCTGATTGTTGTGACGGCAATTACGCCGACCCCGGCGGGCGAAGGCAAAACAACAGTCACCATCGGACTGGCGGAAGGCTTGTGCAGGCTTGGCAAAAAGGCCGTTGCGGCCATTCGGGAACCGTCGCTTGGGCCGGTGTTCGGCATGAAGGGCGGCGCTGCGGGCGGCGGCTACGCGCAGGTGCTGCCGATGGAAGACATCAACCTGCACTTTACCGGCGACATGCACGCGCTCGGCGCGGCGAACAACCTGCTGGCGGCAATGACCGATAACCATATTTACCAGGGCAACGCGCTCGGCTTTGACGTGCGGAACATGGCCCATAAACGCTGCCTCGACATGAACGACCGGGCTTTAAGAGACACGACCATCGGGCTGGGCGGCAAAGCAAACGGCTACCCGCGCGAGTCGGGATTTCAGATTACGGTGGCGTCGGAAGTCATGGCGATCTTGTGCTTGTCCGAATCACTGGCGGAGCTGAAAGAAAAGCTCGGACGCATTGTTGTCGGGCAGACCGTCAAAGGCCAGCCGATTACAGCATTGGACCTCGGCGCACACGGCGCGATGGCGGCGCTTCTGCGAGACGCAATCAAGCCGAACTTGGTGCAGACGCTGGAAGGGACGCCGGCGTTTGTGCATGGCGGGCCGTTTGGCAACATCGCGCATGGCTGCTCATCGGTGCTGGGAACCAAGCTTGCCCTGCGCCTCGGCGATTATGTTGTGACCGAAGCCGGCTTTGGTTCGGACCTCGGATTTGAAAAGTTCTGCGATATTGTGGCTGCTCCGCGTATGCCTGCCCTTTCGCCGGATGCCGTTGTTTTAATCGCGACGGTTCGGGCCCTTAAGATGCACGGCGGGGCGTCCAAGACGCACTTAAGCCATGAAGATGTGGAAGCCGTGAAGCGCGGCCTGCCGAACTTAGATCGTCATGCCGCGAATGTCGGCCAGATCGGCGTTCCCGTCGTGGTCACGGTCAACACGTTCGCCTCCGATACGCCCGCCGAAGTGGAGACCGTGGTCGGGCACTGCAAAGAGAACGGCTGGCGCGTCGCCGTCAATAATGTCTGGGGCGCAGGCGGCGAAGGCGGACGGGCGCTGGGCCAGGCCGTCTTGGACGCTCTGGAAATGCCGGGTTCGTTCCAGCCGATCTACGATATGGCGCTGCCGATTAAAGACAAGCTGAACGCGATTGCCACAAAAGTTTATGGGGCAGACGGCATTGAGATTAGTACCGATGCCGAGAAGCAAATTGCCTGGCTGGAAGCGCATGGCTTTGACAAGCTGCCGGTGTGCGTCGCCAAGACGCAGAACTCGCTGTCCGACGACAAGACCAAGCTGGGTGCGCCGACAGGTTTTCGCATCCACGTCCGTGCTTTGACAGTCTCGGCCGGCGCAGGCTTTGTTGTCGCAATGGCCGGGGACATTCTGACCATGCCCGGCCTGCCGAGGCACCCCGCTGCGCTGGACATTGACGTGGATGCTCAGGGCCAGATTACCGGCCTTTTTTAACAAAAGCAGCAAGCGAGAAAGAACAATCCCATGCGCCAAATACTGGAAGCCCAGCAGCAGTCACCATTTGCACCTGCGAAGTCCCTGCGGGCCAAAGCCGAAATGGACACGGCAATTGCCGGCTACCGCAAGGCCGCCCAGCGTGCGCCCCAAGATGCCGCGCCGCGCCTCCAGCTCGCCGGGGCCCTGCTGGCGCGGGGACAGGCCGATGCCGCGCTGATCCAGTACCGCGAAGCCGTTCAGCTTGATCCCCAAAACCCGGAAGTGCATGTCCTGATTGGAAATGCGCTGGCGGAAATGGACCAGCTTGGCCCGGCGGCGTCGGCGTACCAGACTGCGCTGCGCCTGGACCCGGCAGACGGGGTCGCCCGCAACAACCTGGGACTGGTTCTGCGTCGTCAGGGCAAAGATGACGAAGCGTTCACCCAGTGGCTGGAAGCCGTCAAGGCCGCGCCGGAATATGCTTACGCCCGCTCCAACTACGGCACGGCGCTGTATCAGCGGGGGGACGCGGACGGGGCAATTGATGAATGGACAATCGCGCTGGACTTAGAGCCGACCCTCAGCATCGCGCGGCACAATCTGGCATCGGTCTATTATGAGCGCGGCCAGAAAGAAGCGGCAGTAGCGCAGTACCGGACTGCGCTTGAGTTCGACCCGGAAGATGTCAACGCACAAACCAATCTTGGGCTGGCGCTTCAGTCAGAAGGCCGGCTGGACGAAGCGATGCGCTGCTGGGAGCGGGCCATTAAGAGTGACCCGAAGCAGGCCGAGCCGCATCAGCTTCTCGGCGCGGCGCTGTACGTCAAAGGGCTGGCCGATGCCGCGTTCAACGAGATGCACGAGGCGCTGCGTTTGGAACCCAATGACCCCTGGGCGAACTTCAACTTCGGCGTTATGCTTTCCAATGAAGGCCAGACTGCGCTGGCTCTGGGCTGCTGGCAGAAAGCCGCCGAAGCCGACCCGGAGTTCGCCCAGGCGCATTTCAACCTTGCCAACGCTCAGTACAAAATGCAGCGTTACGACGCCGCCATTGCCGCGTGGCGGCGCACGATCCAGCTTCGCACCAGCCATGCCTGGGCGCATTTCAACCTCGGCTACGCCCTGCGAAAGCGCGGCGACTTGGAAGCAGGCCGGATCGCCATGCTGGAAGCCAAGCGCATTGACCCGAAGATTGCCGGGCGTACCTTCCCGATGCTGGACGCCCTGAACGACGCACAGTAAGCCCCCCAGCCCCCACCCCAATAAAGCCTTAATAATGGGGAAGCATAAAGGAAGGCAAGAAAGCCGCAGGCTCTTCCTAACTCTGGCTCCCCGCCCCGTTTAAACGGTGGTGGGGGATGGGGGGCTTCTAAATCTTCCACTGCCCGTTCTCGTGAATGAGGATGCCGTCGGCGTAGATCGCGCCGCCGCCGGCTTGGGGGCGCATGTCGCAGACCATGTCCCAGTGCACCGCCGAGACATTTGTGCCGCCGGTTTCCAGGTACGAGTTTCCCAGCGCCAGATGGAACGTCCCGCCGATCTTCTCATCGTACAGCGTGTTGCGCGTGAACTGCTGAACGCCATAGTTGTTGCCGACGGCGACTTCGCCTAAAATCCGTGCGCCGGGATCGCTGTCCAGCATGGTGTTCAGGAACTCCAAGCCACGCGCCGCGTCGGCTTCAATGACGCGCCCCTCTTGGAACGTCAAGCGCACATCGTCCACTTCATGCCCCAAATGCGCCGTGGGAAATGTATAGCGCACAACCCCGTTTACGCTGTCTTCTACCGGCCCGGTGAAGACTTCGCCGCTTGGAAAGTTCTTGTGGCCGTCGGAGTTGACCCATTTGCGCCCGCCGACGCGCATGGTCAAATCCGTGTCTTGGGCGACAAACCGCAGCGTCTCAACGCCGCCGAGATAATCCACATACCGCTGCTGCTGCTCCGAAAACGCCCGCCACGCGGCGGCAGGGTTGGGCTGGTCCAGCAGCATCGCCTTGAACAAAAACGCCTCGTAATCCGAAAGCGACATCTTCGCGTTCTGCGCCGCCCCCGGCGTTGGGTATAGGGTCACATTCCATTTAGCCTTGCCGACCGCCGCCCGCTCAAACAGTGATTTTCGCACCGCTTGGTTCGCCCGCTGTGCCAACGCCTGCTTGTCCGGTGCGACACCCGAAAGCGCGGACGTGTTGGATGGCGCAGAAATGGAACACAGCGCGTCCATCGTCTCGTATTCCAGCTTCCGTGCCGGGGACACCCAAAGGAGCTGTTCATCCGACGCCGCCCTCAAAAAGATTTCGTCCAGCCCGTCCACCGTCACCTGCACCGACGGATGCGCCCCCGCCGTGATGGCCGCCCGGTACACCTCCTTCGCTAACGGGATGGCCGCCTCATCCACCCGGATCAAGACCTGCTCCCCCGGCTGCAAATCCAGGCTGTACCCCACCAGCGTCTGCGCCCACTTTGTCAAACTGTTCATCAATCGCGGCTCAGTCATTGAATTCCATCCTGCCATGTTCTCGAAACGCCGTAAGCGTCAAAAATCGTGTCGGCGCTCAATAAGATGCGGCTTGTCACCAGTGCCGTCGCCGCAATGATCCGGTCAAACGGGTCCCTGTGATGAAACGGCATCTGCTGAACCAGCGAGATTGCCTGAACCGTAATCGGCAGGATTTCAATAGATTGACTTTCTGCAACTGCAACCAGACCCAGTAGGCTGGTACTCAGCGTTAGTTTCCCCGTACTTGCTTTGATGCCGGTTTCCCAGAACGAAGCAATGCTGATCTGAGTTATATTCGCCGGGTCTACAATAAGGCTTCGGACCGAGGTGGGAAGCTTCTCGGACCCGTCTGCAAACCAGAGGAATGTATGCGTGTCAATAATGTGCTGCATCAATGATCTTCCGGCATATAATCTGCAAACATATCATCTATTGGCGTCGCCATCAGCGCATCAACGTCAATCCCTGCTCCCGACAGCAGATGACGCCCAGCCCCAAACTCGCGCGGCTTCCGGGCTTTCGCGAGCGCTTCAGCCTCACTCTGAGGCAGAAGTCCGTTCAGCCCAGCGTCGTTTGCCTGCGCCTGCGGCCCAACTTTCGGGACGACCTCATCCATAATTAGCCGAGCAATCGCCAGTTTTTCCTCAGCGGAAAGCGGCTTGATAGCTTGTTCATAAACTTGATAAGCAGTCATCGCGTTGCTCCTTTTCCAGCAGGTAGGTCGTGACATCGGTTCCCTGCGCCCGTGCCGCCTGCCGCAGTTGCCCTTCCAATTCCGGGGAAACATCCAGTGTAACGTTCATTGTTAATCCTGTCTTTACGGAGTCATTCCTTTCGTTGTCCGTGACGATCTGCAATCCCGTCGGCTAATCCATATAAGACATGCGCGGAAGGTAGAATAGATTATGCTTGGTTTCATCGATGAGTCAGGGGATACAGGATTTCGGTTCGACAGAAACTCCTCACCCTATTTTGTGGTTGCCATGGTTCTTGTCAGTGAAGAAGAAGCGCAAAATATCGGACGCACAATAGACCAGCTCAAGACTGACCTGCGGAAGCCGTCAATGGAGTTTCACTTCGCAAAAACGGATGACAAAACGCGGGAAAAGTTCTTTGCGGCAGTCGGAAAACACGACTTCAAAGTCATCGCGTCAGTTTGTAACAAGAGCCGCGTTCAGAGCTTGAAAGACAACCATGCCGGGCTTCTGCTGGCTTCGTTCGGTGCAACACTGGAACATGCAAGAGACAGAGGCTTGCTTGACGCTTGCAACATTAAGTATGACGAGGCCGGCGGCAATGCTTTCCAGAGAAAGCTTTCTTCCGATCTGCTGGCACAAGTGAACGGATCGGACATCGGCAGGTTCATCAAGCAGTGCGACCCGCAAAAGTCCACAGGGAACAATTTGGTTCAGCTTGTGGATATGATCTGCGGCGCAATTGCCCGGCCCTACAACAAGCCGGAACGAGAAAGCCGGGACCTGCTAAAACTAATAAAGCACCGGGTTTACCCGGTGCATGAATGGCCGTGAAAGTGTCCCCTGCCTTTATCGGATTAGCCGAACGCGCCATGACACCCGCCGAAGCCCCGTTTGGGTACGGGGAGGTGACTATTCAAGAGCAAGGGCGATTTAGTTTTATTATGGCACAAGAACTTTACTTTTACACACGCTTATGTCTGATATTAGCCGCTTGTATCAAATATTATTTGCTGTTTCGCAAAAACC
>CAXUBO010000161.1:0-8242 GCA_964249345.1 uncultured Armatimonadales bacterium | reverse complement strand
TGCTGGACCCCATCAAGGCCGTCGGCGAATACGACATCCCCATTAAGCTGCACCGAGACGTAACGGTCCCGCTTAAAGTCGCCGTCGTCGCCGAATAGCTTTCCTCTTCCGGGGCATACTCCTGCTATGTCCCGGTCTATTCTCATGCCTGACCAATTTTAAGGCTGACTATTCCCATGCCTGAACGCAACGACTACGAGAATCGCGGCCGCACCAACGGCAGCTATAACGGCAACGGCTCCGGTGGTAATGGGAACAGTCATGCAAACGGTGAGGGGCTTCTTGGCGCCTATATCCCCGCTCATTCCATTGAGGCTGAACAATCTACTCTTGGTGCGATGCTGATTGAAAGCACCGCTGTCGAAAAAGTCTTTGAGATTCTAGACAAAGATGATTTTTACCGTGAAAATCATCAAACACTCTTTGAAGTTATTTCTGCTCTTACAGAGCGAAGTATTCCTGTTGACCTTGTTACCGTCCAAGAAGAGCTGAAAAACCGTGATACTTTAGAGTTAGTTACTCTGCCTTATCTTCTTTCTCTCTTTGACACAGTTCCAACGGCGGCTCACGCTGAGCATTACGCTAAAATCGTCAAAGACAAAGCAACTTTAAGACGTTTAGTTTCTGCTGCTTTAGAAATCATCGGATCAGCGCGTGGTGAAGTTGAAAATGTCGATGAAGTCCTTGATAATGCCGAGCGAGCTGTCTTCGGGGTCTCACAGAACAGCGCTTCTTCCTACTTTTCTCCTTTGCGTACTTTGTTGATGTCCGTTTATGACAATGCCGCCGAGATGGGGGAAGCAAAATCACGCATTTCCGGCCTTTCCACCGGCATCCACTCCTTTGACATGATTACATCCGGTCTGCAAAACACGGATTTAATCATTGTGGCAGCCCGGCCGAGTATGGGGAAAACCAGCCTCTGCCTTTCTATCGCGGAGCATGTGGCGCTTAAGGAAAGAAAGCCGGTTGCGATTTTCTCGCTGGAAATGTCTAAAGAGCAGCTTGCGCTGCGAATGCTCTGTTCTCAGGCACAGGTAAACTCGCACAAGCTGCGCACGGGCCAGATGAACGAGAATGAATGGAGTGACCTGGCACAAGTTGTACAGAATATGTATGAGGCCCCAATCTTCATTGATGATGCCACGGATGCTTCCGCCCTGACAATGCGTGCCAAATGTCGCCGTCTTATGGCTGAACATGGCTTAGGGCTAATTGTTGTGGATTACCTTCAGTTAATGCGTTCGCATCGGCGTATTGAAAATCGTGTTCAGGAAATCGGAGAAATCGTGCGTGGTCTGAAATCTTTGGGCCGCGAACTGAAAGTTCCTGTTGTTGCTCTGTCTCAGCTTTCCCGCTCCGTGGAAAATCGCGAAAACAAGCGCCCCATGCTCAGTGACCTGCGCGAATGCGTGGTCGGCGACACGCGCCTCATGGACGCGGCGACTGGAAAACTCTTGCCGATTCGCGACGTTCAAGCCGGGGCCTGCATTCTGGCGATGGATAACCGGCAAAAAATACGCCAGTTCACAGTCGAGTGCGTCTGGTCTACGGGCGTCAAGCCAGTCTTCACGCTCAGAACCCGCACTGGGCGCAGCATTACCGCCACAGCCAACCACCCGTTGCTGACGGCGCAGGGCTGGAAGCGATTGGATGAACTACAGCCGGGCGATATTATCGCAACGGCAATGCGTCTGCCGGAGCATGGCATGGAGAAGCCGGAGCGGGCTGATATGTGCCGTTTGCTTGGCTATTTAGTTGGCGACGGCACGTTTCAGACGCACCGGGCCATTGGCTTCTGCGGCTCAGACCCCTTTGCCGTTGAAGATGTCGTTGACATTGTGACGCGGCATTTCCCGGACATTACCTGGCGCGAAAAGAAGAACTACGGCAGTTATCAAGAAGGCGACTTCCGCTGCCTGTATGAGAACGGTTACGGCAAGCCCTATGGAAACCCGCTGCGCGAATGGCTGTGCGGCTTAGATGTTCTGGGGCAAAAAGACAGTACGAAACACGTCCCCGATTGGGTTTGGGAATCTGGTCAAATTGGCGCAAGCCAGTTCCTTGCCGGATACTTTTCTACCGACGGCTGTGTGAAGCAGACCGCCGGACGCGGCTGGTTCGCTCATTTTGATACAGTCAGCCGCCGGCTTGCGGAAGGCGTTCAGCTTTTGCTTTTGCGTCTTGGGGTCATTGCGACTGTCAACGATGGCTACAAAAGCGCTAAAGGGACGCAGTTGATTTACCGTATTTCAGTTGCTGGGTTTTCAGATAATCTTCGGCGTTTTGCCGCTGCCGTGAAGCCGGGTGGGCGCAAGGGAGCAATTTTGGAGCGCATGGTCGCTGAACTGCCGGAAGGTGTCACCAATGGCAGTTTGTTCGGCCTGCCGCTGGAAGTCTCTGAGCTTCTATTTGACAAATCCAAGCATCTGCGTCAGCAGGGGGGTAAACTGGAATCGGGGCCAAGACTCTATTGGGAGCCGCAGGGCAAAAGACCTCGCCGGGACATCTGCGCGAAGTTCGCGGAAAGCCTCAAAGACGAACTTTTGAGCGTTTGGGCGAACAGTGATTTGCTTTGGGAAGAGATCAAGACTATTACTCCGGCAGGCGAGGAAGAGGTCTTTGATATTACGGTTCCCGGCTGCGCGAACTTTCTGGCGAATGGGATTGTCGCCCATAACAGTGGGTCTATCGAGGCTGAGGCGGATATGGTCTGCTTTTTGTACCGAGAAGCCTATTATAAGATGAAGGAGATGTATAACGCGGCGCAAGAGGAAGGTGGCGAGAGGCCGGAGCGGGCGGAAATGGAAGAAACAGAAATTATCGTCGGCAAGCACCGCAACGGCCCCACCGGCACGGTTAAGGTCGGCTTCATGCCGCAATATGCAAAGTTTGTCGAATTGGATTTGTCGCGCACCGAAGATGGGGCGACGGGTTTTTAGGAAACGGACTTGTAGGAAACGGACTTGTAGGAACAAAGGCGAATGCTTAAAGTTTTGGTCATCGGCGGCGGCGGGCGTGAGCATGCGCTGGTCTGGAAACTGGCCCAAAGCCAGCAGGTCAGCCGGATTTTCTGCGCTCCGGGCAATGCTGGGATCGCAAAACTGGCGGAGTGCGTGCCGCTGGCGATGACCGACAGCGGCGGCCTGCTGGCGTTTGCCGTAGAGAACGGCATTGATCTGACTGTGGTTGGTCCGGAAGTGCCGCTGATTGCCGGCATTGTGGACTTATTCGAGCAGCGCGGCCTGCGGATATTCGGCCCGGCCCGCGAACCGGCCCTTTTGGAAGGCTCCAAAGCCTATGCCAAAGGCGTCATGCTGCGCTATGGTATCCCCACGGCCCATTTCGCCGTGTTTGAGTCGCAGGACGCGGCTTCTCACTACTTGCAGTCCCACTTTGACAGCCATCCGCAAGCGCCTTTGGTAGTCAAAGCCGACGGCGAGGCGGCTGGTAAAGGCGTGTATATCTGCCGCACCGGCGCAGACGGCCAGAGCGCCCTGCGGCAGATCATGGAAGAGCGCGTCTTCGGTGCATCGGGCGACGCGGTCATTATTGAAGAATTCTTGGAAGGCGAAGAAGCGTCGCTGATGGCGTTTACCGACGGCACGACGATTGTGCCGATGCTGGCGGTGCAGGACCACAAGCGAGCCTTAGACAATGACGAAGGCCCGAACACCGGCGGCATGGGCTGTTATGCGCCGGTCCCTGCCGTCACGCCCGCATTGTATCAGCAGGCCGTCGAGCAGATTCTGCGCCCGGCGATTGACGCCATCCGCGAGTCCGGCATCCCCTACAAAGGCGTTCTCTACGCCGGCATTATGATTGGCCGCGATGGCTCGCTAAAGACATTGGAGTTCAACTGCCGCTTCGGCGACCCGGAAACACAAGTCTTGATGCCGCTTTTGGACACCGATCTCGTAGACATTCTGCTCGGCGTCACCGACGCGCACTTAGACGAAGTGGACGTGCGCTGGAAGCCCCAAAGCGGAGTCTGCGTCGTGCTGGCCTCCGGCGGCTACCCCCATGCCTACCCAATCGGCCTGCCGATTGACGGGCTGGAGCAAGTCGCGCACCTCTCCGACGTTGTGGCTTTTCATGCCGGCACCAAGTTTGACGACGAAGGAAGCATCGTCACCAGCGGCGGCCGCGTCCTCGGCGTCACCGCCTGGGGCGACGACTTCACCCAAGCCCGCGCCCGTGCCTACGCCGCCGTCAAGAACCTCTCCTTCGACCACATGCACTACCGCACAGACATCGGCCACCGAGCGGAAGGAACCTAGCTGATGCCTGATGACACGCAATCTGCGTCAGCCGCCGAAGTTCAAGAGGATGCCGAGCTTTCACTGCTAACGGATAATCCCGATGAGTGGGTCAAGACGCAGGTTAACAAGGCTATTCAGATTCGTCTCACTCCAGATGAGCGAGAGTTAGCAAATGTACTGATCGAACGCGCCTATAGGTACGCCACAACAAGCGAGACCGGCTTCGGGCTGTCGCTTGCTGCGGCTTTTGATCTATTTGCAGCGATTTCGTACTATGCCGTCGTAGCCAACACAGGCTGGCTTTATTGTCCAAAAACGCCGCCATTGCTCATTTACAACTTTGGAGCTAACGCCTGCTCCCGATGTCTTTTGGCTAGCGAGTTCCACTATCACCCTGCGAGTAAGCCGCCTTCAGGAGCTATTGGCAGAATTACGCGGCGATTGCTTTGCGTTTTTCTCACTTGTTTGTTTGAGAGAAACAACAAAAGCATCAAAGTTTACATTGCTTCCGAACCAGTGGATATCATTGTCTATGATGAGACTGCAAGAACCGTACTCTTGGCGGAAGCCAAAGCCGGCCCGCTGACGGTATTGCCTTTGGCCTCGCTTGCGGAACAGCAAACTCAAAATGATGAGGCCGGCAATGTAGTTTCGCGGCCTCACGCCGGTACTGACAACTCTGCTCTGACCACAACTTCGCTTTACATCATGCTGCCTCTTGCAGACCCGTTGGATAACGCAAAATGGGGCATTGAACTTTTGCCGCTGTCACCAATCAATCAGTCCGACCGCTTGGCATGGGCGCGAGAGCAGGTTCGGCGTGTTTTAGTAGACGACGAAGCCAATCTGCAAGCATATTTTCAATTCTGGTCACGGGCGTATGCTGCTTACGGCAACGAGCGTAAAGAACCAATTGATCCGGTGTTTTGGCTGACCGGAGCTTGCGGCGCACCAAAGCCGAGACCTTCTGACTGGCCGGACGGAAAAACCGTTTCTGACTCGAAAACCACTGTCGGCATGGACAGAACAGACGACATCAAAAAGGCCACTTATCAAGTTCTCAAAATCGCCACGGCTGCCAAACCGAAAACCAGTTATCAAGTCAAGACGGCGCTGATTTCCAATATCCATGCTGTGCGCCATTATGAGGCATACTTGCAGGATTTTCAAGATGTGGTTTGGGCGCAGGACGAAACACGCTTGGCAAAGACGGCGGGTGAACTGGCACCTGATAAAGCCCTTTATAACTTATTTGATGGCATCCTTTCTTTCACCCGGAGCCACTCAAGAGATGAATGGATTAGCGATGCCTTCAAGTTCTGAGGCCGCAATTGTTACAAATCACATTGCCCGGCGTGTGGGCTGCGATGTGCAGCGGCGCATTGACGCGCTTGGCACTGGCCAGAAGATGCAGGACCTCCCGGAAGAACTTTGGCACAAAAGCTTTCGTTTCTATGTCAAAGAAGACCCGACCCGCAGGGGCGGGCCAAACTTGCGAATGATCCGGCTTGACCCAGCCAAACCCTCACTCACCGTAACCGCCTATATTTTCAATAAATTCGTTCATCCCTTCGAGAATCGGTTTGTCACCGTCCGCGAAGCCGCGCGTTTGCAGGGTTTCCCGGACAGCCTGCATTTTCAGGGAACCTTGACCAGCACTCAACTGCAAGTCGGCAATGCCGTGCCTGTGCCGCTGGCGCGGGCTGTATTTCAAGCTATTCTTAATCATGCGGACGTTCACCGGTTTTCTGATAGGCCGCTAAAAGCAATCAGCTTGTTTAGTGGGGCTGGAGGCATGGACATTGGTGCGGAACAGGCTGGACTTGGCCTGATGCGTATTGAAACCAAACTGGCGGCTGATTGCTGGGAAGATGCCTGCCAAACTTTGCGCGGTCACTATCAAGGTCGTGCCAACGTGCTGACGGCTGACATTGCCGAGATTGAAGACCCAAAAGAGTATTGGCATCGCCTGAGCGGAGCATCACGGAAGCCCGACATCGTGTTCGGCGGCCCGCCTTGCCAAGCATTCAGCCAAGCCGGAAAACAAAAAGGTTTAGACGACAAGCGCGGCGGCATGGTATTTCATTTTCTGCGTTTCGTAGATCGCTTAAAGCCTGAGTTCTTCGTCATGGAGAACGTCGCCAATCTTAAAGGCACAGGCGCGGGACGATTGTATCAAAGCGTTCTGGGACAGATGCGCGGCTTGGGTTATGATGTCACGGTATGTACGCTGCTTGCCGCCGATTTCGGCGCACCGCAGCGTCGTCAGCGGTTGTTTTTTATCGGCTCGCGCTTGGGCCATGTCGAACCGCCCATCCCAACTCACAGCCGTGAACGTCGGCTTTTCGATATGCTTTCTTATGTCACAGTGGGAGAAGCATTCGCCGAATTGCCCCCTGCCGTATTTACGGCGTCTCGTATCAAAGCCGCATAAGTAAATAGAACATCTCAGGAGAAGACGACCATGCGTGTCATTATGTTGAGCTGGGAGTATCCTCCCAAGATTGTCGGCGGGATTTCGCCGCATGTTTACGGGCTGGCGCACGCGCTGGTGAAGCAGGACGTGGAAGTGCATGTCGTGACCTGTGAGCATCCGGGCGCAGCCGCCGAGGAAGTGGAAGACGGCATTCACCTCTACCGGGTGACGCCGGCGGGACCGGGCAACGACTTTATCCATTGGGTTCAATTACTCAACGATGCTATGCTGGAACGGGCCGATGTGCTGGTGGCGGAGATGGTAAACCAAAACGACGGGCAGGCGGTGCTGCTGCACGCGCATGACTGGCTGACGCATTACGCCGCCGCCGCGCTGAAGCACAAGTACCATCTGCCGCTGGTGGCGACGATCCATGCGACGGAGTCTGGCCGCAACAATGGGATCAATGGTCCGACCCAAAGCTACATCAATTCGGTGGAAGAGCAGCTTCAAAACGAAGCGTGGCGGGTGATTGTCTGCACCGAGTTTATGAAGCTTGAGTGCGAGACTGCGCTCCACACGCCCTGGGACAAGATGGACGTGGTGCCGAACGGCGTAGACTCCGCGAAGTTTGCGCTGCCGGACTTTTCGCCTGCCGAAAAAGCTGAGTTCCGCGCCCGCTACGCCGCGCCGGAAGAAAAGATCATCTTCTTTGTCGGGCGCATGGTGCGCGAGAAGGGCGTTCAAGTCTTGATAGAGGCGCTGCCGAAAGTGCGCTGGGGCTACCATGACGCAAAGCTTCTGATCTGCGGCGGCGGGCAGCGGGAGCATCTGGTCAATCTGGCGGCGTATCTCGGCATGGAGCGGCACGTTTACTTTGCCGGCTTTGTCCCCGATGACGATTTGATGAAAATTTACTCGATTATTGACATCGCGTGCTTCCCGTCTTTGTATGAGCCGTTCGGCATTGTCGCTTTGGAAGCGATGGCCGCGAAAGTCCCCGTCGTCGTGTCCGATGCCGGCGGCCTGCCGGAAGTGGTCGAAAACAACGTGACGGGAATTACCACCTATGCCGGCAACCCCAATTCGCTGGCTGACGGCCTCCTGAAGCTGCTGCACGAGCCGGACACCGCCCAGCGTTTAGTCCAAACCGCTTACGAGCGCGTTTTGACTACGTTCAATTGGAACACCATTGCCGCTCAAACCCTCGCCGTCTATGACCGCGTCTGGACTGAGTACCTCCTGAGCGACTGGCGCGTCCCAAACCTCACTCCCGAAGTGATAGAAGCGCCGGAAGTTTAGTTCCCGTTCGATGATGGAACTTATAAACAAAGTGTCTTGTCATTTATGACAGTGCAGGCGGGGGGTAAATGAAATGATATTGGGAATACTCGGCATTTATTTGGGCGCGGCGGCGCTTTTCTATTCGCGGCTGACGGCAACGGCGGCGACAAGCGGGAGCGTGCCGAAGATAGCAAGGCCGTCGCACTGGCACCGCGCCCGGCACTTAACGAAAGCATTCGGGCGGCGGGTACGTCCGGCGCATCCAAAGCATTAATTATAA
>CAXUBO010000160.1:0-8292 GCA_964249345.1 uncultured Armatimonadales bacterium | reverse complement strand
GTCCAGTCCCGTGGCGCGGGACAGGGCCGGGCCGTCGCCCCACAGGAACAGGCGCGTGGTACGGGCGCGAAGGAAGGCGCGGAACGAGCGGGCATTGGACGCAATGATCTTGCCGTCAAACACATCATAGACCGACGCTTTGCGGGGCAGGCTGATCGTGCGCTGGCCGGTGAACGTGCCGTGAATGGTCAGGGAGCCGTCACTGCCCGCGTAGACTGTGTCATCCTGCGCGTCATAGACAGGAATGTTCGCGTAGGCATAGAGGCCGCGCAGAAGCTCAGGGGTGAGCTGGGGATCGCCGAAAAAGACGGACTTCCAGCCGGCTTTATGCTCGCGCACGGCCAGCGACGCCGCGCCGGTGGCGGCGTATTCGGCAATCACCGTGGCCTGCGGGTCGGTGACGGCGAACAGCGGGTTTAAGATTTCGTCGGCTCCCAAACGCTTGACGCCGCGTATCTTGTCGGTGATCGGATGCTTGATGTCCAGGGCCACGCTGCCGCCGCGCGAGTTCCAGGGCTGCTGCCGGAGCGCCATACCGACGACTTCGCCGGCTTCGTCGGGCGACGGCCCGTTCTCGTCAAAAATGCCGGGCGCATACAGCCAGGCCAGCGTCTTGCCGGGCTTTTGCAGCTTTTCGCGCACGGCGGCCCGCTCCTCGGTCGTGAGGCGCAGGGCATTCAGGAACAAGTAAAGCTTGGCATCAGGGACATTCGGCTGCGTCACATCGCTCTGCAAATAAAAGCCGACCGAAGCTCCGGCACGCAGCAGCAAATCGCGGGTACGGGACACAAGACTTGCGCCGAGGCCGTTTGAGTCGGTTTTCAGATACGCCAGCGAGGCTTCGTCTACAAACACGGCGACATCGGGCATCGCCGGCGCAGACGGAACAATCTGTTCCCAGCGGGCTGTTTCGCGGGTCAAGCCGCCCAGCTCGCGCCAGATGTCCGGGCTGTGGAGCCAGCCCTGACCCCACAAGTCCATCCAGGTGACGCCCGCCCGGTGTGCCAGCGCCGCACCGAAGTGGCGCTGATGAATCGCCTGCGTATCCGCGCCGGACGCGATTTTCGGGTTATAAGTGTCGTCGGTTTCGGTGTCGGCCAAAAATGTCTTGGTGTCGTCTTCGACAAGCCACAGCTTGCCGCGCCCTGCCACCGAGTCCAGCGGCGCACCGAACGCCGACGGGCTGCCGACGCCGCGCCCGGCGTAAGAGTTCGGCCCGGCGACAATGTCGAGATGAGGAGATTGGAGCAGCTTGCCAAGCGCAAGATGGCCGGAGTCATTGCGGCCCGCGAATTCCAGCGTGTAGCCGTAGGACGCGGCCACTAAGAGGCGATTTTGGGACAGCGTTTTGATGGTTTCGGCCAGGCCGCTGATAATCTCCGCGACGATGTCGGAGGAATACTGGGCGTAGTCGGGCCAGCGGCCCTCGCGCCGGGTGGAATACAGCGGCGTGTCGGTCTTCTTGAGGACGGCGGCGACGCCGGGCCAGGCCGGGATTTGGGCGTCGTCAAACGTCAAGGCGCCGTCATGCCAGGCCGCCCGGAGCGCGTACAAGTTCTGGTACTTCGCATGGAGCCAGTTCTGAAACGCGGCTTGATTGAGCGGCGATCGATCGTAACCCGAATTCGCATCGTAGAACCACTCACCCCGGTCTAAGTGAAAGCCGATGACCCGGTCGCCGCCGGGCGTAGAAGGGTCATTGAAGTGAGTGATCAGGGCATCCAGCGCGTCCACGCAGTCCGCCCAGAACTCGGTGGACGCCAGCGACACGTCGCCTTCAAAGCCGTTGGAATACTCCGCGAGCTGGTCAGGATGGGTTCTCGCCCAGTAATTTGTCGGCACAAATTGGAGGCGCGGCAGAATAAAG
Source organism: uncultured Armatimonadales bacterium (assembly GCA_964249345.1). Taxonomy (GTDB): domain Bacteria; phylum Armatimonadota; class Armatimonadia; order Armatimonadales; family Capsulimonadaceae; genus JANXMY01. Next base: position 6,425 of record CAXUBO010000160.1, on the reverse strand, counting down.
GCGTCGGGGTCAGCGGCTAAAATCTGCGAAACCAGCGCGTCAATCGGGCCGAACGACCTGTCGCCGTAGGCGTTGCGGAACGGCAGGTACAGGATGCCGGAAAAAAGGTGGATGCCGTTTGCCGCCGCTTCCCGGATTTGGGCGTCTACCGTTTCGCCGTCCCGCGCGGTTTCCGTGTTGACAAAAAAGAAGTACGGGGCATGATCCGTGCCGTTGATTCGGATTTTCGACAAGCCGCGTGTTTGGACTGCCAGCGCGGCGCTCACGCGCGGCGGCGACAGGTTATCGGCGGGCGGCAGGGCGCGGGCGACAAGCGGCGGCGCAGTGTAGACGGGCAGGGCCGGCGGCGGGTAAACAAGAAGCGCGTCGTCGTCCTCGTCTTCCACCGCTTCGGCTTCAGCGGCTTCGTCCGGCAGCAGCAGGGCTGAGCCGGCGGCTTCCAGCATCTCGGTGGTGACTTCTTCGAGGCCCCCGCGCCGCCGCCGTCCGCGTCTGGCCCGCTTGCTGAGTTTCGCCGCGTCCGCGCCTGTCTCGGATTCGGCGTCATCTTCCGCTTCGACGCTTTCTTCGACGCTTTCTTCGGTGTCGGCAACCGGCGCTTCCACATCGGGCAAGTCTGCCGCAGGCGCAGACGCGCCCCGGCGTCCACGCCGCCGCCTCGCCGAAGCTGTTTCCTGGCTCGCTGGAGCTGTTTGCTGGGAAACGGCATCTTCGGCAGCAGAGCTCTCGGCAGGCGCTTCTGCGATGTCAACGGGCGTCTCGGCATCCGCGCCGACCGGCTCAGGGGCGGCAGCCTGACGCGCCCGGCCTCGCCGCCGCGTGGGGGGCGGGGCAGCGGCTTCCATGACCGGCGCTTCCACATCAAAGCCGGCAGCGCCGCTTGAATCCTCGGAACCTGCTGCCGCTTGCGTTTCCGGCGCAGCCGCTTCGGAAGCACCCGTGCGCCGCCCGCGCCGGCGCGGCGGGGCCTTTGGCGGCGTGTCGGCAGGAGCGGCGTCCGGTACAGGAGCGTCCGGCTTCGGCAGGCGCGGGGCGCGTCGCCGGGGCGTTTTAGCGGGTTCTGCGGCTGACGGTGCGGGTTCTGTGGCCGAAGCCGAAGCCGAAGTCTCGGCAGGGAAAGTCGTCTCGGAAGACGTGTCAAAGGGCGTGTCGGAAGTCACCGGCGGGGTCTCGATGGCCGCCGCGTCTTGGGCGGGGGCGTCGGACGCCGGGGTGCGTCGTGTCCTGGGCATGATTTCGTAATACTCCGTGTAAAAATGGTGCGTCCGCGCTGACGCTGTTCTCATTATACAAGATTCGGGGCGTTGTGTCAAAGTTCACGCGGAAACGCCTTCAGAAATGCAGGAAGGATGCCTTTGTTCGGCGAATAAAGGCGGCATGGAAACCACACCTGACACAGAAATTACGCTGACGCACGGCGACTGGCAGCTTGTCACGTCTCCCTACGGCGCGTCCCTGCGCGGCTTGCTTCATGGGGGCGCGGAGGTCATCACAAAATACACGGGGGCAAAAGGCAAAGTGGGCGGCCAGGGTGACGTGCTGATCCCCTTTCCAGGGCGCGTCACCGCAGGAAAATACACATTTGAGGGCCAGACGCTTCAAATGGACAAGAACGACTCGGAAGGTCCGAACGCCATTCACGGATTTGTACGCAAAACGATTTGGGACAGCAAGGCTGCCGAAACTGAAGTGGTCTACACGACCGAGATCAAGGAAAGCGACAATCCCGGCTACCCATTCGCACTCAATGTGCGCGTCGCTTACAGCCTCGGCGAGAGTGGCTTGACGGTCTCGTTCGGCATCGAGAACACCGGCAAGACGCCCGCGCCGGTGGCGGCGGGGTTCCATCCTTATTTCACCGTCGGCTCGGCATTGATTAACGCCGACACGCTGCGGCTGCCGTTTGACGGCTACTTGGAATACAAAGACTTGGTCCCAACGGGCCGGGTTCTGTCCGTGAGCGGCACGCCGTTTGATTTCCGGCAGCCGCACCCGGTTGAAGGCGCTGTGCTGAATACCTGCTTCCTTCAGCCGCAGCGTGACCCGGACGGGTACTTGCGGGTGCGCTTATCAGACGCGGACATGCCCCAATCCGTCACAGTCTGGATGGACAAGGCGTTTGACTACGTCGTGCTGTATTCCGGCGACCCGCTGCCGCCGGACCACAGCCGCCGGGCGCTGGCGATTGAGCCGATGACCTGCGGCTCGGATGCGTTTAACCATCCTGACTGGGGACTGGTGACGCTGGCTCCCGGCGAAGCGCTGTCGGGAAGCTGGGGCGTCACGGCGGAGTAGCGTATGAAAATCCCGGCGTGTTTTCTTTCTCTCCTAGCGCTTCTGGCCGCAGGCGGATGGACGCTCCCCGCGCACGCGCAGGGGCCGGATACCTGGGTCGGCACGGATGCGCTGGGGCGCACGCTGCCGACGGCGGCACAAACGCGCCCGGCGCGGTCCGACCGCTTTGTCGGCATCTTTTACTTTCTCACGCACGGCAGCCGGGCTTACTACGAGAGGCCGCAGGAGCATTTAGACTACAACACCTACGGCGACGATCCGCGCGTTCTGCGCGACAACACGCAGATCATCAAGCAAGTCGGCGGCGATCCCGTCACGAAGCCGGAAGGCTGGAAAGAAGGCGGCACCTACTGGTGGGGACAGCCTGCGGTCGGCTACTTTTTGGCCGATGACCCGTGGGTGGCCCGCAAGAACCTCACGATGCTGGCGGACGCCGGAATAGACACCCTCATTTTTGATGTCACCAACGCTCCGCAATACACAGCCGCCTACACGGCTGTTCTGGACACCGCCGAGCAGATGCGCCGCGAAGGCCACCGGGCACCGCAGTTTCTATTTATCACCTACAGCTCCACGGGGCCGGTTGCCAACAGCCTGTACGATGCCATCTATGCCAAAGGCCGCTACCAAGACTTGTGGTTCTTGTGGCACGGCAAGCCGTTGATGCTTGGCGATCCCAACGGCTCCCCGCCGGTCAAAGACGCGCCCCGGCCTGAAGTCCAAGACTTCTTCACCTGGCGCACCTCCTGGGCCAACACGCGCGGCCCGTCGGGCGACGGCAAAGAGGAGTGGCAGTGGATTGATACCGGCGATCCGCAAAAGTTCGGCTGGGACGACGATCCCAAAACGCCCGAAGAAGTGCCGGTCGCCCTCGGCGGCTGGTCGTCGTCGGACCTCGGCCGCAGCTTCCGGGGCGGCGAAAAGACCGGCGGCAAAGAGCCGCCGCTGAATAAGCAGGAATTGACGGCGGAGACTGACCGGGGCAGGTTCTTTTCGCAGCAGTGGCAGTCGGCCCTGACCATTGACCCGGAGTTCATCTTTGTGACTGGGTGGAATGAATGGACTGCCGGGCGTCAGTCCCAGCCCGGCGTTCCAATGCTGGGCCAGGTCACGAAAGCGGGCCAGTATTTCTTTGTAGACGAGTACAACGAAGAGTTCAGCCGGGACGCCATGCCGATGGCAGGGGGAGAAAAGGGCGGCTACGGCGATAACTATTACATGCAGCTTGCCGCCAGCATTCGGCGCTTCAAAGGCGTTCATCCTGCGCCGGAAGCACGCGGCTTCCAGACGCCCAAGAGCCTTGCGGACTGGCAGGGCATCTTCCCTAAGTATGCCGCGTCCGGCGCTCTTCCGCCCCGCGATTGGCCGGGCTGGGGCGGGCGGCATTACGTTGACACATCAGGCCGCAATGCGATTCTCCAGGCCAGCGTCGCCTGCGATGCGAAGAACATCTACTGTTATGTCCGCACCCAAAGCGCATTGACTTCGTTCACGGGCAAAAACTGGATGCAGCTTCTCCTGGACGCCGACCAGAACCCGCGCACCGGCTGGAACGGCTACGATTACGTCGTCAACAGCCGTGTTCTGAGCGCGACCCGGACAACGCTGAAGCGCCTTTCCGACGGCAAGGTCTGGACCGTGCCGTACACGATGCGCGGCGCGGAGATGCAGGTGACACTCCCCCGCGCATTGCTGGGCCTGACGAACCTGCATCGCACCGCGTTTGACTTCCACTGGGCTGACAATGTTCCGGTCGGCGGCGATCCCCAAACGATCTCCGGCTGGTGGTATGCCGGCAGCAGCGCCCCAGACGGCAGGTTCAATTACCGCTTTACCGACACGCGCTAGTTTACCGATATGCGCTAGTTTACCGATATGCGCTAGTGTGCGTAGGTATAGGTTTCCTGAATATCTTCATAAACAAGTATCGTGAGAAGCGGAATCCTAATCGTTCCCGTGGCAGCTTGCTGCGTCGTCGGGGTTTGTGCAAAACCACTTGTCGGGGGGCATTTGTCCCACATAGAACTGCTCCAGGCGCATGGATTTGACGTGGCCGTCCATGAACGCCACATTGGCCTGCCCAAAATGCCGGGCCGCCGGGCGGGCATCATACTGATCGTTCAGGTCAACATCCGGCGCGGTCAGCTTGTAGGCATCCACGACCGGCGTGGTCAAGTCGCCCTGGCAACCTATCCCCACTGTTCCTACCCCAAGTTCTCCCAGCATGACCGTTGCCGCAGGAGTCTGGAAGGCGGCAAGCGCGGAAGCAGGAACGGTCTGCGGGTAAGCGTCGGTTTCATCTACGAAAGCGAGTTCATTCAGCCCGTAGGAGTTATTTTTGTCCGTGCTGTCGGAGGGGCAAAGGCGGAGCCGCTTGTTGCCGACATAGCTGTTAATCATGTCCGGCCAGAGAATGACCGTGGTCCCATCGGCGGCATAGGTGGCGGTCGGCGGGACAAACTCGTCGTAATCCTGGGTGTAGAGGGTGAGGCCGAGGGCAAGCTGCTTTTCATTGGACAAACAGGAAGTGCGGCGGGCGTTCTCGCGCACTTTTTGGAACACGGGAAACAAGATCGCTGCAAGAATCGCAATAATGGCGATGACGACAAGCAGTTCAATGAGAGTGAAAGCACGGCGACCCGTATTCATACCGCCACTTCCAGACCCCGTCGAGGCTGAATCGCCTGATAAATCTCAGCGCGAGCAAGGCGCGTTTCGACCAAGTTGTAGTGCGCTCGCAGGTTCAGCCAGAACTCCGGCTCGATGCCGAAATAGAGGCCCAAACGAATCGCCGTGTCCGGCGTGATGTCGCGCCGTCCGTGCAGAATGTCAGCAACACGCATTCGGGTCACGCCGAGGTCTTTTGCCAGGCGATAGGGCGTGATGCTCATCGGTTCCAGAAAATCTTTTTGTAGTATTTCCCCAGGATGGATGTTAGTAGGTCGGTCTATTGCGTTGTCTTTTTCTATAGTTAGCATTAACAACCTACAATCTTCGCTTGCTCTGAATCAGTGCCCATCCGAATGAATGCACCGTGCAATGACCTACAATAATTTAGACTCGATTTGATCAAGACCTGCCTCTGACAAAACTAAGTTCAACTCGCGAATTGCGTCCCCACGCATTCTGTTGAGGCGTTCTGACAAAGTATGATCTCGAATTTCGGTGCAACTTCCATGTTGTATGACCACACCAGCATTGATCGCTTTAGTATAATCATCACGAACTTGAGCTAACTGCTTTTCTATTGAAGATAAGGACACGCGCCATTTCTGCTTTGACAATCCGTTAGCGCCGGAAGGCGCTGATCGTAGAACATCGCCATTTTCTCTATCTTTTAACATACCAGTTTTTATAGCAAATTGTGTATCTTTGATGGCTTGCAACAAATCATCGCAATTGTTTTCTAGGTGTAAGTATGTGTTGAATGCTGGGCGTGAAAAGGCTATGTATAGTAACGACAAGATATGTTTGTCAGCATTATATACAGAAGTTGATTGCATGAACTCTGTATAGTACTGGTCCATAATGTGCGAATGTTGATTTAGGCGAGCCTGAATATCTTCCCAAAACCATACGCTGACGCTGAACTTGCCAGCAAGTGAACGAGTGGAGTTAAGTATTCTGAGTTCAGCTTGAAGTTTCCCATCTCTAGAAGCTGTTGTAGCGACAATGAATTCACTCAGAGAAGGAGCAAAACTTGTCGCTTTTTGTACCTCGGCCTCGATTTCTTTGAGCGTTAATTGCCCTCCAACTTCTTGATTACCAAAGGCATCTGCTGGATTTTTTCTCTTACACTGAACACCTACCCAAGTCTGAGTATGACTGTCAAATTTGTATATGTCCACCCCTTGCTGCACTTGGCCCGACCTGCTATACTGTTGAACATCATCATTCGGCCAAATTGCTTCACACACCGAGAATGTCAAACGCTCAAAGTCCTGCCAGTTGTCAGGAGGAGGAACCATCATAGGTATCTGGGTCATATCTTTAACCTTTGTGAGAGGAAATAAAACAAAATCCCCAGCACTCATGCTGGGGATTTTTGTTGGCCTATGTTTACCGACTGCGTGACTTGCCTTTGGCGACGCGGCGGGCAGCGGCGGGTGCAAGAGCAGCCTCCACAGGAG
>CAXUBO010000159.1:0-8338 GCA_964249345.1 uncultured Armatimonadales bacterium | reverse complement strand
CCGCTTCTGGCGGCGTTTTGGGGGGTGTGCCTTTGCTCGCGTCCAAGCTATTTAGTTTTAGTGCCGTTCGTGCTGGCGTATGCGGTTCAGAAGCGCGGCTGGCAGGCGCTGGGGATTGTCGGGCTGGCGCTGGGAGTGTACGCGGTGCTGACCCTGCCGATTTACCTGCCCGCGCCGCAGGACTTTTCGCCGCTGCATATCGCAAGCAAGATGACTGTGGGCGGCAGGATGACCGGCGGCGGGCGGGTGACGCTGCCGCTGCTGAGCGGGGGGTTGGCGCTGTCCGCGCTGCTGGGGCTAACGGCCTGGCTTGGCCGGCGGCAGGGACGCTGGTTCCCGCTGGCCGCTTCCGCCGTTTTTCTCGCGCTGCCCGTGCCGCTGGTCCTGGCGGCGGACTGGCAGAAGGCGGGGCATTTCGTGGGAGCGAACCTGCTGTTTTTCGTGCCGGCGTCTGTGTTTGCGATTTTGGCGCTTCCGCTGTGGGCCGCGCGGGGGCAGACGGATTGAAGAAAAAAGTCACGGGGCTGAACCCCCGTGCTTTGAAGGGCAATTCCCCGCCTGCGCGGGCAGAAGAATAATTTGTAATCTTCGCCCGCGCAGGCGGGGGCTTGCAGTGTTAAAGCCCTGCCGTTCAGGGCAGGCTGAGTTTCTAAAAATTGCGCTGAGGATGCCTGCTTGCATATTGGCTTGAATTTGCTTTACCTTATCCCGGGGGAGAACGGCGGGACGCAGACCTACGCCGAGGCTTTAATGAAAGCGCTGGCGGCGCGGAACAAAAATGATCAGTTCACGGTCTTTGTCAGCGAGGAAGGCGCGGCGCTGGCCTTGCCGCAGGCGTTCCGCAAAGTGGTCTGTCCGGTGCGGGCGGTCCGGCGGGAAGCGCGGTATGCGTATGAGCAGACGGCTTTTCCGCGCCTGCTGCGCGGCTATAATTTAGACGTGCTGCATTCACTCGGGTATGTCTGCCCTTTATCTTCGCCCTGCCGGAGCATCGTCACCATCCACGACTTAAACTATCTCACGCCCTGGCACGGCATGTCCCGCCAAAAGCGGCTGTTTTTAGGCTGGTTTGTTTTCCAGTCCGCCCGCCGCTGTGACAGGATCTTAACGGTTTCGGAGTTCTCTAAAAGCGAGATCGTGCGCCGTCTTCGGGTGCCGGACGCCAAAGTCACGGTGACGCCCGAAGGGCCGCGTGACGCTTCTCCTTTGCCGGCGGGGCGCTGGGAAAACGTCGCGGCAAGCCATAAAATAGACGGGCCATATTTGATGGCGTTCGGCAGCCTGACGGAAAACAAGAACATTCCCACGCTGCTCCGTGCGTTTGCCGGGATCCAGGCGCAGGTGCCGCACACGCTGCTTTTAGCCGGCCATCTCGCGCCGGGCGGGGCGCTTGGCAAAGAAATCGCGGCGCTTGGAATTGCAGGCCGGGTCAAGATCACCGGGTATGTGCCGGACGAAGATGTCATGCCCCTGCTTGCACACGCGGACTTATTCGTGTTCCCGTCGCTGTACGAAGGGTTTGGGCTGCCGGTGCTGGACGCGCAGCGGGCGGGCGTGGCCGTGGCCTGCTCGGCGGCGGCTTCTTTGCCGGAAGTGGCCGGGGACGGGGCGGCGTTTTTTGATCCGGCCTCAGCCGAAGACATGGGCCGGGTTTTGTTGGACTGCCTGCGTGACCCGGCCCGGCGCTCTGCACTGATTGAAAAGGGTTGCGCCAACGCGGCCCGCTTTTCGTGGGAGCGCACGGCGGCGATGACGCTTGACTGTTACCGGCAGCAGGGGGGAGAAAAAGAATGAGCATTGCACTGATTACCGGGTCGGCGGGGCTGATTGGCTCCGAGGCAGCGCTGTATTTCGGACAGGCCGGCCTGGATGTGGTCGGCGTGGACAACGACATGCGGCGCGTGTTCTTCGGCGAGGAAGCTTCTACGGCCTGGAACGTCGCAAACTTAGAAAAAACGCTGGGGCAGCGCTATGCCCATAACGCCTTAGACATTCGGGATCGCGAGGCTGTTCTGGCGCTGGTGGCCCGGTACGGCAAAGACATTGCCTTGATCATTCACACGGCGGCTCAGCCGTCGCATGACTGGGCGGCACGGGAGCCGTTCACGGATTTTGACGTGAATGCCGCCGGAACGCTGAACGTCCTGGAAGCCGCCCGCCTGCACTGCCCCGAAGCCGTGTTTATCTTCACGTCTACGAATAAAGTCTACGGGGACACGCCGAACCGCCTGCCCTTAGTGGAGCAGGAAACACGGTACGAGATCGCGCCGGGGCATGAGTACCAGGACGGCATCCGGGAAGATATGTCCATTGACCAGTGCATTCACAGCTTGTTTGGGGCGTCCAAAGTGGCTGCCGACGTGCTGGTGCAGGAATACGGGCGCTACTTCGGCATGAACACGGCATGTTTCCGAGGCGGGACACTGACCGGGCCGCAGCATTCGGCGACTCAGCTTCATGGATTTCTCGCATATTTGATGCGCTGCGTGATGACCGAGACGCCGTATACGATTTTTGGGTATAAAGGCAAGCAAGTTCGCGATGCCATTCACTCCAATGACCTCATCCGCGCGTTTGATGCGTTTTTTCAGAACCCGCGCTGCGCTGAGGTGTATAACATCGGCGGAGGCCGGTTCTCGAACTGCTCGGTGCTGGAAGGCATCGCCGCCGCGCAGGCAATCGCCGGCAAAGAGTTAAACTCCACTTATGCAGACCAGAACCGGATCGGCGACCATATTTGGTGGATCGGCGACAACGGGAAATTTGAAGCGCACTATCCGGCGTGGAAACAAGAGTATAATATACGGCAGATTCTACAGGAGATTTACGAAGCCAACGCGGATCGGTGGCGCTAGGCCACTACCGGAGGGAGCGCTTAGACCCAAGAACAATCCACCGCGGGACGCTGAGCAGGAGAAGGCATTGCGGATACTTTTTTTGACGATGTATTACAAGCCGGACAATGCAGCTACCGGCATCCTCATGGCCGAGCTTGCCGAAGAACTGGCCCTTCATGGGCATGATGTCCGTGTCATTACCAGTATGCCGCATTATTCCACGAACTCAATCTGGCCGGAATACCGGCGCAAATGGTTTGGGCGGGAGCGTCAGGGACCCATTCTCATTCACCGGGTCCGGCCGTATGTGCCGGTCCACAAAGACCGCCTGCTGCCGCGCTTCTTTTCGTACCTTTCGTTCACGCTGCTGTCGGCGCTGGCCGGCCTTGCCATGCCGCGCCCGGATGTGATCGTCACACCGTCGCCGTCGCCGCCCCTGACCAACGGCATCTCCGCGTACCTGCTGGGCCGGCTGCGCGGGGTTCCGTTTGTTTCCAACATTCAGGATATTTACCCCGACGTTGCCATCCGCATGGGCGTGATGAAGAACAAGGGGGTTATCACTGCTTACAAAAAGCTGGAGCGGTTTGTGTACGCCCACTCCCAGGCCATTACAGTCATCTCAGAGGGGTTCCGGGGCAACCTCACAGCGAAAGGGGTTCCCGCAGACAAAATCAGCGTCATTCCGAACTTCATTGACTCCGCGTTCGTGTTGCCCCATCCGCGCTGCAACGACTTCAGCCGGGAGCAGGGCTGGGACGACAAGTTTGTGGTGCTGTTTGCCGGCAATGTCGGCATGTCGCAGGGCCTTGATACCGTGCTGGAAGCCGCCGGACAACTGCAAGGCACGCCGGGCCTGCTGTTTGCGATTGTCGGCAACGGCGCGTCTAAGCCGTCTCTGATCGCCCAGGCGCAGAAGATGGGCCTGCAAAACGTCCAGTTTCTGCCGTATCAATCGTATGACCAGGTTCCGAAACTCTATTCGTCGGCGGATGTCGGGCTAATTCCTCTGCGCCGGGGCTTCAGCTCCGACTCGGTGCCGAGCAAGCTGTTTACGATTATGGGAGTCGCCCGGCCTGTCATTGCCTCGGTAGACGCCCGCAGCGAGACGGCGGAAGTCATCGCCGAAGCCAAATGCGGCCTGTGCTTGGAACCCGAAGACCCCAAAGCGCTGGCGGACGCCATTTTGGCGATTTACAGCGACCGGACGCGGGCGCAGGACATGGGCCGGCGCGGGCGTCAGTATGTCGAGCGGCATTACACGCGCACGAGCGTGGCCCGGCAATATGAAGCCGTCTTCGCGCGTCTGCTGGCAAGCCCCGATACCCTGCCGCCGGTCCATACGCCCGACACGGCAAGTTTATGAACAAAGCCGCGCTTTTTTTACTTCTGGTTTCACTTGTGGTGGCTATCGGCCTCACGTCCCGCTGCGCCGCCGCGCCGGAAGACGTGGTCCCGCAAGGCTCCGGCTTGTATGATGCCGTCGCGCTGCTGTCCGCCAAACATCTGCTGCCGCCCGGTGCGCCCGATGCGACCTCGCTGCAAGGGGTCACGGGGCGGCTATACACGCGCCGCGAGTTTGCCGACCTCATCCAGAGCATCACGGTGCAGCCGGCAGACCCGCGTGCGGCGTCGGCGCTTGCGTATGCCCGGAATATCCTGGCCCCGGAGCTAAAGAACGCGCCGGATTTGGCCGCGCCGGTGTCTACTCCGCCTGTTTTAACGGGTTTTGGGGAAGTGGAGGCCGGCGACACGCATGAGTTCGGCCTGCTGGGCCGGGCGCGAGGGCTGGGCGTCCTGGGGCGCGACGGCGCGTATACGGTCAGCGTCACCAACATTTACCAGCAGACCCGCAACCACCAGTCGGTGAGCGTGCGCGAGGGCGGGGTCAACCCCGGCGATGACCCAAACATTCTGGACGGCATTGATGAAGCGTATGTCACCGCCGTCAGCAATCGCGGCCTGCGCGTCACGGCGGGCGAGCTGCGCCAGCGCTGGGGTTCCGGCTACCTCGGCGACATGCTGGTCAGCGACAACAGCCCGTCGCGTCCGACGTTAGAAGTCGAGCTGCCGTTCTCGCTGGGCCGCACGCTCGGCGCGTACCGATTCATCCAGTTTGAGTCCGAGTACAAAAACAGCGGCCAGACGATCTACGAGGGCGGACGCCGGATTGAACACGCGGCGGGCGACCGGACGACGATCTCTGTGGAAGAAGCGTACACGTCCACGCAGTTCCGCTCCCCGGATGTGTTAGTTTTGCCCTTTTACGCTTACCAAAAAATCCATTACCCCAACACCGACGAGCCGTTTTATTTCAATTACAACTTCAACATCGGCCTTGCCGTCACGCCGCGCGGCCCAAGCACCCCGGCCCGTCTCTACGGCCAGTTTTTAGTAGACGACTTGCAGGCCCCCAAAGGGCTGGGTAGAGGCAATGTCACGCCGCGCAAGATCGGCTACCTGCTGGGCTACGCCGACGTGTTCGCCCGCTCCGGCACGGACTTTGTCATCGAGTATGCCCACACCGACCAGCAGACGTATACCAAGCTGCCGCCGCTGCCGACGGGTCTGGCCTGGTACAACGCCGGCCTGCCTTTGGGCTACCCCAGCGGCACCAACGGCAACCAGGTGTACGCCCGCGTCGGCCAGCGGGTCACGCCCCGTCTGGAGCTGTCTTTAGACGGCTACAACCGCCCCCGCGCTTCGGCGGCCTTCCCCGCCGTCACATCCAGCGCCGTAGACGTGGCCGTCGCCTACCGCCTCGGCGCGAGCCAGTCCATCGGCCTGCGCTACTCCGACTTTCGCGAAAGCCCCTACCCGGACGGCGTCACCCTGCCCCCCGGCTACGGCACCGGCGGCGCGGACTACGGCCAGCCCGTCCGCCGCCACATCCTCGGCCTCAGTTTTTTGCAGGGGTTTTAGTGGACTGCATAAAGATAACCATCATCTGCCGTAAAATAGATTGTCCCATCCGTACCGATGGCTGGGCTAGTAGAGATTGAGCCGCCGGTCTTGAAGACCCATTTTTGCTTGCCTGTTTGCCCATTAACTGCATACAAGTTGTGGTCATAGCAGCCGAAGTATACAACGCCGTCAGCGTCAATCGAAGGTGATGAGTCAATAACGGAACTGGCCCGGAATGCCCACTTCTTGCGCCCTGTCTTCCCATTCAAAGCCAAGAGTTGACAATCCTCGCCGCTGACATAAATGGTTTGATCTCGCGCAATCGCAGGAGCAAACTCGCCGCCGTTTGCCTTGAACGTCCATTTTAGCCTTCCATTACCGCTGTCTATCGCATAAAGGCGACCGCCTTTGCAAACAAAATACAGCGTCCCATCTTCGGCGAGCGCTGGCGAAGAGTGAATGACGTCACTCGCCTCAAACTTCCACTTTCTTTTGCCGGTTTGACTATTCAAAGCATAAAGAAAGCCGTCTTTGGATGTTACATATACCGTGCCGTCCGCGCCCAGAGCAGGTGTCGCTTCCACATGATCTTGAGTCCGAAACCCCCATTTTTTGTGTCCTGTCTTGCCGTCAAGTGCATAAACTTCCTGATTGAATGCTCCTATGTAGACCGTTCCATCTGCGCCTATTGTCGGATTGAAAAAAATGGCGTATCCAGCAGGAAACCTCCACCTCACCGCTCCGGTTTGTCCGTCGAACGCGTAAAATATTTTGGTAGACCCAGCATAAATCGTGCCGTTCCTGCCGATAGCGGGCGTATTGAAGCCATCGCCGGGGTCCGGCGCCGCTAGAACCGGGCTGAACCTCGAAGCAATCACTCCCGTCAACCCATCGAGAACAAAAATCGTGTTGTTGTCCGAGCCAACATAGACAAGGCCGTCTGTGCCGATAACAGGGTCGGAACCAAAGTGAATTTTTTCTTTCCACCGTAGTTCTCCGGTCGCTCCCCTGCCGACACTGCGCCCAGTGTTTCCGAGGTCGCTGCGCGACTTGGGCCAGACGGAGTCGGCAAGCCCGCTTTCTGTCACCTTTAATTGCTGTTTCTTTCCCTGCTGTGGTATGGATTGATGCTCTGCGTTAAGCGGCTTCCAACCAGAAGCTAAAGACATGATGCCAATTCCGGCTATCACACAGCAAAATAATCGATAAAAGTCGTGTTTTAGTTGCATAGCTACATCCTTAAAAGCCGCCATGAGAGCGTTATATTTGTGTTGATATAACGCTCTTATCTACTGATCATGCAGCTAATTGGAGTGTATGACTATAGTAATGCCGTCTTCCTGAATGTAAGGCGATGTTCGGTTGGCATTAACATCCGATTTTCCGCCATCATAGTATCCATCCTCACCGAGCGTAGTGCCGTCTGAACTGCTCCATCCCTGGCTGCTTCCTGACGAGTCCGGCAGAAACACGGAGCCTTGACTCCAGGAGGCCGCGTTGACAGTAGTTCCGGTTGGGAAGACGCTAGGTACATTCTGTAAATTCGTTTGTGCAACAGCATGTACGCGCTTGACGCGGACGTTTTCCTGGCGGTTGAGGTACTTTGAAGGAGCCCCCAAAGCGGCAGCGGTTGAATCGTCAAGGCTATCCACGAGCAGCAATGACAATTTCGCCCTTCCCGTTGTCGGATATGTGCCCCAAGCCCAGTAGCTCATAACGACTGAAGACCCTGGGGCGAAACGCTGATACTGTGCAGGGGCATTTTCCAGCGGCACTGGCGGAATCGATCCGCCTTGTGCGGCAACGATTTTCCCTGCAACTTGCATTTCTAATGCCCAGCTATGTGTTCCGTTTTGATATGCAAGCCCAGCATCAACCTCAACGCTGCTGCCGCTGACGCCGAGGTAGATGACAGGACTGTCGCCATGACTCGTTAGTGCCGTCTGGGATACTGTCGCAGTCGGCAAAACAAAAATTCCTGTTGCTCCCCGGTAGTCTCCATTGCCGTTGGCGTTGCGGTGTGTGCTAACACGTCTAAAAGGGCCTTTATCTCCCTGAAGAGCAGTGCCAACAGCATTTGGCTGGGCACTAGACGTAGAGGGTGTAGCCGAATCAAGTTCTCCTTCGTCATCAGGCAACGCTTGTGTGCTTCCGTCAGGTCTAGTAAGCTGGTTTGTGCCGACTGCCACTGAGCCATCCGGCGGTTGTGCCGTGGAAAACGAGGGATCGTAGATCGTGTTATCCGGCCCAACAACCCTAAGTGAGAAAGGATCAGCACCGATACTGGAAGTGTCTGAGGAAAAAGCACTGCTAAAGGCGGAGATAATAGCTGCTGGATTGCGCGTATCCCAGGGAACAGCCGCAGGATCGGGAACATCGCTGTCTTCATTAGATGCCGCACTTTGGGCGCTGCCATAAACGGCTTTCACAGTGTAAAAATACTGAGTGCCGTTTACTAGGCCAGTGTCGCTGTACATGTCCATTGGACTGCCGGAGTAACTCGCCGCGTTGACGGAAGATGCACCGTTGACCGGCTGCATGTAGTTCTCGCCGCCTGCCGCCGTGCCTCGGTAGACGTTGTAGCCTGTCGCGCCGCT
>CAXUBO010000158.1:1420-8369 GCA_964249345.1 uncultured Armatimonadales bacterium | reverse complement strand
GGTGTAGGTCTTGGTGGCGGCGACTCCCACTTCCTCGCCCGCGCCGATAGTCAGCGGGAACTGCGCGGCCAGCGCCAGCTCGGAAGCGGCGTCATTCGTGATGGACGCGGTCAGCGCCCCGGCCTCTTTGGCCCGCCGGATGACTTCAATCACGTCCGGGGCTGCGCCGGACTGGGAAATGCCCAGCACCAGCGCGTTTTCGCCAAAACGCGGGACAGCGTCGTAAAGCGTGAAGACCGACGGCGCGGCAAGGGCCACAGGGAGCCCGTGCTGGATTTCCAGCAGGTATTTACAGTACAAGGCGGCGTTCTCGGATGTCCCCCGCGCGGCAACGTAGACATACGCGATTTTGCGCTGCCGCAGGGCGGCGGCCAGCGCTTCCACGCTGGCGTATTCTTCGGCCAGTATCCGGCGCACCACATCCGGCTGCTGCCGTATCTCATCCAGCATGTAAGTCATAGGGTTGTTCTTTGCGCCGAGCGCAGCGCGGCAAGCAGCGAGATGGGGGCGGGCTTGCCCCCGAAAACGATGCCGAGCGGGACATCGGGCTTGGGCGTGCCGTGAAAATCTGAGCCGCCGGTAATCAAAAGGCCGTGGCGGCGGGCAAGTTCCAAGAACCGCTCCGTGTCCGCCGGAGAATGCTGGGAATACAAAGCTTCAATGCCGTCCAAGCCTGCCGCGTCATGCAGGGCGGCGACACGCACGGCCAGCGCCGGTTCGGAAAGGGGAACGAGGCCCGGATGGGCCATGACCGCGACGCCGCCGGCCCGGTGCAGCAGCGCAATCGCGTCGGCAGGCGTCAGCACGTCTTTGGCCTGGTACAGCGGCCTGCCCGATGCCAGATATTTGTCAAAGGCTTCCTGCACCGACGACACGATGCCTTTGTTGATCAATGCCTGCGCGAAATGCGGGCGGGCAATCACTTCCGACTCTTCGCCACCGTGCTTTTTCGCGGCCTCCCGCACATCGTCCAGCGTCACCGGCAGGCCGAGCGCGGCCATCTTCTCCGCCATCTGCGCGTTTCGCGCCGCCCGGCTTCGCCGCAGCGCCGCGAGCCTCTCGGCAAGCTCCGGCCCCTCCGGGTCAAATCCGTAGCCCAGCAGATGAAACCGCCCGTCTTTGTCTTCCACGGACAGCTCGACGCCCGCCAGGAAATCTATTCTCATTTCCCGTGCCGCTTCCGCCGCTTCCGCCAGGCCGCTGATGGTATCATGGTCGGTGACGGCGAGGGCCGCCAGCCCGATTTCCTGTGCCTTCTGAACCAGCGCCGCCGGCGCAAGGCTGCCGTCGGAAGCGGTCGTGTGCGTGTGCAGGTCTACGCCGGGGCCTTCTTGAAGTTCCATGAAGAATTATAGCCGTTTGGCTGAATGAAGTCAAGAAAGGAAGCTCCCCGGCCTATTTCCAGGTGATGACCAGGGTGTAGCGATGAGGCTGCTCGTACTGTTTGCGGCGAGCGGGCGGCTGCAAGGCGAGCCAGTTGGCAAAGCGGGTCGGTACCAGCACTTTGACGATGTTTTTGCCGTTCTCGTGGCCCGGCAGCAGGGTCCAGCCGGACTTGCTGGGGCCGCCGTCAATCGGCCCGTAAGGGTTCTGAAGGGGCGGATCGCCGGGGCTGCTGAACGCGGCCAGGTCCGGCGGCAGGGCGGCATGATTGGTTGGCAGCGAGGAATGCGCCTTGAACGTCAGATGAGAATAATGCGCTGGGTCGCCCTGGAGCGCGGGCAGGTTCAGCGTGCCGGTATCAAACA
Source organism: uncultured Armatimonadales bacterium (assembly GCA_964249345.1). Taxonomy (GTDB): domain Bacteria; phylum Armatimonadota; class Armatimonadia; order Armatimonadales; family Capsulimonadaceae; genus JANXMY01. The sequence goes on along the minus strand of CAXUBO010000158.1, from coordinate 6,621 downwards.
GCAAATAGTTCGCATTGGTATGAACGCCGAGGTGACTGAAGACAACGCGGGAAGCGCGGGGAATGACGATTTTGTGGACCGATTGGGCCGACGCCGGGGCGAAGGATGCTGAGGCGCAGGACGCCAAGAGAAGAAGCATAAAGAGCGGCGCACGGCGTTTGCCATGCTGGGCCGCGCGGGAATAAAACAAAAGCATTTAAGGACGCCGATCACGAAAAGTCTTCAAAGAAAGTTATCTGTCATGGCCGCTGAAACGACCTCATCCAATCACGAAGTCAGTCAAGAAGTCAGTCAAAAGATCAGTCAAGAAGCCGGTCAAGACCCCCGATTGAAGAACACGGCTTCGGAGCTTAAAGGCCAATCTCAGCCTCAGACTTCAGCGGAGACCGAGGCCCAGTTTGTGCTGCAAAAAGTTCAGCCGGCGCTGCTCGGCCTGATGGACGGCTCCGTGTCAACGCTTGCCCCGATCTTCGCCGCTGCCGGGCTGACGCACCGGCCGCTGTCGGCGTTCTTCGTGGGCCTGGCGGCGTCTGTCGGCGCGGGCATCAGCATGGGGCTTGCCGAGGCGCTTTCCGATGACGGCGAAGTGACGGGGCGCGGCAACCCGGTTGTGCGCGGGGCGATTACCGGCCTTGCCACCACAGTCGGAGGAATGCTGCACACGCTGCCGTTTCTCATTGCCGTGCTGAGCGCTGCCCTGCATGTGGCTTACGGCGTCGTTGTTGTTGAGCTGCTCGCCATCGCCTATATCCGTTATCACTTTATGAAAAGCCCGCTGGCGCAGACAATCGGGCAGGTGATTATCGGCGGCGGAATTGTCTTTGCAATTGGCCTCTGGCTGGGCCAAATTGGAGCAGGTTAGAAGGCGCTCCCGGCAATGCTAGCTGTCGCGCAGGAACATTTCCGTCACCCAAAAGCGGCCGTCGGAATCGCGGTACAGCCCGACGCCGACTTTTGTGAAGCGCGGCTCCAGAATGTTCTCCCGGTGGCAGGGGCTTGCCATCAGGCTTTTGTGGGCGTAACGGGCATTGTAAACAGCGTTGGTTACGCTGGCAAAGAAAATGTTCTCGCCGACGAGGGCGGCGCCGGGGCGCTTCTCCCCGTCCGCGTGCAGCTCGCCCAAGTAGCGGTCCACGGGAGTTGTTTCGCCGGGCGTCGGCGAGCAGTGGTTGAAGTAGTTCAAATCACACATTTCGCGGGAATGGGCAGTCGCCGCCTCGCACAGCAGGGGATCGGCGGCCAGAGGCGCGAGGCCGCGCGAGGTCCGCTCCACGTTGATGGCGGCGACTAAGTCTTCTTCTTCCCGCTGGACTTCCTCCGGCCCGTCCAATGCCAGGGTTGCTTTGAGGGGAATCAGCCGCCGGCTCGGAGCCGCCGGCAGTGTTTCCGTATCAAAAGAAGGAATGGCCGGAATGTTGACGGTAAACGCTAGGGAAGTTTTCGGTACGCTTGTTTGGACTGCCGAACTTGCGGCGGGCGAACAAGGAACCTGGGCAAGAAGTGTCGCGGCGAGGAACAGCGAAGCCAGCATTGGTCGGGAGCCTTTCGAGATTAACAGCAGATTACAGTGAATCCATTATAACACGGTTTTTGGATGGGGAACAAAAAAGGAACCTGGTAAAAATGCCTGATCTTTTTGACGAATTCGCACTGCGCGGGGTCACGCTGCGGAACCGCATTGGCGTGTCTCCAATGTGTGAGTACAGCGCGGAAGAAGGAATGCCAAGCGACTGGCATTTCGTCCACCTGGGAGCGCGGGCCGTCGGCGGGGCCGGGCTGATTATTACGGAAGCTGCCGCTGTGGAAGCGCGGGGCCGGATTACGGCAGGCGACGCCGGGATTTGGACGGACGCGCAGGGGGAAGCTTGGGCCAAGATCACGCGCTTCCTCACGCAGCAGGGCGCAGTTCCCGGCATTCAGCTTGCTCATGCGGGCCGCAAAGCGTCTACCTCCCGCCCCTGGGAAGGCGGCGCGGGCATCGCTGACGCCGACGGCGGCTGGGAGCCGGTTGCGCCAAGCGCGTTAGCCTTTGCGCCTGAGTACCGAATGCCTCATGCGCTTTCGGTTTCAGAGATCAAAGAAATTGAAACGGCGTTTGCCGACGCCGCCGTGCGTGCAGGCGACGCCGGCTTTGACTGGCTGGAGCTGCACGCGGCGCACGGTTACTTGATGCATGAGTTTCTGTCGCCGCTATCCAACACCCGCACCGACGACTACGGCGGATCGTTTGATAATCGCATTCGCTTTGTCCTGGAAACAATTCGCGCCGTGCGTGCCCGCTGGCCGGAAAGAAAACCTTTGACCGTGCGCTTGTCGTGTACGGACTGGACGGACGGCGGCTGGACATTGGAAGAGTCGGTAGAGCTTTCGCGCCGGATGAAGAGTGAAGGGGTAGATTTAGTGGATTGCAGCACCGGCGGAAACGTGCCGGGCGCAAAAATTCCGGTTGGGGCGGGCTATCAAGTCCCATTCTCTGAAGCCATCAAGCGCAGCGCACAAATCGCCACCGCCGCCGTCGGCATGATTACGTCGCCGATGCAGGCCGATGAGATTGTCCGCAATGGCCGCGCCGACATTGTTCTCATCGCCCGCGAGTCCCTGCGTGACCCGAACTGGCCGATCAAAGCCGCCTCGGAGCTGCACCAAAAAGACAGAGCGCCGGTCCCGGTGCAGTACGCGCGGGCATTCTAAAAAGCCCCCCCGCCCCCAATAATGGGAGAGTATGAGAAGCAAGCCTCTCTTGCGTCTGGCTCCCCCGTTATTGGGGGCGGGGGGGACTTCTGCTACAGCCACCGCGCATTTGGCCCAAAGTCGGCCCGGTAGTAATCTGACACATGCGTACCGGGCGGGAAGATCGCGTCAAGCTGCTTGGTGTCTTCTTCTGTGACCGCGATCTCTTGCGCCGCCAAATAGTCCGTCATCTGCTCCGTCGTGCGCGGCCCGATAATCGGGCTGGTTACGCCGGGCTGGGCCAAACACCAGGCCAGCGCCATGGGGGCGGGGGCGACGCCCCGCGCCTCGCAGAACTCCACATATTTTTCTACCGACGCCAGCGCTGTGTCGTTGTCCCGGTTATTGAACGCGCCTTTTTCGTAACGCGCCCCGGTAGGGCGCGGCTGACCCAAGCGGTACTTGCCCGACAGCAGGCCGCCTGCAATCGGCGCCCAGGGAATGACACCGACTCCATATGTGCGGCAAAGCGGCAGCAGCTCGCGCTCAATCCGCCGGTCCAGCAGATTGTAAGGCGGCTGCTCGCAGACAAATCGGTTCAGCCCCAGCTCTTTGGAGACCCACAGCGACTCCATGATCTGCCAGGCAGCAAACGTGCTGGTGCCGAGGTAGCGCACCTTGCCCGATTTCACCAGATCGTCTAAGGCCCGCAGCGTCTCGTCTATGGGAATGGCGGACTGGGGCCGGTGGATTTGGTACAAGTCAATATGGTCCGTCCCCAGCCGCCGCAGGCTGTCTTCGCAGGCTTTGATCAAATGGTACCGATGACTGCCCCAGGCATTCGGGTCCGCGTCGTCCATTTTGTTGAAGCCTTTGGTCGCGAGGAATACTTTGTCCCGCTTGCCGTCCCGCGCCAGAGCTTTGCCGACTACCGTTTCCGAGCCGCCCCGCGAATACACATCGGCCGTGTCCAGAAAGTTCACCCCGGCGTCCATCGCTTGGTCAATGATCGCAAATGACGCGGCTTCATCCGCATCATCGCCAAAGTTCATGCACCCCAGGCACAGCGGACTAACCCGCACCCCGGTTCGCCCCAGCATTCGATAGTCTGTCATAATTTACTCCTCTTGTTCCGGCGGGCGCACCACCCGCAGCTTGCGCTCTGTGGCGACCACAAGGCAGCCTTGCCATGCTTCCACAGCCTCTGTCCTAAACAGGAATTCCACAATACGAAGCAGCGCCAGCCGCCCTGGATCACGCAGCCGAAGCAGCAAAATGCCGTGATGTGTCCCCGGCACAAACTTCTGGCTGTCCGAAAAGTCCAAGTCCTGAGTGATCAAGAAACGCTCCGCCTGCTGCGCTGCCTCCCAGACTGTTTCGTCGTCCTGGCCCGTCAGAGTTTCCTGCGGTACAGTGTCCGTATCATGCCCAAGCTCCGCCAAGATCGGCGCTAACGCTTCCGGCAGATTTTCATCGAGTTTGATGTTCATGGCAGGCTTAGGCGGCTTGGCGTGAAGGAAAATCAGGAACGCCGCGCACAGGCATATCTTCCTCCGCCGAAGCCGCCGCAAAAGCGATGACCGCGCGAACATCTTCTTCTGTCACTGTGGGGAAATCCTGAACAATTTCGGTGATAGTCGCGCCTTCCCGCAGGCTCGCAAGCAAGGTTCGCAGTGTGACGCGGGTTCCGGCAATTACAAGTTCGCCGCCACAAACTTTAGGGTCGCGGCTAAAATGCTGCTCATAATCCATTATAAAGTTTCACCCCGCATTCCAGTATTTCGCTTTCCAGCGACGCATAGACCCGGCTGGCCCAGTTTATCTCCGCCTGAGTTTCAACCAGTATGTCTTTTGACATTCTGATGTCGCTGAGGCACTGCCGCGCCCGCAGCCCGCGTTCCCGGCGTGACTTGCTGCTGTCCGGCACGATGACGAGCAAATCAATGTCGCTGTCTTCATTAGGCTTGCCCCAGGCGTGGGAGCCGAACAAATAAATCTGGCACGGCTGGAACTCTGACACTAACCGCCGAGTCATCTCCTGCAACATTGTCTCTACGTCCGCAACCATTTATTTACTCCCTCTCGGAATTGCGTCCTGTTTCCATACCTAAATACAGACTGCGATGCCGCTGCTGTGCTTCTACCCAGGATGCGGGAAATGACTCTTGTTCCAGCAGCACAGCGTCAATGGCGGCGCGGACCTGCCGGGCGCAGGTGTTCGGGCCGATGCGCCCGACCCCGGTGCCGAGGCCGGGAAACGCGATGCTGCCGACAAACTCTGCAACCGGCCTGCCGACGTTCGGGCCATGCGTGAACGTGCCGTGCTTGACCAGCAGCAGGACTGCACGAGCCGCGAGATAGGGGTTGACGCTGTGCTGCAAAATCATCGGCACCCGCATCGTCGGCGCGGCGATTAGGAACCGCAGAGCGGGGTAGTTCGTTTCGACAATCTCCGCTGCCCCGACCAGCAGCTCGCATCAACGCTTGCAGACGCTCCTGTACGCCCCAGCCGAACTGTTCCGAATACAGCA
>CAXUBO010000158.1:0-1320 GCA_964249345.1 uncultured Armatimonadales bacterium | reverse complement strand
ATCAACGCTTGCAGACGCTCCTGTACGCCCCAGCCGAACTGTTCCGAATACAGCATGTCAATCCCGCCGTCCATGAACCCGTAGGAGTTCGCCGGGCTGACGACGGCGTCACAGGACAAGTCAAAAATCGAGCCGCGATGCACCGACACAAGATGCACCGACACAAACGGCAAGTCCCCACAAAACCGCTCCCAAGCGTCCGCCAAAGCGTCTTCCACTGAAGTTAAGATGATGTTCATGGCTCATATTCCACTGTCAGGGCCAGCGCTCTAGCGATCTGCGCGAGAGCTTCTTCCGAGAGAATACCAAGTCTGCTGCCGAATCGCTCTAACGATACGCCGCGTGTTTGAAACGCATCGGCGGCGGACGACTTTGAGAGGCCATTCGTTTGCGTTGCTTCCACTTGCGTCATCCAAGCTAGGGAGACGTAGCCTTCATTCCAACCGGTCAGCGGCACAACAAGACGCAGCGGCAGACGCCCTAGACGGTTGGAGCTGAGAACAACAGCGGGTCGCGTTTTCTGCATTTCCGCGCCGCGTGTCGGCTCCAAATCTACCCACCAAACTTCGCCGCGCTTTGGATCAACCGGCATAGTAGTTCTCCAAGATTGGATCGCCGTCAAGCGCTGTGAAGGCGGTTAATTCCCGCTCGGCCACCGGCAGAGCTAGGTCGGCCTCGTACAAAGGCGCAGCAAGTGCGGCCTGCGCTTCCATGATGCGGTCCCGCTCGGCTTTCGGCAGGGACAGCAGATAGGCAGGGTCAGCCTCGCGAGGCCGCTCAATGCCGCCTGCAAAGTAACGGCTGCCGTTTTGGTCAATGAGGCGCTCTAAAAATGGAAGCAAATAATCTTCCATCGCTTGACCTTGCTCGGCAGCTTTTTCGCGCAGTTTGTGCTCAATTTCGGGTGGCAGTTCAATCATTTTCTTCTTCCGTTGTTTATGCTTTCTCTAATTTGGCGAAGCCTAAGTCTAGCTTCTTCATGCCGACGGTTCCCATGAACTGGACTTTGACGATGGTGGGGCTGTCGAAGCCGACGACGAAGCCGTGGCCGAACGCGGCGTGGTGGACTTTTTCGCCCAGCGCGAACGGCAGGGCTTTGGAATTAGACGGCGCGGCGGCGGCTTTGCGCTCGCTGTCTCTTCGGAGATCGTCCCATTTGGGCGCAGTCTGCGACTCCGGGCGGCGATTATTTTCCGTGAAAGTGGGCGTGTAGGTGTCCAGCGTTCCCCGGCGGGAGGATTTGGCAAGGAACAGGCCCATCGGGATTTCGGAGACGAAGCGGGACACCGGGTTTCTTTGCGTGTTGCCGAAGATCATGCG
>CAXUBO010000157.1:7287-8382 GCA_964249345.1 uncultured Armatimonadales bacterium | reverse complement strand
TTTGACCAACAACGGCACGATTAACGCGACGGGCGGCACGCTTGCTGTTACCAACGACTACTTCAACAACAGCGGCACGGCGGAGGTGCAGAATGGGGCAACTCTCAGCATTGCCGGGAACACGAACACGACCGATAGCGGGAACATTCTGGTCGCAAAAGGCGGCACGGCGACGTTCGGTAATCCAAACCTTACTCAGACCGCCGGGCTGACCCAGGTGAACGGAACGCTGAACTCGTCGCTGACGCTTTCCGGCGGCACCCTGTCGGGCAGCGGCACGGTCATTGGGAGCGTCACGAACAATGGCGGCACGGTTGCGGCAGGCAGCCCCTTTGGGACGCTGGCGGTGAACGGCGCGTTCACCCAGGCATCGGGCGCTGCGCTGGACGCCGTGTTCAGCTCCACGCAAAGCAGCCTGCTGGCAGTCAGCGGCGCAGTCACGACCGGCGGCACGCTGAATGTCAGCTACCTGGGTTCCGGGCCGTATACTGGCACCGGGCCGTTCACCTTCCTGGATTACGGCTCGCTGGGAACGGAGCCGACCAATGCGCTGGGCCTCGACCAGTATTTCTCCAACGAAATCGTCCTGACCAACAACACGGGAACGATTGTCGGCTCCAACGGCTTTACCTACGAGCTGATCAACAACACAGGGCTGGACGCGCTGCAATTGCTCCCCAACGCACCGCCGCCGCCTGCTGTGCCGGAAGCGTCCACGAACATCTCGCTGGGCTTGCTGCTGGCGCTCGGCGGGGCGGGACTGTGGCGTGCCAGGCGCCGCGCCGTCCCCGCCGACTAGCAAGGGGGCGCAGGAAACGAGCGCAGAAGGACGGCAGCCGTGGCAGTACCTTTGACACCGCTGGAACGCCGCTTTGTGGGTTTGCTCGCGTTGGGACAGACCCCGGCACAGGCCGGGGCTGTCCTCGCGCTGCCGCCCCCGGAGGCCGAGGCGCTGCTGGCGGCCCTGCTGCATCGCCACGGCCTGGCGGCCCGGCATCAGCTTCTCGCCCGCGCCCTGCTCCTGCGCTGGATTTGACCACAACGAAAAGAGCCCAACGCCCCAGCGGTGGGCTCGTTTAGCGGTGAAACCGGCTA
>CAXUBO010000157.1:0-7277 GCA_964249345.1 uncultured Armatimonadales bacterium | reverse complement strand
CCCCCGCCGGGCCCGTGCGGTTTTTTTCCCCAAACCAAAACCCCCCCACCCCCCCTGGGTGGGCCTCTTTCGCTGTGAAACCTGCTAAAGATACGGGGAAGGTCTGCCGAAAATCTTTGTGTAAGGAGATTTTCACGATGACTGTATCCGCTCGCCTCATTGTCTGCGCCCCCTTGCTAGTCGGCGCCCTCCTGCCTGCCGTGCCGCTTTACGCGCAGGCGACCCCGGCGGGGACGCCTGCCGCCGTCCGTGCCGCCAAAGCGCCTGCCCAATTTTCGGCCGCCATCCGGGTCAGCACGCTGGGCATCGGGCCGGAAGTCAGCGTCCTGACCGCGCCGAATGTCGCCCTTCGCATCGGCTACAATGGTACCAATTACTCCCGCTCGGTGTCATCCCAGGGCATTGATTATGACGGCAAGCTGAAGCTCAGCTCGGTCCCGGCGCTGGCCGACGTGTACCCCTCCAAACAGGGCAGCTTTCACCTGACCGCCGGCCTGCTCTTCAATTCCAGCAGCGTCACGGCGACCGGCAAGCCCAGCGGCAGCACGCAGACCTACACGCTGAACGGCATGACGTTCAACGCCGCCGATGTCGGCAGCCTGAACGGGCGGGTGACGTTCTCTAAAACTTCGCCTTATCTCGGCATCGGGTTCGGCAAGCCCGCCGGCGGCTCTATGCTGCAATTTTTGTTTGACGTAGGCGTCGCGTTTCAAGGCAAGCCGCATTTGACGCTGGGCCGCAGCGGCGGCGTCACCATCACCGACCCAGCGCTCAATACCATGATCAACACGGCCATTGCCGCCCAGCAAAGCAAAAGCCAGTCGGATGCCAACAAGCTCCAGTATTACCCAGTCGTTTCGGTTGGGCTGGCGTATCATTTTTGAGAGGAACACGGGGCTGAACCTCCCGTGCTTCAAAAGAGCAAGCCCCCGCCTTTGCGGGCGAGAAGTTTGGGAACTGTTTAGTGTCCGCTTTGTCCAATGCCCGCGAAGGCGGGGAACTGCACTTTGAAGCATGGGGGTTCAGCCCCGTGCGGTTCCTAATCTTCCACCACTTCCCGAATGCGCCGCTCCAAAATATCCAAATCCAGCCCGCCTTCGTCGCGCGAGATGCGCCGCACCGTGGCATTGACACTGGCTAAATCTTGCAGCAAATCGCGCAGGATTTCCTGCTGCTGCCGGGACTGCGTGATTTCCTTCGGCTCCTGCACCAGGTCCCGCACCAAAGCGTCTTCGGAGCGCGACGCCACCACCGGATCGGCCTGCCCCTGCACATGCACGAACGTCCGCCGCCCCGGTCCCCGGTCCTGCTCAATCGGCAGCACCGCCGTGACCTGGTCCGACCGCACATACTTTCCAAACCCCAAATGCACCAGCATGGATGACTGTATCCGCATGAGTTTCTCCTACTTTCGTTTCTGCTTTATTCTTATCTTCTATTATCAAGAACAACAAATAGAGAAGAACAGTTCCCAAATTAGTTGTTTTACTTGACACATTTGCGCCCGGCGTGTCATACTGACGCTATGGTGAACCCGCCGCCCACGCAAACGCCGCCGGATGAGATTTTGACGATTTTGGCCCGTGACGCCCGGACGTCCCCGGAAACCATCGCAACCTTGACTGGGCGCGGCGTGTCCGAAGTCCGGGCGGCGATTGCGGACTACGAGCGGCGCGGGATCATCAAGCATTACAAGACCATCATTGACTGGGAAAAAGCGGGCGTCGAGAAAGTTTTTGCGTTTATTGACGTTAAAGTGCTGCCCGCCCGCGAAGTCGGCTTTGACGCTGTCGCCGAGCGGCTGTACCGTTACCCGGAAGTGCATTCCGTCTGGCTGGTGTCCGGCGGCAGCGACCTGCGCGTCGTCGTGGAAGGCAAGCATATCCGCGAAGTGGGCCGCTTTGTCGCCGAAAAGCTGTCTGTGCTGGAAGGCGTCACCGCCACCGACACCCATTTCCTGCTGCGCCGCTACAAGGAAGACCAGGATTTGTTTGTCGAAAGCGAAGGCGATCAGCGATTAGTTGTCTCGCCGTGAGGGAGTAAGTTATGCTGACCAAAGAAGAAGTGATCCCCGAACTGGTAAAATGGCATTTCCAGGTTGACCCGGAAATGATCAAGGTATATCGCTTCCTGTCCCCAAACGAAGATGATCTGCTGGAGCCGATTAAGTTTTTGGAAGTCAGCCCCGACACGCCCGCGTCTGGAAGCGTGATGACATTCACGTTTGGTGGGACCGAAGATGTGCCTTACCGCACAACGGTCGCGACAATTACGCCGGGCGAAATGGAGCAAATCCAGCGGAATGAAATTTCTCTGCCGCCTGGTTGGAATTGGAACGAAAAACAGGACATTACGGCTCTGGCACTGCCGCCAAGTCAGGAAAATGGCCTCAAGACGAACGGCAGTACGCCGTGAGACAAGAACAGGAATGGACGCAAGCGACCAGGATCAAAATGGCGGATGCCTACGCGGAACAAAGCCGCTCTGATTTTGCCGTTTATCAGGTTCAGTTGCAGAGCGCGGAAGAGTGTCATCGTCTGCATTACCTGCAAATGGCCTGCGAGAAAATCGCCAAAGCGTATCGCCTCAGAGACCCAGTTTCTTTCAACCCGGATGACCTGTACAGCCACGCTGTTTTCTCCAAGTTCATTGTTGGCTTTCTAAAGTCCACGCCCACACGAAACCGGTATCAGTCTCAGGACTCGAAACGCCGGCAGATGGAGGGGTACGCGAAGTCACTGGCCTCAGAGATTGAGCGGCTTGCGCCGGCGTTGGACCGCGAAAACAGGCCGGATAATGCCGAATATCCCTGGATGATTGGGGAAACCATCTTTGTTCCGTGCCGCTATGCGTTTCCGGTCTCGCTCCTACTTGGCGAACAAGGCGGACGCGACATCTTGAAGCTAATCGAGATCGCTATTAAAAATTATTAGAAGATTATTAGCTTCGGCTGTTTTGCGGCTAACAGGCAACATACTCACAGGCAATAAATATGAGCAGCGAAGTTTCTCAAAACCATTCTTCCCGTCCCTCTCTTTCCCTTTCTCGCCTGGTGCGGGAATTGCCGCAGTCGGGCATTCGGCGGTTCTTTGACATCGCCGCGCAGATGGAAGACGTGATCTCGCTGTCTATCGGCGAGCCGGACTTTCTGACGCCCTGGGCCATCCGCGAAGCCGCCATCTATTCATTGGAACGCGGGCAGACCACCTACACCAGCAATTTAGGCATCTTGGAGCTGCGCGAAGGGATTGCAAAGCAGCTTCACCTGCTGTACGGCCTGCGCTACGACCCCAAAAGTGAAGTCTTGGTCACAGTCGGCGTTTCCGAAGGCATGGACCTGGCGATGCGGGCGATTTTGGACCCCGGCGACGAAGTGCTGGTGCCGGAGCCGTGCTACGTTTCCTACAAGCCCTGCGTCAGCCTTGCCGGCGGCGTTCCGGTCGGCATTCCGACCACAATGGAGAACGAGTTCCGGGTGACGACCGAGCAGCTTGAAGCCGCGCTTTCCCCGCGCACGCGGGCGATTGTGCTGGGGTATCCGTCGAACCCCACCGGCGCGATTATGCCGCGCGAACACTTGCAGGGAATTGTCGATTTCGCCGTCCGGCACAACTTGTATTTGATCAGCGATGAAATTTACGACCGGCTGACCTATGACGGCGTCCATGTCAGCGTCGCGTCGCTGCCGGGCGCTTGGGAGCGGACCATTCTCCTCAACGGCTTTTCCAAAGCCTATGCCATGACCGGCTGGCGTTTGGGCTACGTCTGCACCCCCGCACCCATTCTCGCCGCGCTTTTAAAAATCCACACTTACACGATTATGTGCGCCCCGGCGACCGGCCAGAAGGCCGCCATTGAAGCGTTAAAGAGCGGCGAGCCTGCCGTGCGGGACATGGTCGGCCAGTACAACCAGCGCCGGCGCTTGATCGTTGACGGCCTCAATGGAGCAGGACTCGAATGCCATCTGCCGCAGGGCGCATTTTATGCGTTCCCCAGCATCCGCCGCACGGGATTAACGTCCGAAGAGTTCGCCGAGCGCCTGCTGTTTGAGGAGCATGTCGCGGTCGTTCCCGGCACGGCGTTTGGCCTGGGCGGCGAGGGCCATATCCGCTGCTCGTATGCCACAAGTCTGGCAAAGATTGAAGAAGCCCTGCATAAAATCAGCCGGTTTGTCCGCAGCCTGGACCGGGTGCCGCCGGCGGCCCAGCGTGAAACGGCAAGCGTGCGGTAGCCGGAGGCGGCTTCTGGAAAAGGGCAGAAACACGGCGCGAGCCACGGAATGAATTCCGAGGCTGGAGGCCCACCGTCGAGGCGACGGAAGAGCAGATTGCAGCCTTCTTGTTCTTTTTTCTTGTGTCGCCTCGACACTGGGATTTTGGCAGCCTCGGATTTTAATCCGTGGCTTTTTAAAGGAAACCATTATGCGCTATGGAAACATTCCCGGCATCGACAAGCCGGTCTCGCGTCTCGTGCAGGGAACGGCCAACACCGTCTTTGACGCCAGCAAGCCGGAGCAGGCGTTCGGCCTGCTGGACCTGGCAATGGAATACGGCATCAACACGTTTGATACAGCCCACGTCTACGGCGAAGGCAATGAAACAACGCTGGGGAACTGGATTCGGGAGCGCGGCGTCCGGGACCAAATCGTAATTTTGGCAAAAGGCGCACACCCTTACGGCGGCCAAAACCGGGTGACGCCGGAAGACATTGAGGCGGATATGCAGGAGTCAATGCAGCGCCAAAAACTAGACTACTTTGACTTGTACGTCCTGCACCGCGACGACCCCGCAGTTCCCGTCGGCCCGATTGTGGAAGCCTTAAACGCACACCAGAAGGCAGGGCGGATTGGGGCGTTCGGCGGCTCCAACTGGCGCTGGGAGCGGATCAAGGAAGCGAACGACTACGCCGCCGCGCATGGCTTGACCCCGTTTGCCGTCACCAGTCCCAATTACAGCCTGGCCGAGATGTACCAAGCGCCCTGGGACGGCTGCATTTCGATCAGCGGGCCGCTGTTCGGGGCCGCGCGGGACTACTACGCGGAAACGGGCATTGCCGTCATGCCCTGGTCCAGCATGGCCGGCGGCTTCTTTTCCGACACCTACCACCGGGACAATTTACTCTCGTTTCCCGCCGACGATTACTTCGCTCAGATTTGTATCAAGTGCTACTGCGGGGAAGCAAACTTTGAGCGCCTCGACCGGGCCAGGGAACTCGCAGACGCGAGAAACGTCACCGTCGCCCAGATCGCTTTAGCGTTCACCTTCAGCCAGCCAATGAACCTGTTCCCGTTGGTGTCCAGCCTCACCCGCCACCAGTTCGACGTCAACACCGCCGCCGTGGACTTGACCCTCACGCCGCAGGAGCTGGCGTACTTGGATTTGAAGGCGGAGAGTGCAGGGTAAGAAAAGAACCTCATCCCGCTATTAGAATGGCGACCCTCTCTCTCCGAAAGGATAGGGCGGCGCGAAGCGCCGGGTGCGGTTTTTCTTTGTTTGGCTTCCTACATCATCGGCGCAAGGACGACGGCCATCAGGACGAAGTGGCAGGCGCTGCCGGCCAGCACGAAAATGTGCCACAGGTCGTGGGCGCTGAACTTGCCGGGCCACAGGTGCGGCCTATCGGTGGCAAACACGACCGTGCCGACCGAGTAGGCTGCGCCGCCGCCGAACAGCCAGGCAATGCCGGTCGGTCCCAGCACATGCACGGCAGGCACAATGGCGATCATAATCAGCCAGCCCATGATGACGTAAATGGCAATTCTTGCCCAGTCGGGAAAGTTTTTCCACACCAGGCTGCACACGATCCCAATCAGTGCCAGGCCGTATTCCACCCCGAACAAGCTCCATCCCCATGCCCCCCGCAGGCCGACCAGGCAGACCGGGGCGTAGGTTCCGGCAATCAGGAGAAAAATCGCCACATGGTCAAAGCGCATCAGCTTGAGAATCTGCTGCGGCTTCACCCAGAGCGAGTGGTACAGGGCGCTGGCCGTGTACAGGACAATCAGGCTCACGCCAAACACCGCGAAGCTGACCGTCTGCCACACTTTGCCGTGTGCCAGTATCAGCAGTGCCACCAGTGCCGCGACCGATAGCGCGGCTCCTATACCATGCGAGAAACCGCAGAACGGCTCCCGTATCCAAAATCGTTTCATTCGTTCAGTCATATCTTATCATACCATAAACAGCATTTTATCAAAGCAAAAATGCAAGAAGAGTCACCAAATCAAGAAGGCGAACACAAGACTCGCCTTGTGTTCGCCTTGTCTGGTATCATAGCGGCTTATGCGGTTCCCGTGGTCTCAATCCCGTGCGCGGCAGACGCTTCTCGACAAGCCGTTCCCCCAAGCCTTGCGGCGCATTCTGCGGGCGAACGTCCGGCTGTACTCACGCCTGCCGCCCGCCGGTCAGCGCAGGCTGGAAAACGGCACGCGCATCTTGATTGCAGAAAAAAATTGGGAAGGCGTGCAGGGTCTGACGCTGACCGACGAAATCCGGGTCACGATTGCCGGCATGGCGTCGCTTCTGGTGCTGGGTTTTGACGATGACTACTACCCAAACGTCGAAACGATTATCGTGTACCCGAATAGCTTCCAGATCAAGACCGTGCGGAGCGAAACGCGGGGCGTCTTCGGCGAGCAGGTGCTGACCGCCTCCGGCCAGGCCGCGTTGCAGGGGCCGGTCATCGTGTCCTGGGCGGATGTTCGGGCCGGCATCGCAGGCAGCGGCGGCAACGTCGTTTTGCACGAATTCGCCCATAAGCTGGACATGCGCGACGGTTACGCAGACGGGGCGCCGTATCTCGAAAACGCCGCGCAGATTGAGCGGTGGTCGCAGGTGATGAGCGCCGAGTATCAGCATCTTGTGGCGCAGACGCAGGCCGGCGAGCGCGGCCTCCTGAACCCTTACGGCGCGACAAACGCCGCCGAGTTCTTCGCCGTCGCCACCGAAACCTTCTTTGAGAACGGACAGGCACTACTGGAAATGCACCCGGAACTTTATGCTATCTTGAAAGATTTCTATAAGCAGGACCCAGCGTGGTTACTGAGGTAAAGATACCAAAGCGCGATGCCGTAAACGGCGTCGCGCCCACGGCATCGCGCTTCGCCCGGAGAATTTAAGAACCAAAGCCATGACAACAAATTTCAACAATCTTCCCCTCGCCGCCACTTGCGGCGTTCTTGTCTGCGGGGGCGGCACCGCGGGCGTTGTCGCAGCGATTGCCGCCGCCCAGGCCGGGGCGGATGTGCTGGTGGTGGAAGGTTTGGGGCAGCTTGGGGG
>CAXUBO010000156.1:0-8498 GCA_964249345.1 uncultured Armatimonadales bacterium | reverse complement strand
GGTGCTGTGCAGGACGCCCCAAAACTGCCGCAACTATTTATGAGATACGCTCTAGCAGGGGCGGGGTCTGATAGCAGGGCAGGGTTTGGTTGCCAAGTTCCACTGACTGTCACGGACAGATTGGCGGAGGCTGTGGAAGAGCCACCAACACCAGTGCCTTGACCATTGGAAAGACTTGGGACTGTGTAGCTATTGCCGGAAAAACTTGCTGTGGGAGCCGTCCAGGTTTTGGGCTTCTTGCCAGTAGCGGTTGCTGTACCGGACCCCGAAACTTGAAGCAGCCAAGTCCCAGCCTGAGCATCAGGGGCAACAAGCAAGGGGCTTGCAATCAGAAGCAGAAACAATGGGGCGCAGAAACAATGGGGCGCAGAAACAATGGGGCGCAGAAACGACGGGGCGCAGAAACGACGGGGCGCAGAAACGACGGGGCGCAGAGACAAAGCGAGAAGGGTACATGAAGTCCTCCAAACAGCAAAGTCCGTAGCAAGTCGTACAGCCGCACAAGAAAAAACAAGAAAGTGGCTGCGGACGCCCGGCGTTCAGCGTCGTGAGGGTATTGTAGCACAGACCACTAAATGTGTCAAGCGCTAGCGTTGCTGTTTTAGGACAATTGTCGGCTTCTGAAATCCCCGTATTGTTCGGGGTGAGGCTTTGGGCGACTTTGCCTATAATCTTGAGTGTCTGACACGCCAATCGCTGCTCGACAAAGGCAAACCTGGGGAAACGCAGGGACGCAAAGCGAAGGGCCTTCGCGCGAAACTCTTCCGAGTTTCGGGCATGGCTGCCTTGCCTCCGAAAGTGCGACAGCATCCATATATTCGCAGAAAGTCCGGCCCCATTCTAGAACAGGGCCGGACTTTTTGTTTGCGCCGCCCACAGAAGGCGTCCCTAAAGTGTGCCTGCGCCACTGCCAATAATGAACACATGAAAGTCATTCGGCATCCGCGCCATGCCGATAAAATTATGCGGGTGGAAGGGACGCTGGCCGTGGGCGGGGTCGGCGGCGGGCTGCTGCTCTGGACGGAGGCCGCGCATTTCGGCGGCTACGGGTTCGCGGCGGCAGCGTTCCTGAGCCTCGGCGGGGTGCAGGCAGGCATCCGCGCTCTCAGAAACTTCAACCGCTGGCACCGGGGCGTGGAAGGCGAGGACGCCGTACTGCATACACTTCGGGCCTTACCCGACTGCTACACCGCCGTCGCAAACTTTGTCCCGCCCGGCACGCATCAGGGCGACTTGGACCTGCTTCTTCTCGGCCCAGCGGGCATTCTCGTCATTGAAGTCAAGTCCTACACCGGGCGCTACGCCTGCCACGGCGACGCCTGGTTCACCGTCCACGACGGCGGCAGCCGCTCCCCCCTGCGCGGCGGCGTCTCGCGCCAGCTCAAACGCGCCGCGAAGTCCGCCCGGCATTACCTGGTAGACTGCGACGTTTCCGTCCCTGTCCAAGCCGTCGCCGTCTTCCGCGCCGGGGCCGATCTCCATTTGACCCGGCCCACGGTTCCCACCGTCTTTGAGCAAAACGTCTGCCAGCATATCCTCAGCCTGCCTCCTGCGCCTCAGCCGGTTGCCGCCACAGACCTAGAGCTGCTGTTCGCTCCGGCCCTATCCCCGCGCCGCCTGCCACTTTTTTGGCGTTGGCCTTACCCCCTGAAGCGCGGCTTGTAAAAATAAGCAATCCATACCGAAGCAACAAAAAGGCAGAAGCCGACGCAGCCGAAGGTCAGCCACGGCAGCACCCAGGCGCTCGGCATCGGCCAGCCTGTGACATCGTGCCATTTGTAGTGATCAGCTAAAGACCACATATTCAAGGCCGCGCCGAATGTCATCGCCCAGCGCCACCGGAACACCTTCGCCCAAGACTTTTTATCCTGCGCCGACACTTCTTTTTTCATTGAACCTCCTGCACAACTACTCAGAAACGAAGCTCTGGGGCATGAATGTTATTTTACTGGCTGTCTTGTCGACTCGTTATTCCGGCTGCGGGCGCAGGCCGGCGATTTTGCCGTCCGGGGTCAGTGCGAGAACCATGATGACCGGCGTGGTGCCGTACAGCGCCCGGTAGCGGTAGAATTCTAGGCTGCCCTGCGTGGCGTGAGACAGAAAGCTGAGGGTGGAGAGCGATCCCAGCGCGGCGAGATTTTGATTGGTCTGCGCGATGGTTTCGGGGGTCAGCAGCGAGCGCATCTGCGGGGTCAGCGTTTTCGGGTCAATTTTGCCGGCCGCAAGGTCCGTCAGCGTCCGGCGCAGCAGGCGCGTTACCTGGGGCGAGGTATCCGGCGCAGCGGCTTGGGCGGGCGCGGCGGGAAGGTATTGCTTGGCGACGCCCAGCGCCATTGTGTCCAAAAAAAACGGGCTTTGCGTGTTGAGGAGGTTGCACTGCAAGATCACGGCGAGCTTGCTGCCGACAAAATAATCCATGGTGCTGGAATAGCCCGGCACGGCGCCGCTGTGGCCGACTACGGTTTGGTCCTTGTACGGGGCGACAACCAAGCCGAGGCCGTAAGAAATCGGCGTTCCATCAGAAAGCGTTCCCGGCGTGATCATCTGCTTCAGCGTGGCTTCGCTGACGAGCTGGCCCGATGCCAGCGCCGTGGTCCATTTCGCTAAATCCCGGGCGGTGGATATCAGGCCGCTATCGCCGACATCCAGAGTGGCGGGCAGGAAGACCGGGTTCGGCAGGTATGTTTTGCCGTCCCCATTGTAGCCGGCGGCTTGATTGGGAAGCAGGGCGGGCGGGGTTCCCAGCCGCGTCGCCGTCATGCCGGCAGGCTGGAACTGGTGCGACGCTAAATACTCCCCATAACTCTGCCCGGACACTTTCTCAATGATCTGCCCCAAGAGGTGATAGTTGGTGTTGCTGTACTCAAAGCGCGTGCCGGGCGGGAAGTCCAGCGGCTTCTTTACCAGCAGCGAAACGACCGTGTTCGGCTGGCTGTATCTAGGGTCGGACAGCTTCTTCAGGTTCAGCAGTGGCCGGTAATTGGGCAGCCCGGACGTGTGCGTCAGCAGCTCGCGCACGGTGATCGCGCTCCACGAGGGCGGTAAACCGTCCAAGTAGCGGCTGACGGGAGCATCTAAGTCCACTTTGCCGGCTTCCTTTAATTGAAGCACGGCAACCGCAGTGAACGGCTTGGTGCAGGAGCCTAGCCCGTACAGCGTGTCCAGCGTCGCAGGCGTTTTCGTTTCGGCGTCGCTCAGGCCATACGCCGCCGTTTTGACCACTTGACCGTCCTGCACGACGGCGACGGAGAGGCCGGGGATGTGCTGCGCGGCCATCTGCGCTTTCAAGTAGTCGTCCACACCGTCGGCGTGTGCGGGCTTATTCAGCCCCATCAGCTTCAGGCCCATCAGCAGGGCCGCCGTCAGTAGCAGGGCCGTTCCCGGCATCGTTTTTTGCAGGCGCATTGTTTTTCTCCTTTTCAACTGAATGTATCAGCACCGTCAGCGCGATCTTTCGTGCGTCCGGCGCGGCGGAGCCTGCGGCCTTGAAATCCTCAAACAGTGCTCGGACACGCCCGGCAAACTCCGCGCGTCGCTCTGAGTCAAGCGGCAGGACCAAGTGGAATCCGCCTTCAATCTGATCCGGCAAACCGCCCGTCTCCGCCCAGGTGCTGCGGTAGAGGTTCAGGCCCGCAACAAGGTAGAGCTCCAGCGGCGGGGTTTTGCCGCCTTTGACCGGCGGGGGCGCGGTGAACCGGCGGGCGACGGACTTGTACAGCTTTTCGGTAATCGGGCCTTTTTGCCGGGTGCTGTCTAAAACAATCAGCCCGGCCTCCAGCAGTTTTTTAGTGTGGAAGTACAGCTTGCCGCTTTGCTCGCCCATCGCCGCCGCCAGCTCTTCATTGGTGCGCGGCTGATCTGTCAGCTCTTCTAAAATCCGCAGCCGCAGCGGGTGGGAAAATGCTTTCCACTGCTCCGGCGTCTGCATTTCAAACATGTCGGTTGGGCCTGCCATAATAATCTATTACGCCCTATTTTACTATGGCAAAAAGAGTTTGTCAAGGGTTAGGGTAAAAAAAGAGCGAGGGAGTAAACTCCTCTATGCCGAAGGCATAGAGGAGTTTACTCCCTCGCCCACTTCAGTATCCTGGCTCTGTTTTTTGCCTCACGTCCAGTACAAAATCCGGCCCTGCGGGAACCGGCTTTTGATCTCCGCCTCAAAAAAGCCGCGCAGGGACTTCATCATGTCCTTCTGATATACATACTTCACGCCGCCGAACTTGTTGCGCTTTTCGGCGCGGGTCTCCTCAATCATATCAAGTGATGTTTTTGGATACCACGACTGCAAGACTTCTTTGGAGCCGGGGGTGAAGCGGTGGGTAATCAGCTCAAACGTGATATCCGGCGCGAAGCCGACTGCTTTCTGGGCGTCATCCAAAAGCTGCGAATACTGCGCTTCCCAGTCTTCCACCGGGATAATCGGCGCGATCACCAGCCCCACCGGATAGCCGCCCCCGCCTTCGGAGCGCGGCAGCGCGAGGCGGCGCAGGGCGTGGAGGCGGGACGCGACCGGCGCGACGCCGCCTTCCAGCCGCCGGGCGACGCTGTCGGCATTCACCGAAGCGCGGGGCCGGGTGTGGCCGTTGTGCGGCAGGTCCAAAAGCGGTTCGACCGCGTCAAACTTCGTCGTATAACGCAGGTAAGCGTTCTCGCGGGTGCCGAACCAGCGGATGGTCTCGGCCAGGCTGCCGGTCAAATGCTCCAGGCTCAGCGGATCGGTATAACAGGACGCTTCAAACGTCGTGCCGGCATCCTCGTTGCGGCCCGCGCCCGGCTTTTCGTAACGCGCGAGGTTGTCCAAAATGCCCAGCACGTTCGCGAATGTCCGAATGACCGGCGGGCCGGCGAGACTGCCCGCCAGGTAACAATACTGGCAGTGCGCGGGGCAGCCTTCCGCCAGGTGGAATTGCCAGTCGGCGCTCGGCGGGATCGGCTGAAGCTTCGCCGCGCCGGGGGCATTCGTGACCACGGCCAGGGTCCGCTTGGCCTTGTTGTAAGTCGCCCGCTCATCTTCGCCGCGCAGCCCCGTGATCCGGTTCGTTTTTAGCAGCTCAATCGGAACGCCCAGCGCCTCCACCCGGCCCAAAATCTGCCGCCCCCAGGGCTGCTCTAAAGCGGCAGGCGTGAACTGCGCCGTCTGCGGCATCCACAAGCGCGGCTTGATCGGGGCCGAAATTGGCATGGGAATCGGTCCGGAAACAGGGGCGGAACTCGCGGGTTCCAAAAGTGTGATGCTCATAGTATTGGAACACTTTTTACCCGGAAGACGTTCCAAAAACACCCAATTTTCAGGAGGTTTAAAAGCAGGCAAGCGGCGGATATACTGATTGTGGCAGAGACTTTTCCCTGCCTCAAGAACGAACAAATCTGCTGAAACAGCGCGGTCTAAGCCGCGCAGCAAAGGAAACAGCGAATGCTCACGATTATCATGTGGCTGGTTGTCGGATTTCTGGCGGGACTGCTGGCGAAGGCCATTGTGCCGGGAACGTCGCAGAAGCCCGGCGGCTTTTGGGGAACCGCCATTCTCGGCATCGTCGGCGCGATTGTCGGCGGCGCGATTTACTACCTGGTTTCGGGCGGCAACCGGGGCTTTCACACGGGTTTTGACCTTCCCAGCATCCTGTGGGCCACGCTCGGCGCGGTGGTCGTGGTCATCATTGAGCGGGCCATTGCCGGCCGCCGCGCGATTTAGACCGAAGTGACCTACCCCGGCCTCGTTCCTCGTCCACCCCTCCCTAAGAAGGAAGGGTAGGAATCAGAATGAGTAGGAGTTGAAGAGTGAGCCATTCGTCTCTATCTCTGACCCTTCCTTCTTAGGGAGGGGTGGACGAGGAACGAGGCCGGGGTAGGTCCTACTCCATCTGCCACAAAAAGTAGACGCCGAGGCAGGCGAACAAGAGGGCGGGAGACCAAGCGGCCAGCAGCGGCGGCATTTTGCCGGCGTAGCCGAGAATCTGGGTCAGCAGCAGCGTGTTCCATGCCACCCACACCATGATAATGGACAAAAAGATGCCCATGTACGCCCCCGCGCGGGCGAACCGCAGGGCAAGCGGCGGGGCGCAGAGGGCAAACCCAAAGCAGAGAAACGGCAGGCCCAGCTTGGAATAGTAATCGTAAGCCGCCGCCGTCGTATCCTGCCCGGTGCGCTCTAACGCGGCAAGCTGCGTTCCCAGCTCGGCCATGGAGAACTGATTGGGCGCGTTCGGTCCCCCGCCCGTCATGCTTTCCAGCGGCACCTGAAGGTTCAGCTTGACGGTCTTTGCCGCCACTTCCACCGACTCAAAGCCGTTGTTGTCCAGTGTATGAATGTGGGCGTCGTGCAGGGTCCACACATCATGGTCGTAGTCCGCACTTTTCGCCGTGATCAGCGTCGCAAATCCATCGGGGCCGACTGGGTTTTGGAAGACCAGCAGCCCGAACAATTGCAGTTTGTCGGCCTTGCCGCTGGGGTCCTTTCGGATTTCCCGAATGTGGAACGCATAGTCCTGGAACGTAAACACTTTGTTTGCGGCCACGGTCGGCGACGCCTGCAAGGCATACGCGAACAATTGTCCCTGCGTCTTTTGGAACTGCTGCCACGCCGGGGGAACCACCCGGTCGCCGACAAAGAACGACGCGGCGGACGCAAGCAAACCGACCCAAATAATCGGCAAAAACAAGCGTTTCAGCGAAATCCCCGCCATGCGGATTGCCGTGATCTCCGAGTCCCGCGCCAGCCGGTTGATGGCCCACGCCGATGACAGCGCAACCCCCGGCGGCAGGGTGAGGGGAACAAGGATCGGCAGGTTGAAGACAATCAGGCGGGCGACAATCAGCGGCGGAATACCGTTCTTGATAATGTCCTTCACCAGCGGAAACAGCGTGTTGCCGACCAGCATGACGACAATTAAAAGAATGCCGCCGACAAACGGCAGCACCATCTCCCCCAGCAAATAGCGGTCCAAGCGTTTCATGGAATCATCTTAATTCAGAAGAAGCACGGGGCTGAACCCCCGTGCTTTGAAGTGCAGTTCCCCGCCTTCACGGGCATCGAATTTTCGGTTCTTTGTTTGTTTCTTCGCCCGCGCAGGCGGGAGATTGCTCTTTTGAAGCACGGGGGTTCAGCCCCGTGTCAGCGCCGGGTATAATTCCAGCAGGCTAAGACCCCGAAGTGAGCTGGACTGACCAATAGCTGATCTGCAAGCTGTCTGAGGAACCGCCATCAGGCGTCGTCGGGTTGACTGACACTGGAGCACCACTGACGTACTCGGAAACAGGGGCAATGCCAACGAGGCTGCCAGACGTATCGCTGGTATAGATGTTTGGCATCAAATTGTTGCTGCTGTCACGAACAATCAAGTCAAAGTAGGTATATGCCGTCGATCCCGGTTCAGAAAGCGAATCAATATATTTCGCAGTGGTAGGTTCCGTGCCAGCCACGGGAATAAAGTTTGTGGTGACGAAATTGATTTCCAGGTGGTTAATATCGTCTGCGCTCACGCCGGACGTTGCCAAATATGCAAGAGGAATTTGAAACGTCAGCGTTTTGCCGTCACTTGTTGCTCCGATAAGCTGCCCTGGAAGTGGCGATAGCGGTGTGACGAGATCGGCATCGACAGGATAGTAGTCAAAGCCATTGTTGCTTCCCGGCTGAGGCAGGTGAAACTCTACATAATGGGAGAATGCTCCTGCGGCGAAACCATTGCCAACAAAGTCAGCATTTGTTACGACCGGCACCGGACCCAGGAGGCCAGTGTTGCCCGGCCCCGGTGTATCATTGACATTAAATAGAATGTAATAGTAGTAATTAGTGTTTATTGTAGTCGCGGATTGCGTTCCTATAGTCAATCTGATAAGAACTTGTGGCCCCGACACTGGGCTGCTCCCGCCGCTGCTCGGCGATTTGGCGCACCCCGCCGGTATAAGCAGCAGCAGGACGAACAGCGGCCTGAGAAGTTTGAGAAGTGAGACTTGCATAAGCATAGTATAACAGGATTAGGGCAAGTTGGCAACTAAAGAGCAGAAAGAGGAAGAGCATAAACCAAAGGCGCGTGGGGCGAAGCGCTTACTGTCCGCCTTCGCGGACAAGGACAATTTAGAAGAAAGCAGCGACGGCGTAGGCGGCTCTTCTGTCCGCGAAGGCGGACAATGGGCGTCCGCGCCCCACAGCGTAGGAATTTATTCCCACGCGCCTTCGGCTCACGCTTCTGACGCCCACGCGCCTTCGGCTTCCCTCCTTCGCTCCCTCCTCCTCGCCGTGCTGTCGGGCCTGGGGCTGGCGGGGGCGCTGCCGCACCTGGACTGGGGATGGCTGGCGTGGATCGGGCTGGTTCCATTTTTGCTGCTGTTTCCGTTCAAGAACACAAAGGCGGCGTTTGGGCATGGGCTGGTGCTGGGCGTATTCTATCTTGGCGTCATGGCCTACTGGGTCGGCGTGTTCGCGAATCATATCATCGGCCCGGCTCTGAGCGTCCTCGGCTGGGCGCTGGTGACGGCGTACCAGGCGTTTTACATTGGCG
>CAXUBO010000155.1:0-8594 GCA_964249345.1 uncultured Armatimonadales bacterium | reverse complement strand
ATAACAAGGAGAGGATGTAGGGGTGCTGCTTGCCGCGCCCTCTTGACTTACCATGCCCTCCTGCTCTGTTCTTAATCCTACTCCCCCATCAAATCCTACTCCTCCATTATTGGGGGCTGGCGGGCTTCTCTTCCTCACGCCCCCGCCATCTCGCCCGCCAAACGCCCCGCGACTGCCAATGCCTCAGCGAGTTTGCCGGGGTCTTTGCCGCCGGCCTGCGCGGCGTCGGGACGCCCCCCACCCCCGCCGCCGACAATCGGCGCAGCGGCTTTGACGATGTTCCCGGCATGGACGCCCCGCGCCACTAAATCTTTGGAAACGCGCACCGCCAGCGAGACCTTGCCGCTGTCCGTGCCGCCCAGAATGACAACGCCCGACTTCAGCTTGTTCAGCGATTCTTCGGCCAGCGTTCGCAGCGTGTCCCCGTCGGCGTTCCCCCGAACGGCGTAAACAACGAGCGGGAAGCCGTAGTCGGTTTTGGCGGCAGCCAGAAGCGCGTCCACCTGCCCGCCTGCCGCCGCTTTTTGCAGAGCCGTCAGCTCGCGCTCTTTCGTTTTCAGCTCGGATTGCATCTTTTCCACCGACGCCGGCGCATTCGCGGGCGTTGTTTTAAGCGATGCGGCGATGCCCTCCAACAGCCGCTCTTGATCCAGCGTCCGCATCAGCGCCGCTTTGCCGGTGACGGCTTCAATGCGCCGGACGCCTGCCTGGCTGCTGCCTTCGGAGATGATCTTGAACAAACCGGCCTGCGACGTGTGTGCGAGGTGCGTTCCGCCGCAGAACTCTAGGCTATAATCGCCGGCTTCGACGACGCGCACAATGTCGCCGTACTTCTCGCCGAACAGCATGGTCGCGCCCATGTTCTTGGCTTCCGCAATCGGCTTTTCAAATGTCCGAATCGGCAGGTCGTCTAAAATCTTCTCGTTGACCAGCCCTTCCACTTGACGGGTTTCATCGCCCGTGAGTGCCTTGTCGTGCGAAAAGTCAAAGCGCAGCCGCTCGGGGGCGACCAGCGAGCCGCGCTGCTGGACATGCGGCCCGAGGACCATTTGCAGCGCTTTGTGCAGCAGGTGCGTCGTCGTATGGTTGCGCTGAATGCCGGCCCGGCGTCCGGCATCAATCTGCGTTTCCACCGTGTCGCCGACCCGCAGTTCTCCGGCCGTGACCGTGGCTGTATGGAACCAGTAGCCGCTGTCTTTCTGGGTATCGGAGACTTCCGCCGCGCCGTTCTCGCCGTGCACCTGCCCGGTGTCGCCGACCTGCCCGCCGGCTTCGGCGTAGAACGTTGTCTGGTCCAAAACAATCTGCACCGTTTCGCCTTCCGTGGCAGTGTCAACGAGAATGCCGTTCTTGACAATGGCGGCGACCTGCCCCTGCGTCCGTGCTTCCGAGTAGCCGACAAACAGCGTGGGGGGAATGTCTTTCTCGCGCAGGGCCGGGACAATGCTGTCCGCAAACAAGGCACGCGTTTTGCCGCCTTCGGACACTAAAAGATGCTGCTGCCACAGCGCATCATAACGGGCCATGTCTACCGTTAAGCCCGCTTCCGACGCCAGCTCGGCGGTCATTTCAACGGGGAAGCCGTAGGTCGTAAACAGCGTGAACGCATCATCGCCCGTGACTGCGCCGCCGTCCAAAAGCGACTGCAAGCGGGCCGTGCCGGCTTCAAGTGTGCGTCTAAATTGCTTCTCTTCAATGATCGCGTAGCGCAGAATAGTCTCGCGCCGCGCCTCAAGCTCCGGGTAATCAGCTTTGCGCTGATTGATCACCGTCGGCAGGATTTGCTCTAAAAGCGGCTGGTCAATGCCCAGCGTCCGGCGGCCTGCGAGAATGGCCCGGCGCATGAGGCGGCGCAAAACATAGCCGCGCCCGATATTCGACGGCAGAACGCCGTCGGCGAGGCAGAACGCCGCCGCCCGGACATGGTCGGCCACCCGCCGAAACGCAATGTCTTTCGGGTCGGCGTCTTGGCTTGTATACTTCAGGCCGGAGAGCGCTTCAAGCCGGCGCAAAATCGGCGCGAACAAGTCGGTCTCGAACGGCCCGCGCACACCCATCAGCACCGCCGTCGTGCGTTCCAGTCCCATGCCCGTGTCAATGTTGCGGCGCGGCAGAGGCGTCAGGCTGCCGCCGTCACCCCGGTCAAACTGCATAAAGACCAGGTTCCAGATTTCCAGCCAGCGCGTGTCGTCCCATACGCCGTCGGGAGTCGGCGGCAGGTGCGCCTGCGTGTCATAAAAGATTTCCGAACACGGCCCGCACGGCCCGTTCGGGCCTTTGGAGATGACTCCCGCCGGCCAATAATTATCATCTTCCCCTTTGCGGAAGATTTTCTCGGCAGGCATTCCGGCTCCGCGCCAAAGTTCATACGCTTCGGCATCATCTTCAAAGACGGTCACCCGGACGTTTTGGAGGTCTAGGTGCAGCACGTCAAACAGGAACTCCCACGCATACGCAATGGCTTCGGCCTTGAAGTAATCGCCGAACGAGAAGTTGCCCATCATCTCAAAGAACGTACAGTGCGACGTGTCCCCGACATCTTCAATGTCGGTTGTCCGCAGGCACTTCTGCGCCGTCACCGCACGCGGCGCGGGCGGCATTTGCAGCCCTAAGAAGTAGGGCTTAAACTGCACCATGCCTGCCGACGTAAACAGCAGGGTCGGGTCATTCGGTACAAGAGAGTCCGAAGGCAGCCGCTTCGCCGCCTTGCCCTCAAAGAACTCCAAATATAAGCGTCTCAGTTCGCTGCCAAGCATAAACACAGTCTCCACGAGAAGAAATCAAGAGATGACAGTGATTATAGCACAAAACGGGGCGCGGCTAGGAATCCGCAGTCAAGCAGAGTATGATGATAGAGCCACACCCGGCACTGGAAGTGCCGGGCTACTCGCGAATGAAAGTGCCTCCGGCACTGAAGAGCAAATTGCCAATGGCATTTAGTCCCGCAGGGACTTTGTGCTTTTCAGTAGCCCGGCACTTCCAGTGCCGGGTGTGGTCACATTATCAACAAAGGGTACACCTATGATTCTGCAAGAATTCTTAAGAACCGGCGGCACATTGGCAGCGTTAGCAGAAACTTACGCTATCAAGTCCGTGCGCCACAAGACCTACCCAAACCTCATCTTGTTCAAGTACAGCCAGATCGCGTCGGACATGAGCCTGCCGATTGTTCAGGAATGCCGGGGTGTGGTGCTGGACGAAAACGACAACTGGCGCGTCGTCTGCCGCGCTTACGATAAGTTTTACAACTACGGCGAGCCGAACGCGGCGGAAATTGACTGGGCCACGGCAGTCGTGCAGGAGAAAGTAGACGGTTCCTTGTGTACGGCCTATGAGTACGCGGGGACTTGGCACGTCGCGACGACAGGAAACCCGGACGCGGGCGGGCCGGTGAATGACAGCCCATATACGTTCGCTGAATTGTTTTGGGAAACGCTGGGGATTTATCTCGGCGAGGATTGGGACACCGCGCCCTGGGAGCATCCCGACTGGTGCTATTTGTTTGAGCTGACGACGCCGCACAACCGGGTTATCGTCAATCATCTGACGGCAAGCCTGACCCTGCTGGGTGTCCGGGACCGGGCAAGCGGGCAGTGGGTCAAAGCGTCGGACACGGTTATGGCCCGCGTCGCGCCGGTCGTCCGCGAGTTCCCCCTGCAATCGTTCGCCGATCTTTTGGCGACATTTGACACGATGGACCCGCTTCAGCAGGAAGGCTACGTTGTCGTGGACGCCCACGGCCGCCGGGTCAAAGTCAAGCACCCCGGCTACGTCGCGCTGCACCACATGAAAGACGGCGTCACCGAAAAATCCATTTTAGAAGTCATTCAGCGCGGCGAGGCGCTGGAAGTCACGGCACATTTCCCGGAGCTTGCCGAGGCGTTCAACGGGATCAAGGCCCACTATGATGCGCTGGCTTTGGCGATTGACGCGGCCTATCTGCCGATCAAGTCCATCGAAACCCAGAAAGACTTCGCAGTCCACGCTCTGCCGTTCTCTTATTCTTCTGCCCTGTTTGACATTCGCCGGGGCAAAGCGGTGGACGGCCGAGACTTTCTCGCCAAAGCAACCCTGCCCAGCCTCATGCGTCTGCTCGGCATGAAAGAGGAAGCCGCAGCCTCTTCAGAGGCTGAATAATTATTCAGCGGCTGACTGACAGGACGGGGGAATCCAGACTTTCTTGGACGCGGCTGCGGTAATAGGCCGCCGTGACGCTGTTGGTAGACAAACTGATGACGACAAAGCGGTCAATTTCGCCGGAATGCCGGTCACTGCCGCTCCCGGCGGGCGGGTGAGACTGAGGACACACGACTGCCCAGGTAACAACAACAGCAGCATGGTCATTGACGGCGATGTGATATTGCGCTTCCCGGCCTGTGATGCTCAACCCTTCTGCGGCCAGTGCGTTGTCGGCGGCTGCGAGGCTCAGGCCGGACTGGAACGGTTCAAAGCTGCCGAACTGGACGCCGGGCGCGTTCCCGGCGGCGGGAGGCGGGGCAGTCTCGCCGGGCGGGGTCAAACGCGGGTCTTTCGCCTGAGTTCGGGCGGTCAAATCGGCGCGGTAAAAATCCGCCGTGGCGGGGGCGGTGGAGGCGGCCACCACTGCCACCTGCGTCTGGCCGGACCAAAGTTGGGCGCAGGCCACAACCACAGTCACATGCGCGTTCTGACCATAGCGCTCCGAGGTGCCGGCCCCACCGACCGAAAGGCCGGCGCCCGCCAGCGCCCGCTCGATGCGGAAGGAGCTGGCATCGGCTTTCGCCGGCAGCACGAACTCGCTGACGGCGACCGCCGGCCTGGAACCGGCGGCAGGCGGGGCGGCTTGGGCCGGGGCGGCAGGGAGCAGGCTTGCCGCCAGCAGGCAGCCCGCAGGAAGATATCTTCCGAGCGGAAACAAACCGCCAAATTCGGCCTGGAATTTGGCGTGAAAAATGGAACGTGACATGAAAGCTTCCTCGCTTGGGCGCCGCAGACTCGCGGGCCGGTCCTGCGCCCGGAAGTATATCCCCCAGAAGCAGCCGCCTCCTATGCGTTAAGTCACAGCCAGATTGTTAATCATGTCACAAAAATGCAAAAACCCCAGCCTCTTTTTCAGGGGCCGGGGCTTTGCTGTCCTACCACAGAAACGTGTGCGGGTCCGGCAGCCGCCGGTTCATGCCCTGTCCGACCCGCTTGCCGTGTCTTTCGCACCGAGCCAAAATCTTTCCGGCAGAAGCGCGTCAAAATCTTGTCGGCCACGTCTTGTCCTTCTTCGGCGTGACAGGCGAACACTGGGCGGCCCGGATTACTGCCGGGAGATTTCTTGACTTACTCCCCTATTTTATGCCATACTGGAGCCTGCTTTAAATTGTTTGCTATGCCCGGAAGCCTCGCCTCCTCCCGGTGTCGCCCCTTGCGACTAAAGGAAGACCAACGCCATGAATGACGCCCCCCAATCCGAAAATCCTTCGGAAGAAATAGAAGAATACGCGGAAGAAATAGAAGAACACGCAGGCCAAACTCAGGCAGACGAAGACCAGCGGCAGGAAGTCGCGCCGCCGCCGTTTGTGCCGAAGCCGCTGGTCGCCATTGTCGGACGGCCCAATGTCGGCAAGTCTACGCTGTTTAACCGACTGGTCGGCAAGCGCATCGCCATTGTTGATGACGCGCCCGGCATCACCCGCGACCGGCTGTACGCCGAGGGCGACTGGAACGGGCGCGAGTACACGCTGGTCGATACCGGCGGCATCCAGATGTTTGACCCCGACCCACTCCGGTCGCAGATACGGATGCAGGCCGAGATCGCCATGGAAGAAGCCGATGTCATTGTCCTCGTGGTAGACACGACGGTCGGCCTGACTTCCGACGACCAGGAGCTTGCCAACGCCCTGCGCCGCTCGCCGAAGCCGCTGATTGTGGCTGCCAACAAAGTGGACAACGGCGACCAGGAAAACCGCAATGTTGCGGAAGTCTACGCGCTTGGCCTGCCGAATGTCTTCCCCGTGTCGGCGCTCGGCGGGCGCGGCGTCGCCGACGCTTTGGACGCCATTGTGGAGCGGTTCCCGCCCGCGCCTTTGATGACCGAGCCGGCGGAAGATGACCGGATCAAGATTGCGATTATCGGACGCCCGAATGTCGGCAAATCCTCGCT
Source organism: uncultured Armatimonadales bacterium (assembly GCA_964249345.1). Classification (GTDB taxonomy): domain Bacteria; phylum Armatimonadota; class Armatimonadia; order Armatimonadales; family Capsulimonadaceae; genus JANXMY01. The sequence goes on along the minus strand of CAXUBO010000155.1, from coordinate 2,464 downwards.
GCTGAACTCGATTTTAGGCGAGGAACGCGCGATTGTCTCCCCTATCGCCGGCACGACCCGCGACTCTACCGACACAGCGTTTGTGTACCATTCGCCGCAGGGGGACCGGGAAGTCGTGCTGATCGACACGGCGGGAATTCGGCGGGCGGGCAAGATACAAGGCAGCGTCGAGTATTATACGGTGCTGCGGGCCGTGCGGGCGATTGAACGCGCCGATGTGGTGATGCTGGTCGTAGACGGCAAAGACGGCGTCACCGACGGCGACAAGCGGGTGGGCGGCTACGCCCATGACGCGGGCCGGGCAGCGATCATCGTGGTCAACAAGTGGGACTTAGGCCGCAAGGAAGTTTTAGAAGAAATGCCGAATCAGAACCCGATGAGCGTCTTTTCCGAAGAGCTGCGCGACGGGATGCACTTTCTGGCGTATGCGCCGCTTGCGTTCACCTCGGCGACCACCGGCAAAGGCGTTTCCGCCGCCGTGGAAGCCGCTTTAGATGCCGCCGAAGCCCACTCCATGCGTATCCCAACCGGCGAGCTGAACCGGATTGTCCGGGACGCCGTGGACGCGCACCCGTACAACGAAAAGGGCCGCTCGCTGAAAATCAAGTACGCGACCATGCCGACCGTCAAGCCGCCGACAATTGTTTTGTTTGTCAACGACCCGGAGCTGATGCACTTTTCGTATCTGCGTTACCTGGAAAACCGCATTCGGGAAACGTACTCGTTTGAGGGAACGCCGCTGCGTATTCAGGTACGGAAAGCCGCGAAAGACAAGGCCGAAGAAAAAAAATGACCCAGATCGCGAAAATGCGCTTTGTCAGCCTCACGAAACCCAAAGAACGAGGGATGCTGGTGCTGCACGATGACGGGACGCTCCAAGTCGTGCCAAGCGACGAGCTGCGCGATGAGATGTCGCGCCTGGAAGAAGTGGCCCTGCACCGGGCGCAGCTTTTCGGCACGGGCCTCGGCCTTACTCTAGTGGGCCTCGGCCTGCTGGCGGTCGGAGCCGGCTGGCTCTTTGGCCGCGTTTTCGGCAGGCTCGGCTATACCCTCAGCCGCCCGCGCCCGGTGGACGCCGTGACTCTAACCCGCACCGAAAGCGGCGGGGTGCATCTGAAAATGCGCGGCGCGAACCGTTTGCAAATTATCCAAATGGGCTGGAACACGGATGAAGTCCTGCAAGCCGAAGCCGACGACTTTCTGGCAAAGTATGACGAAGTGCGCGGGGCAGCAGAGTAGGGCAGGAGCCACGGGGCTGAACCCCCATGCTTTGAAGGGCAAGCCCCCGCCTGCGCGGGCGAAGATGTAGCCAATAAGTCCCATGCCCTACTCTGCTGCCCCGCGCACCTCGTCATACTTTGTCAGGTGCGTCGACAGGACGCAGTTCTTGCCGGCTCACAAGGAACTTGCCGAAACTTTTGGGCAATTAGCTCTTTTGCTTGACAAGACATAAAATTTGGTATATGATAGTGCAGAAGTAATTATCTACCGGACTATGATGTCCCAATTCATCGCCCAGAATTTTCAAGGAGAAAAATCATGCCACGCCCCCTTTCTCAGAGCCGTACCGGCTTCACGCTCATTGAACTGCTCGTCGTCATCGCCATTATCGCCATTCTTGCTGCCATTTTGTTCCCCGTGTTTCAGAAGGTGCGTGAGAACGCCCGCAAGACCCAGTGCCTCTCCAACGAGAAACAGCTTGGCCTGGGTATCCTTCAGTATGTCCAGGATTACGATGAAAGCATGATGCCCCGTGAGATTCGCTACACTGGCACTGCCAGTTCAGGAACGGGAGTCGCCTGGTCACAGCTTATGCAGCCCTACATTAAAAGCCAGAACGTGTTCCAGTGTCCGGACAACCCCCGCAAGGACTTGCTGCAATACGGTGATGCTGCTAACGGGTTTGCAGGCGGTTTTGTCTCTTATGCAGCTAGTGTTGTAGGCGGTTTTCAGGACACAGGCGGCACAGGTACGGGTTATACCCCTCCCTTCAGCTATGCACAGTATGTGTCGCCGGCAAACACGATTGTCATTGTCGAAACAACGGCACGCTACACGGACTTTTATGTAAACAACACGTTTTGGGCGCAGTATCAGACAGACCCCAATAACGCCGCCGGCTGCTTGTTTTCCGGCCACACAAGCATGTCCAACTACTTGTTCTGCGACGGTCATGTGAAGTCCATGCGGCCGCTGGCTACCCTCGATACGGATGACCTGGGAAGCGGCAGCATTAACTTGTGGCGCTGGGACAATGCCACGTTCAAGTCCCTCAACAATGGGACGGTTGATCCGTCAGCCTCCCAAGTCTTGGCCTTCTCCGCCAACCAGTACAAGTAGCCTGCGGCCACTCGCGGCGGCGCACAAAGGCCCCGGTCCTACTGGACCGGGGCCTTTGCGTCGTCTTCGTAGCGGGCCAGCGTCTCGCGCCGGAAGGTTTCGTAACAGTCTTCCTTGATCGCCG
>CAXUBO010000154.1:6152-8604 GCA_964249345.1 uncultured Armatimonadales bacterium | reverse complement strand
ATGGAACGAAAGCATAATGGAACGAAAGCATAATGGAACGAAAGCATAATGGAACTGCGGCATTTGCGGTATTTTGTTGCGGTAGCGGAAGAACTCCACTTTGGGCGGGCCGCCGAACGGCTGTTTATCGCCCAGCCGCCCCTTTCTCAGCAAATCCAGCAGCTTGAGCGGGAGCTTGGCGTCGCGCTGTTTGCGCGTACTTCCCGCCGGGTGCAGCTTACTCCTGCCGGGGAAGCCTTTCTTTTGGAAGCGCGTCAAATCCTGGCAAGCGTCGCGCAAGCGGCGGACACGGCGAAACGAGCAGCACGCGGCGACACGGGCTGGCTGGGAATTGGGTTTGCGGCGTCCGCGACCTACGACCTGCTGCCTGCCGTGCTGCATGATTTCCGGGCTTCGTTCCCGGAAGTTTCGCTGTCTTTACAGGAGCTGAACGCGGTGGAGCAAGCGGCGGCGCTGGAAGCCAAGACCATTCATGTCGGCTTTGCCCGGCCGTATGCCTCGTACCTCAATGCTGTTGTCAGCGCGGTGCAGCGGGAGCCGTTTCTGGCCGCTTTTCCCGAAGCGCATTCGATGGCAAAGGAGAGACCGCTGCGTTTGTCCGCGCTGGCAGACGTGCCCTTTATTTCGTTCCCGGAGCTGCCGAAGCCGAGTTATGCCGAGGCGGTGCGCGTGGCCTGTGAAAGCGCCGGGTTCACGCCGCGCGTCGTCCAGGAAGTGCGCGAAATGCAGACGGCGCTGAGCCTGGTTGCTGCCGGGTTTGGGGTGGCGCTGCTGCCCGCCAGTGTCCGGCATCTGCACCGGGACGGCGTCGCCTACCGCCCTTTAGAAGAGCCTGCGCCGCGCACGGAGCTTGCGGTCGTTTCGCGTGTGGATGACTTTTCACCGACCCTGCAAAACTTTCTGGCGATTGTCAAGGCGCAGGTCAAGCTAAGAGAAGAATGACTAGAAGCAAGGGCGTGAGGAGCGATGGCGTAAACGCCGTCGCTGGGGGACGAAGCGCCAAGCTGCCGCCTGCGCGGCAGAAGACTTAGAAAGTGCGGCAGAAGACTTAGAAAGTGCGGCAGAAGACTTGGCCGAATCTGTATCTGCCCCGCGCAGGCGGGTCATTGGCGTCTGCGCCCCTCAGCGACGGCGTTTACGCCATCGCTCCTCACGCCATCGCTCCTCACGCCATCGCTCCTCACGCCATCGCTTCTGGTCCTCGCCCGCGTCTTACGATTGACACCTGCGTCCGCCTGTGCCATACTTACCCTATGATTTCCGCTTCCCCGTCGCCGTCTTCCTCGTCCGCGTTTCTCACCGTGCGTGAACTTTCAAGCCCCAGTGACCATGCGCTCTGGAATGCGTTTGTCGGACAGGTCCCGGAAGGCGACGTTCTGCAAGCATGGGAATGGGGCGGCGTCAAAAGCCCGGATTGGTTTCCCCTGCGCTTTGGCGTGTTTCAAGAAGGAACACTGACCAGCGGCGCAGCAATTCTGCGCCGAAAGCTGCCGCTGGTCGGCCCGTTTTACTATGCCCCGCGCGGCCCGCTGCTGGCGGATTGGAATAATGAGCCGGCGCTGACGGCGTTGCTGGAGGCCATTCGCAAACGCGCGGCGGCAGAGGGCGCGGCGTTCCTCAAAATTGATCCGGCCGTTCCCATTGAACGCACCCAAACTTCGGCGCTGCTGGCAAAACATGGCTTCGCGCCGCCGCCAAGCTTTGACGCGCAGGGCTTCGGCGGAACTCAGCCCCGCTGCGTCATGCAGCTTGATCTCGCCGGGCGCTCGGAGGCAGAGATATTGGCGTCGTTCAAACCGCAGGCGCGGCGCAACATCAAGCTGTCCACGGAAAAGCACGGCGTCGAGGTTGTCAGCGCTTTGACCCGCGCGGATTTAAGCGTCTTTAATGACTTAATGAAGATTACGGGCGAGCGCGACGGCTTCCGCCCGCGTCCGCTGCCGTACTTCCAAACTCTTTGGGACAACCTCGTTCCCGCCGGGCTGGCAAAGCTGTTTTTGACCCGGTATGAAGGCCAAACGCTGTCCGGGGCGCTGTGCTTCGTGATCGGCGATAAGGCGTGGTATGTCTACGGCGCATCGTCAAACGAGCAGCGCAGCGTCATGCCGAACTACGCCATGCAGTGGGCCATGATCCGCTGGGCCAGGGAAACCGGCTGCGCGTGGTACGATTTTCGGGGCGTCAGCCCGCGCCGCAAGGGGAAAGGCGAAGCCGCGGCAGACTTAGAAAAAGAAGACCATTTGCAGGGGCTAAACCGGTTCAAAGAAGGCTTCGGCACCCGCTACGTCGAGTATGTCGGCGAGTTTGACTTGGTGTACAACAAACCGGCCTACTGGCTGTATACGCAGGGCAAGCCTGCCGCACAGAAGCTCGTTCGCCGTTTAAAGTCCCGTTGACCTCCGCCTATTTCCTGCATATTTGCCGGGGTTCTCCCGATATAAAGAAAGACTTC
>CAXUBO010000154.1:0-6052 GCA_964249345.1 uncultured Armatimonadales bacterium | reverse complement strand
CAATAAAGAAAGACTTCCAATAAAGAAAGACTTCCAATAAAGAAAGACTTCCAATAAAGAAAGACTTCCAATGAGGAAGCAAGTTTCGCCACATATCACTGCCTTGTGGCGAGTATGCCACGAAAGCAGCAGGCAAGGAACAATTTGCCACGGAATGAATTCCGAGGCTGTGGAAAGCCCAGCGTCCAGGGGACGCAAGAACAAAAATAAAGGCAAGTATCAGGTCACTCTGAACGTCGCCTCGACGGTGGGCACTTTCCAGCCTCGGAATTCATTCCGTGGTTCCTGTTTGTATGGTTTGTGTACCCTCGTTCTTGCCTTGGCGTTGCTGACATTCGCTCCGGCCCAGGCGGAAAAGAACCTGCTGCGCCCGCCGGGAACGACGCGCTACGCGGCAATGGTAAGCGAGCTGAGCAGCCTGCTGCGCTATGATCAGTCTCATGCAAAACGCATGAGCTTGACCAGCATCGGGCGCTCCGTGCAAGGCCGCAAGCTGTGGATGGTGACGCTGGGAACGGGCGCCCCGAAGCGCGTCTTTTATTTGTGCCGCCAGCACGGGCATGAGCCGGCCTCCACGGAAGGCGCTCTGGCGTTTATGAAGGCGCTGGTGGAAGCGGACGACGACGCGCCGCCTGCGAGTTATCTCAAAGCCGTCACAGTTTATGTGGTGCCGATGGCGAACCCGGACGGCTCTGAAGCGTTTCTGAGGCACAATGCCCATGACGCCGACCTCAACCGGGACTGGCTGAGGCGCACGCAGCCGGAAACACGGGCGCTGTACGCCGAGATCAGCCGGCTGCATCCAGACCTGATGACAGACCAGCATGAGCTGTACCCAAACGACACGCGCCCGGACTTTACGGAAGTTGTCGCCCCCGGCAGCGGGGCCGCGCCGAGCGTCATCACAGTCAGCTTGGGCGCACAGGCGGCGGCGGCTGGACTGATGCAGGCCGAAGGATTTCCAATCATCGGCCACACGGTCACGGATACGCACCCGGCGCGGCTCGCGCATCGGTTTGCCAGCATCAAGCTGGGCGTGCCGACGGTGCTGTTTGAGACCAACCGCCTGACGGGGTCAGGCCGCACGGTAGCCGAACGCGCCGCCGCGCACGAGGCTTTTATGCAAGCGATTTTGCGTTACGCTGCCGAAGGCCAAGAATCACTGCTGTCCGGACAATCTGTGCCGCCGCCGACACCCTCGAAAGGTTCTGAGTGACTGCGTTTTCTCTTGATGCCTGGATTTCAGTCAGCCGCAATGCGCTTCGCCATAACTTCGGCGCGGTGCAGACGCTTGTTGGACCGGATGTGACTGTGATAGCGGTTGTCAAGGCCAATGCGTTCGGGCATGGGGCAGGGGAAACGGCGCGGGTGTTCCAAAGCGCCGGCGCGAGCTTTTTTGCCGTCACGACGCCCGCTGAGGCGCTGGAACTGCGGGACGCGGGCATTACTGGACGCCTTTTAGTATTTCTGCCGCCACTTCCCGAACAGATTGATGCGCTGCTGCAAGCAGGCTGCGATTTGACCGTCTGCGACCGTGCCGTTATCACGGCCGTTGCGGAAGCTGCGCGACGGCTGAGCCTGGTCGCTTCGGTGCAGCTTAAGGTAGACACGGGCATGGGGCGGCTCGGCGTATTGCCGAATGAGGCGCTTGCCGTCGCGCAGCAGATTGCGGGAAATCCTCATCTGCGCTTTGCGGGCATTTATACGCATTTCGCGCGGGCATTGGAAAAAGAGGAAGCGGCAACGCGCCGCCAGTTTGCCGCGTTTCAGAAAGTGCTGGCGCAACTACAGCACGCGAAGCTTGATTCGGGCCTGCGGCACTGCGCGAACTCGGCGGCGCTGGTCCGGTTCCCGGAAATGCGCCTGGATGCCGTTCGGCCCGGCACGATCTTGTACGGGCAGTACCCGTCCGCCGCCGTGCCGCGAGCGTTGGCACTGCAAGAAACCTGGCGGATGCAGGCACGAATTGTCAGTGTGCGGGAAGTCCCGGCCGGCAGCGCCGTCGGCTACGGCGGGGAGTTTCGGACCCGGCGAGCGTCCCATCTCGCCGTGCTTGCCGTCGGTTATGCAGATGGCTTCACGGTGTCACCGGCCAGCGGATCAACCGGCTGGCGCGGCCTGAAAAACTGGCTGCGGCCCGCGCCGGCGACAGTGCTGGTGCGCGGCAGACGCGCTCCCGTGGTGGGCCGCGTGGCGATGCAGATATGCGTTGTAGATGTCACGGCTATTCCCGGCGCTGCTCCCGGCGACGTGGTGACTGTTCCCGCCCGTCGCTTGATGGCAAGCGCCCGCCTGCCGCGCCTTTTTGCAGACACACTTGATGATTTTGCAGACACACGGGATGAGCCTCTTTTCTGATGCGCTTTTTTTGGACAATCTGGCTGCTGCTGACTGCCGCTTCTGCTGACGCCGCCGCGCCGGCACACGTCACCACCTACGCCCAGATGACCGCCCAGCTTCACGCCGAAGCCGTGCGCTCCCCGCTTGTCCGCGTGGCACCGCTCGGCAAATCGGCAGCCGGCAAGCGTACCCTCTGGCTGGTTCGGCTGGCGGACCCGGCAGCAGAAACAGGAAAAACAACGCGCCTGCTTGTCCTCTGCCGGCAGCACGGCGACGAGCCGGCTTCCACCGAAGCCATGCTTCGCCTCATCCAAAGCCTTGCGTCCGGCGGCGATCCGGCCCTGCGCTCCGCGCTTTCTCATGTCACGCTGTACCTGGTGCCGATGGTGAACCCGGACGGCGCGGGGGCGGGAACGCGCGTCAACGGGCGCGGCGCAGACCTGAACCGTGACTGGGGCCGGTTCACCCAGCCGGAAACGCGGGCCGTGGCAAGGGCCGCGAATCTCATCCGTCCGGCGCTGATTGTGGACGCACATAACTGGGACGGCGATGACGAGTACAACGCGGACTGCATCGAAATCCCGCGCGAGATGGAAACAAAGCGGGGTCAGGCGGCCCATGCTTTGCAGCAGCAGGCCCGCCGCGACCTGACTGCCTGCGGCTACGCCGTGCATCCGACCGCTTGGGGTGAAGACGCTAATCCGCATCTGGCGCACCGCTGGTTCACGCACCAGAACATTCCCAGCCTGCTGGTGGAAACGCATTCCGGCTCTGCGGCAAACCGCAGTGACTTCGAGCGGCGCGAAGGCATGTACACGGCGCTGATCCACAGCCTTGTCCGGCACTACGATGCGCCGTGGATGGGCGAAGTTTCTCCCGTCACGCAGGAAGCCGCGCTGTTCCCTCTGTCGCCTGCGCCCAAAGCTGCGGTCCGGGTCGCATCACTTCCGAAACGCTTTGCTGCCTGGCTCTGGGCGGCGGGTTTGTACGGCCTTGCGCTATGGGGAATGTCCCTGCGCCGGTCCGAACCCCGCAGGCAATCTGGAAAGATGCTGCGTCACCCAATTCGATACGCCCATTGCTATTACGCGCACTACTATTCTTCGCGGAATCGGGAAGGAACGGAAACAATTTTGCGTTCAGGCCAGCGAAAGGCAGTCAGCAGCCCGCCCCGGTAAGCGCCGGTATCAATGTTGATCGTGTTGTGCCTGATTTCCGCCTGCTCCTGCGGCGTGTGGCCGTAGACGATGAAGGCTGCGCCGTGATAGTCCGCTGCCCAGTCGCGCCGGAGCGTCTTGCCTTCGGGCGACCTGCCTATGGCATCGCCGTTCAGCACAAAGCGCCGCGTTTCTGTATCGGTTTTGCCGATCATTTCTTCTTCAATGCCGGCATGGGCAACAACAAGAGCGCCGCCGTCCAGGACCAGATACAGCGAAGCGCGTTCCAAAAGCGCGGCTACGGCCTGCTTGAAAACCTTGCGGTCGCTGCGAGCTTCAATCTGCTCCACTGTCTGCGCCAGGCCGCCCTTACTCAGATCGATCGGCTGACCGCACAGCCAGCGCCCCAGGGCGTCGTCATGGTTGCCAAGCGCCAGCAGCGCCCGGCCCCGGCTGACTAGGAGGCACGCCAGGCGCAGGACGCCCACGCTGTCCGGTCCCCGGTCAATCAGGTCGCCGACAAATACGAGCCGCCGCCCTGCCGGGTGATAAAACTCGCGGTCATAGCCTAACGCCGCGCAGAGCCGCAACAGCGTGTCGCAGCAGCCATGAACATCTCCGACGATGTCAAATTCCCGCATGATATTTCCTTTGACTGGAAGACGATTAGATGTGCGGGGCGCAAACTCCTGCCTGAACTTGACAGCGGCGACTGAGGCAGGTATAATGGACAAACCCATTGCAGCCAGGGTGGGCGAGTAACTCAGTGGCTAGAGTGCTTCCTTTACACGGAAGAGGCCGGGGGTTCGAATCCCTCCTCGCCTACGGCTTTCAGCCCCAGTGGCTTGCATTTCTGCAATCCAGTAGGTATAATAAGCCAATCTGGAACAGGGGCGTTTCAATGAGATTCCGCGCTTGTCTTCAGGAAAAGCCGGAAGACGCTTTTAGTTACAAGAACAAAGCGCAGGCGGTACGCCATACGCAATGTAAATATTGCAGTAAAGCTTACTGCGCGGAACATTATCAGCGTCATGCCAAGCGCTACAAAGACCGTGCAGTCATAAACTCCGCCGTGCGCCGGGAAGAACTGCATCGGCGTCTGCATGAGTATCGTGCTAGGCATCCCTGCGTAGATTGCCGTGAAGCCGATCCTCTGGTACTGGAGCTTGACCACCGGGACCAGAAAGAAAAGCTGCACAATCTTTCCCGGATGTGGTACAACGGCTACTCCTGGAAGAAAATCGCAGAAGAAATCGAGAAGTGTGAAGTCCACTGTGCAGATTGCCACCGCAGACGAACGGCAAAGCAGCAAAAACGGGTCAAACGTATTTTGGAATACAGAAAAATAGTAAGCCGCCTTAGCTCAGTTGGTAGAGCACTCGACTGAAAATTGAGGTGTCATCGGTTCAAGTCCGGTAGGCGGCATTTGTATCAGCCATTCACTACCATATAAAGGGAGAGCATCGCTCTCCCTTTTAGTCTGTCGGCACCCAAACTATGCCTTCCGAGCTTCGCGCGTTTCCCATTGTCGGCCACCGGGGCGCTCCGTTTTTGGAGCCGCCGGGCAACACGCTGGCGTCCCTGCGCCGAGCCGTGGACGTGGGGGCGCAGATGCTGGAAGTGGATGTCCGGCGCACCCGCGACGATTTTCTGATTCTGGACCACGAAAACGTGCACCTGCTGGACGGCGAGGAAGTGCCGCTCCGGGACCGCAGCTTTTCGCAGTGGCGCAGGCACGGCGGCGACTGGGGCGAGGCGCTACTGACACTGGAAGACGCGCTGGCCTTTGCAATGGAAGCGGAAGTCGGCCTGATGCTGGACTTCAAGGAGCCGGGGACCGAAGTTCTCATTGCCCGTGCTATCCGCAAATCCGGTTTTCCTTTGGCGTCGCTTCTCGTCGCTGGAGCCGGCGAAGCCAGCCGCCGCATCCTGCGGGGTTTAGACCCGCGCATTCCCCTTAGCCTGACGCTGGACATGGACGAAGCCGCGCTCATCACCTCGCAGCTTCTCTTAGAACTAGACACGGAAGCTGTCACATGGCATCACCGCCTGCTTACCTTAACGATTGTGGACATCCTGCATCGCCGCGATATTCTTGTGTATGCCTGGACCGTAGACCTGACCGAAGACATGCGCCGGATGCTTCAGTGCCGCGTGGACGGCATCATCACCAACAGCCCGGACATGCTCAAATCCCTCATCGGCTGACTGATTTTGACTTCCCTCCAAAACTTCTTTCCAAAACTTCTGTTGTTTTTGTTCGCTTTTCCGCGCTTCCGTCCATATTCCCTTTGTGAGCGATTCTCTTTGTAAGCGCCTCTGGCACGGGAACAGACGATGCAGGACGACAAGTTACTTTCCGGGTATGCACGCACCGGCTCTGACGCTGCCTTCTCGCAGATTGTCGCCCGGCACCTGCCGCTGGTCTACCGCACCTGCCGCCGCGCTTGGGACAGACACGCTGGCCGAAGACGCCGCCCAAGTTGTGTTCCTGCTGCTGGCCCGCAAAGCGAACACCCTTCGCGCCGGCCCCAGCCTCGCCGGCTGGCTCTACC
>CAXUBO010000153.1:4109-8886 GCA_964249345.1 uncultured Armatimonadales bacterium | reverse complement strand
GGCAAAGAGGGTTCCATGCCAAGAGTATACCTTCAACTATTCAGGACCACTACCATGTTTTAGACGGTGACGTAGAATGGCAGACACTTCCAACTTTTGCCGCATTCCTTCTATGATTGACTGAGTAAGGAACATTTGGCTGTAAGTGAGTTCATCCCGAACTGCCGTCCACGGCTTGATGAAGCCGAAAGGGCCATGATAACGAACGAGGTAAATCATTTTGTTGCCTTTTGCTGCTTCACTTTGCCTCTACCATGCCGCAGCCAGCGGCGTTCTTTTCCCCGAAGCCTGCTTCATATCCTACTCGCATCAAATCCACGGAACCGGAAAGGGTGAATGGAGCAAAGGCACCGACAAGGTGAATGCCCTTGAACGTGACCAGTTTCGTCCCGCCGTTCGTGCGTGCCAGATACGCCGGATCAAAGGTCAATGCGAAACGGTCGTCCGCTGGCGCGTTCCCATGCAGCAGGCGGTACTTGCGGACCAGGTTGCGGCGCACCGCCTCGGAGAAGGCGTCGCCGTCGCTTGGACGCAGGTAGCGGGTCCGGCCATCCGGCAGCGGCAGCGCGGCAACAATCGGCCCCAGGCAGGTGCAGGCCGTGTTCTGCGCGAAGCGAGGCGCGGGCAGCATCTCGATCTGGGAGATGGAAAGCACCGTCGTGCCGATCCGCAGCATCCCCGCCGACAGGAGGCCGTTTGCGAGATGGGAAAGGAAGTCCTCGACCGGCGAGGTGACGAGCCATTCCAGGGGGCCCGGAGCAAAATGCAGCACGTCCCCCTCTACTCTGCGCCTTGACCCGCGCAGCCAGGAGAAGGTGAACAGCTTGAAGCGCCGCCCGTCTTGATCCGGGTAGCCATCGTCATGCAGCCGCCGGGCGTACTCCTCGTCGGAATGCGCCAGCAGCCCGTAGATGGCAGCGGTCAGCCATTCCTGGTAGTTGATCGGCAGATGGGTTCCCGCCGGATTGTCCAGACAAAGACGTAGTCGCATTCTGAGGTCCTCTCCAAAATACTGCTTGACTTATCGTATCCAACTCAAGGCACGTTTACTGTTCTGCATCCGTTCGCTTCTTTCCTACTACACTCTGGCTTTCTGCCGGAAACCGGAAAGAAATACTGGAAGGAAAAAGGTTTCGGCATTTCTCTTTTCGTGGCCAGAATTGCCCTGGCAAACCCTTCTCAATGGAAGAGCCGCTAAAGCAGCCAAAAATCACTTTCTACTTCGTTGCCCCAGGCGCTCCATCCGGCGGCCTTCTGCCGAGCGAACAGTTCAGCTCGTGGCACATCCCCACAAATCCTGACGATGCGTTCTCGCGCTTCATCCGGAGCGTCTTGCGAACAAAGCGAGCCAGACGCTGCCGCAGAATGTTGTTGAAGCGCTCGATGTGAGGCTTTATTGGGGTGACAGGTCTGACCCTCACCTTTGCCCGTCGCTTGATGCTGGTACCCGTCGCTTGATGCTGGGCGGCTGGCAAAACTTTGGCATACGCCCGCCAGAAGTCCGTGTATAACACGCTCTTCTTGTACGCCTTCGGGATGCGCCGCCACAGCAAACGGCATGTCTTCGGGATGCGCCGCCACAGCAAACGGCACGTCTTCTGGCCCCGTCCGCCGAGGGCGTAGGCCACAATCTGACGGGTACGACGGCACTGGGCCAGCCACACCCAGCGCTTGTTTTTGCGCTGCTGCACAAAAGACCAGAGTTCATCGAGTTCCAGCACGTCATCAGTCAGTGCGGGAGCCAGCGTCGTTTCCAGCGGCGGCAACCTCTTGGCTTTTTTTGAGCCAGGTCATCAAGGTCAGGTCATCAAGGTTTGGCGGCTGATGCCGAAGATGCGGCACACGCCGCGCAAGGAGCAGCGCTCGTGGTAGGCCGCCAGAACGCGGGCTTGGAACTCGGCGTCATATCGGCGTCATAGGCGTTGCTGCCAGGGTTTTCGCGGCTGCACTGGCCGCAGGACTTGCAGCGAAACTTCTGCTTGCCGTTAGAAGCCTTGCCGTGGCGGATTACATCGAGGCCACCGCAATGATAACACGAAATTGTTTGCCTAACCATGCCCAGAGTATACAACAAACAACCCAAACGAGACCCTTACCCGCAGGACGTATGAGGCTGAAACCTTCAAGACCGGCGTCATCTCAGATCGCTTCGATGGCGCTGGGACCAGCGAGGGATTCGCGTTGCCCTGGGGCATGTGAAGAATGTCAGTCTCATAGCGGGATTAGTAACAGTCATTCGCGCTCACAACCAGTTCGGGGATCACGGACAAACACCTTATCATCTCTTACCGCCGTGGGATAAGTACTACTTTGCAAACGGTCTTTACTGTTCCCAGCTCGTTTGGGTTCCCTACGAGCAGGCTGGCGTTGACCTCGACAGCAACGACTGGCATTACATCGCATGGTTTGCCCTACATAACTGGTTTGAGCCACTAGCCGCGCAAGTTGCTTACTACGGTGTCTTCCCGGATGAACTGCGGGCAAGTTCGTCTATCGATTGGTATTTATCGATTGGTATTATGATCAGGTGAATCCGTAGAAGCTATCGCAAAAAGCAGGTCTGAAAAGAAGGCTGCGATAGGCAATGAGGGGGAATTGATGCCACCCACTGAACTGGGTGTTAAGCCGAAGAAGCCGCGTCGACGATCTGATATGTGCCCGATCTACTCTGGGAGTTGGGAAAGTGCTGGCCGTCCTCGATTCGCCCGCCAAGAAAGGCCGCGAGCGCACTGACCCGCGTTGACCAAGTGTGATGACCAAGTGTGATGACCAAGTGTGATGACCAAGTGCGATGACCAGCAAGGCATGGACTGGTACTGGTAGTCGGAGGGGCAGCGGCACGGATGCCGTCCAGGTGCGGCCGCACGGGTCTGGCAAGCGGTGTGGTCATGCCTCCATGGTAGGCCATCCCGCGTTTGGACGCCAGGACGCGCAGATCAAGTTCCAATGTCACCGCCGCGAGTTATGCGGGCACGCATCATACGTTGCGAACAGCAGGAACCGGCCTAATATCTCACGATCTTAGGCAATGGATCTCCAATCGGCTAGGGTACATTGACAACGGCCGGAAGCAGCCCGCACATCTGGTCCCAGTACGCGGCGTCCCAAAGTAAGGTTATAAAATCGGAAGGACTGGGCAGCCATCCCTGAGAATTTATAACCGCCTCGCCACTCTGTGCAGCCCTACGGCTGTTTTGATCGGCGCTCCCGGCGGCATGAAGGCTCAGGGATTTTTCTGTGTTCGCTTTTGACCCCTGCTCCGCGGCTTCCATCCGGCGGGCCGTCATCTTCAGCGCCATGCCGAACAGGGCGCCGGGACCGCCTCGACAATCTGCCGGTCCCGCACGACGATTGTCTCCCAGCACAGCGACAGGTAGACCCGCTGCAATGCGAGCGGCGCGGACGCGAAGGCCGCCTGGAAGCCGGTAGACATCCGCATCAGCTGCTCGAACAGCCCGATGTTCGTGTCCCGGCTCAGGTCCAGCCGCGCGACCTCCAGCGCCAGCGCCCCAAGCGCGTCTTCCAGTGCCTCCGACTGGCGCCGGTACATGTCCTGCGTCACCTCGTCGTCCAGGTACTTCAGTTCGAGCTGCTGCCGGCGGTTCTCCATTTTGGCTTTCTGCGCCAGCGCCTCGCGCCGCTTCTCGTCCACGTCTTCATGAGTCGCCGCCAAAAGCGCCCGCGCCTTGCCGACGATGTAGTCCACGGCATCGCGGTCGAAGCTGACGTGCTCCATCAGCGCTTCGGCCTGGGCGTCCAGCACCTCTGTCGCCACGTTCTGTCCGACATTCGAATGCGGATGCCCCTGGTTCAGCGGGCAGTGGTAGTAGGACTTGCCTTTTTCGGCGTTCACGGACGCGGTGTAGGTTGCCCCGCACAGGCCGCAGCGCACCAGGCCGGCCAGTAAGAACTCGTGCTTTCTCATCCGATCAGCATAGCCATTGTGCTGGGCGAGGACAAGCGGGCACTGCCGGAACGTCGCTTCGTCGGTCAGCGGCGCGTGCTTCCAGGAACGCATCTGGCCCTTGTACCTCGCGCGGGCGTAATAGAAGGGGTCGCCAAGCATCTTTCTCATGGACGTCGCGGTCACCTTCCCGCCCGTGACGCTGCACAGGCCGAGCGTCTGCATTTTCCGGCACAGAGATTGCAGCGAATACTGCCCCGTCGCGTAGAGGGAGAAAGCCTTAGTTACCAGCGGTCCGACGACCTGGTGGGGAACGAGGATGCGCCGGTCGTTGGCCGAAGTCGGGGCGGGATTGTCCGCGTTGCGTTAGCCCAGGCGGGCCGGGCCGGGCCACCAGCCGGCCGCCTTTTCCGCCATAGACAGACTCGTCTTGCGGCCGGTGATCTGGGGATACAGGGCGTTGGTGGCGGCGAGGATCGTGTCGAGGAAGACGCCTTCGGGCGTGTCGTCGATCATGGGTTGGTTCAGGCTCTCCACGCGCACGCCGAACTTCTTGAGTTGCGCCTTGATCACGAAATGATGCTCGGTCTTTCTGGCGAGCCGGTCTGTGTCCACGACCAGAACGGCATCCGCTTCGCCCTGCCGGCAGAACTCCAGCAGCGCGGTGACAGGCGGTGGGTGACAGTCTCTTGAAATGCCGCGACCAGCGCCGCAGAGAGCTGTTTGCGCTGCGTGTTGCTGGCGGCCTGCTCAGGATCGGCGAGATCCGCGCCTAAAGCAGAACGGCTCAGGAACAGATCGATGTCTTCGGAAAAGCGCTGGATCAAGCCGTAGACTTTGGATAACTGGATCAAGCCGTAGACTTTGGATAAG
>CAXUBO010000153.1:0-4009 GCA_964249345.1 uncultured Armatimonadales bacterium | reverse complement strand
CTGGATCAAGCCGTAGACTTTGGATAACTGGATCAAGCCGTAGACTTTGGATAAGCTGGCGCCTCCCTTGAACAGCAGATGTTCCCGAAGTTCCGGCAGAGCGAACAGCCGCTCCAGCGTCCAGCAGACCCAGAAGTCCTTCTCGATCAGTATGGGAAGCAGACTGCGCCGTTCACCGGCAATGGCGGCCCGGCGCGTGTCGGTAGGTTCTGTCGCAAGGTTCATGACTTCGCTTCCACGTTTGCCGTCTTGCTCTTTAAGGGCAAGTTGGATTTCGTTCCTGCTTCCGGCCGGGCAATCTCTTGAAGGGTCGGAACCAGCCAGCCCGGCGCGTTGAAAGCTTCCCGGCGAAGAGCCGCTTTTTCGCGGGCGGTGAGAGTCTGGCGCAGAAGCTCAATGACCTCCGTAGTGATCTGTTCCGGTCCCAGGTAACGGAGTGTCTGGATGACCGTTCCTTCGGTCCGTCCTGCTCCGGCCAGCGAGCGAGGCGCAGCATGGCGCAGCTCGATGGTCTGCCCGCCAACCTGGACGCTGCGGCGTCGCCCGTCGGTCAGATAGACGGCGCGGGCCGGAACCTGCGTGGAAAGCCCTAACACATTTGCGGCCAGCCCGCCAGCGCTTTGGAGCCGGCTTCCAGTCTTGCGGGCAAGAGCAGCGGCGATCTGGTCGGGATCGGCCGGCACGGAACCGAGCACCGGATGGAACCGGGGAAAGTCATAGAGGCCGCGCCTAAGCCGGCGGATGACGCCTTCGCGGGCCAGGCGGGAAAGGGCTTCGTCCACGGCGGCGCGTGATCCCAGTTCCAGAAACTCGCGCGTGACGAAGACGGCGCCGGGCGGGCGCTTCTCGATCTGCCTTTTGAGTTTGTCGTCCACGGACCTATGCACGCCGTTGGTATAGCATATTCGGCAGAAAGTAGTCAAATATCTGAATAAACACTCTTAAAATTATGAAAAAGTAAAAAAAAGATTACTCAAGCCATCTGTAATCGCCGCAGATTATGCGGTGATTAAGTCCATTATTCACCGCATATCCGGGCAATTTGGAAGAAAATTCAGCAAAAAAAGCGAACAGCAGGCCACGGAACGAAAAAAAGCAAGGTAGATCGGGTATAACAGGTTAAGCAAGACGAAGGCTGTTAAGGCGTGTTTGTAAACAGCGGGTCACGGGTTCGAACCCTGTCTTCGGCTGCTGCTTTCCCGCAGCAAACATCCAGAACAAATATCTAGCAGAAAAACAAAAGAGGGTCGGTGTCCGAGTGGTTAAAGGAGGCGGTCTGTAAAATCGTCGGCGCAAGCCTACACAAGTTCGAAACTTGTCCGGCCCAGGGAAAAATGTTTCACCCCGGTTCTTCAAGATGTCTTTTCTAAGATGTCTGGAAGAACCGGGGTGTTTTTTGTCTGCCTGTTTCTTTTACTTTCTTTGGGCCAGCAGCAGGCAGACATCGTCGTGCAGGCGGTTTCCGGCAAACGCTTTCGCGCCGTCCAGTACAGCCTGGCCGATTTCTTGGAGCGACCGCAGCGGCAGGGCGTCGGCGGCAAGTCGCGCCATGCCGTCGTTGCCGAGAAACTCACGTCCCTGACGCGCTTCCGTAATGCCGTCCGTGGCGACTAACAGCACGTCGCCGAGGTTCATCTCCAAATCAATCCCCAAGTAATTGGCTTTGGCCGCAATTCCCAGCGGCACTCCGTTGGCCGCGACTTCCTCATAGGAGCCGTCTGGATGCAGGAGGACCGGCGGCTCGGAACCGGCGACGGCGATGTGCGCGATGCCGCTCGCCCGCTCTACCACTGCCAGCGTCATTACCACAAAATACTCATCGCTTCCGGCATCCATCGCCTGCGCTTCGCATAAAAAGGCGTTTAGCCGACTCAGGGCCGAAGCCGCGTCGGAATGCTCGCGCAGGTACGCCCGCAGCGTGTACTTGATTTCCGCCGTGCGGCTTGCCGCTTCCAGGCCCTTGCCGGACACATCGCCGACGACCAGGGCCAGCCGCTCGCCGTCCAGCGCAAAGACGTCAAAGTAATCGCCGCCCACCAGCGCCTCATCCCAGGCCGGGCGGTAAATCGTTTCCACGTCCAGCCCGGTCAAAATGCTGTCCGGCGGCTTGTTCAGCAAAGAGCGCTGCAAAGATTCCGCAATACGATGCTCGCGCTCATACAGGGCCGCCAGTTCTTCCTGCTGCCGGCGGCGCTCGGTGATGTCCCGGACACTCGCAAACAGCAGCGTCCGCCCGCCAACAGTCAGGGTGCTGACGCTGGCTTCAATTGGAAAGGCCGAGCCGTCGGCTCTTCGGTTTTCCGACTCAAACGGGGGGATCGTTCCCGCCTCAGCTTGCTGAAACAGGGCTTGGTATTCCCCGTCCTGCATCACCGCATTGACATCCGAGACGTTCATGCCTCGCATCTGCTCCGCCGTGTACCCCAGTGACTTTTGGGCGGCTTCGTTGACATAAACAAAGCTCCCGGCCTCGTCCAGCAGGTAAAACGCATCGTTTGCTTTATCGCTGAGAAACTGGAACTGGCGCAGGGCCTCTTCCGCTTCTTTGCGCTCCGTGATCTCCACAACAATCACACCGACGCCCAGCCGGCTCCCGGCCGCGTCATCCACCGGGTAATAGCTTGAAAGCCAGAAGCGTTCCCGGTCCGGCTCGGCAAGGGTCGTTCCCCGCACTTCCACGCCGACCTGCGCTTGCCCGGTTTCCAGCACCGGGCGCAGGCTCTGGCGCATCACTGGCTCCAGGCTGGGCATGACCTCGGCAATCGTGCGCCCCTGCATCTCCGCCGCTGGGAGGCCGCTGATCCGGGCCAGCGTGTCGTTGACCCGCTGATACCGCAGGTTGCAGTCAAAAAACGCAAACCCGACGGGGGCCGAATCCAGCAGCGTGTCCAGCAGGGCCACGGTCTCCTCCAGCTCGGCGGAGACTTGTTTTCGCGCGGCATCGGAGCGCTGCCGCGCCGTAGCATCGGTTTGAACCCCGACAAAATGCGTGACTTCGCCCTGCGAGCCCTGCACCGGCGAAATGGTGATTTCGTTCCAGAATTCGGTACCATCCTTGCGGTAATTCAAGACCAGGGTTTGGATGCGCCGTTTAGCTTCAATCGCTTCGCGCAGCTCGCGCACGGCTCTCGGATTGGTGCCGGGACCTTGCAGAAAGCGGCAGTTGCGGCCAACGGCTTCGGCTTCCGTGTAGCCGGTCATCGCCAAAAACGCGGGATTGACATAGATCATCGGATAATCGGGGAGCGCCGCATCCGAGATGACAATGCCATTGGATGCCGCCGCGATGGCATTGTCGCGCACGCTCAGAGCGTCCAAAGCGGCCTGCTTCTCGCGCTGGGCCTGCTGAAACCGGACGGCGGAGCGGACAGACCGGGCGACAAGCTCTGGAGACAGAATGGACTTGGGGACATAATCCACTGCACCGGCCTGCATCAGCGCCATCATGGTTTGTTCGTCGCGCTGGCCGGTCAAAACAATCACCGGCGTGTGCAGGTCCCGGTCCCGGATTTCGGTCAGCAGCTCCAGCCCGCTGCCGTCGGGCAGTAAATAATCTAAAAAGATGCAGGAAAACTCTTCGCGGCTGAGGGCCGCGCGTGCGTCCGCCAGGGTTTCGACTTCCAGGAGGTCGGCGGCAATGGTCTCATACTTCAGCGCATCGCGCTTCAGCGCCCGCTGGAGCGCCTGGCGATCCAGCGGGTCATCGTCAACCACAAGAATTCGGAGTCGGTCCAGCACGTCTTGGTTTCTTTCTTTGATTTCTTTCTGAGGATTTCAGCTCAGTGTCTCAGCAGGTTCGCCGCGATATTGTACCTCAAACAAACTGAAGGATACGGAAGTTCCTTGATCGCTTCAAGACAAAAAATAACGGTTGCAAACTCTATTTCCGATATGCTATAATTCCGTCTGTGCCTAGCCAGCCGGGAGCAGCCTTCCGCCCACGTAGCTCAGTGGTAGAGCACTTCTTTGGTAAAGAAGAGGTCAAGGGTCCGATTCCCTTCGTGGGCTT
>CAXUBO010000152.1:0-8933 GCA_964249345.1 uncultured Armatimonadales bacterium | reverse complement strand
TGCTGCACTTCGCGGACGGCGTCGCCCGGCTTGCCGTCCGGGCCGCCGATGCGAATCAGACGCTTGCCGTAGCCTAAAGTCCAGCCGGTCGTGTCTAAATGGGCGAAAATGGCGACGGAGGGCTTTGCGCCGCGTGTCACCAAAAGCGAGTCGCCGAGGCGCTCAACGGCGGCATCGGGAACTTCCCGTGCCAGCCAAAGGATAATCCAATCGGCAAGCGGCCCTTCATCACCCGCCGGGCTGTCGTGCTTCAGCAGTTCCCACAGCAAATCCAGTGCATAGTCGTCCGGCATAACTGGAAAGCATTGTATCTTAAATGCCGAGGGGTTGTCAAACCGTCTCGCAAGTGAATTTTGTGGTAAAATGTTGCTATGCCGACTTATGGAACCCTTGAACTTGATCCTGTGCGCGACGCAGCCTTTCAGGCCCGCCTAACGCGCCTGCGCGAACAATGGGTAGAGCAGGTGACTACGCTTGTTCAACAAGTCAAGGAGTGGGCTGAAGCCGCAAAAGACGCCCAGGAGTGGGCAATTGAGCAAAAGACGCACCAAATCTATGAAGAGGTTGTCGGCGGCGCTTACCGCGTCCCTGGTCTGCGCCTGACTACAAGCGGCGATGAGCTGCGCTTGGAGCCGGTCGCACGCGGCGTCCTCCACGCCGACGGCCGGGTAGATTTGTACGCCTGGCCGAGCTTGTTCCGGGTGATGCTGCTCCGCAAAAACGGCGAATGGGTAGTCCGTACTGAGTCTGGCTTGGACTGGCCGCAGGCATGGGGCCGCGAGACGTTCCTGACTCTTGCCGATGGGCTGCTTCGCGCTGAATGAGTTACGTTCACATTGAACAGCTTTCCCTTGTTTTTGAGGAACATGCCGCCCTGCGCGAATCTGTGGCGCAGCGTTTGCGGGACCCGTCACAGCCTGGTTACAGCAAGCTAAAGCAGGCGGAGCGCAACCTCGAAACGACTTACATCATCCGTCTCTTTGTTGAGTTCGAGGGTATCCTGCGTCTTGTGCTGCTGATTCATGACCCGCGTGGGCGTGTCTCACGCGAGGCGTACAATCGCATCAATCGCGCGGCCCGCCTATTTTTCATCCCCGACCCGCTTCGCGATGCTGTGCATGATGCCCGCGAGTATCGCAACTCGCTTGTGCATCCCGGCGGCGTGCAAATCGCTTCCCTTTCACTTCGTCAAGCCCGAAGCATCTTGAATCGCTTTTTGAAACTTCTACCCTAGCTTTTTCCACTTCTTTTTGATAGCAAAAGGAAAACACTTCTTGTTTGTCGTATTGGGACGGCATTACTTGGCAAGGAGTAAACAGATTATGCCGACTGCGACTATTGAAAATGCAACCGTAGATGCCCTTGAAGAAACCGAAGGCGGGGCTGTTGAAGAAAAGACAACGGAGGGCCATGCCGCCCATTCTAAGTCCGCCGAAGCTCGCGGATTGATGGGAACCATGCGCCGGCCTATCAAGCTGACCATGATGGGTGCCGGCTCCGGCTTCACGCCGACCCTGGTGCGCGACGTGCTGCAAATCCCCGGCGAACAGGGCGGGACCATTGCCCTGGTAGACATTGACGCGGGCCGCCTGCGGACCATGCACGGCCTGATCCAAAAAGTCATAGACCAGAAAGTGCTGGACGCCCAGGGCAAAACAAACTGGAGCGTCGAGTCGTCCACCGACCGGACCGAGGTGCTGGGCGGCAGTGATTACGTCATCTGCTGCGTGGAAGTCAGCGGCACGGCCTGTGTCCGCTTTGACAATGACATTCCCGCCAAATACGGCGTCAGCCAGTGCATCGGCGACACTATCGGCCCCGGCGGCTTGTTTAAATCGCTCCGCACAATCCCGGTCTGGCTGGACATCTTGAAAGACGTGGAGCGGTACGCGCCCCAGGCCCTTGTCCTGAACTACACCAACCCCATGTCCATGATGTGCCTCGCGGCCAGCCGCACGTCTTATTTGCCCGTCGTCGGCCTCTGCCACTCGGTTCAAGGCACAGGCCATCTGCTGGCACGCCGCGCCGAAGTTCCCTACGACGCAATGACCTGGGAATGCGCGGGCATTAACCATCTCGCCTGGTTCACGAAGCTCGCGCACCGGGGCGAGGATTTATACCCAAAGCTGATGGCATTGGCCGAGCGCGATGTTTATGGCCCGGAAGACGCCGAGGGCCGCGAACCTTCAGACATTGTCCGCAAAGACATGATGCTTCACTTCGGCGCGTTTATTACTGAAAGCAGCGGGCATTTGTCCGAGTACCTGCCGTATTATCGCAAGCGCCCGGAGCTGATTGACCGCTACTGCCGGGCAGGCTACGACGGCGAAACGTCTTTTTACGCCAACAACTGGCCCACTTGGCGCAAAAACGCCGACGAGAAGCGGCTGCAAATGCTCAGCGGCGCGGCATCCCTAGAGCAGGAGCGTTCGTGGGAATACGGATCGTGGATCATTGAAGCCCGCGAAAAAGATTCGCCGGTGCGAATCCACGGCAATGTCCCGAACTCCGTGGGCGGCGGCGCGGCGACGCTGATTACCAACCTGCCGGCAAACGGCGTTGTCGAAGTTTCCTGCATGATTGACGGCAGCGGCATCAACCCGACTCGCTACGGAGCGCTGCCCCCGCAGATGGCAGCAATCTGCGCGTCCAACATGGGCATGTACGACCTCGGCGCGGCGGCGGCGATTGAGCGTTCCAAAGAAGCCGCCATTTATTCCCTGCTGCTCGATCCGCTCTGCGCCGCCGTGTGCAGCCCTGCCGAGATCAAAGCCATGACGCTCGAAATGTTCGACGCCGAAGCCGAGTTCCTGCCAGGATACAAGTAGAGGAAAGTATCAGCGCGTCAGGAACCCGGCACGGTCAAGTCGGAAACCCGGCACTTCCAGTGTCGGGCTACTTGAAATTGAAAGTGTCTCCGATACGCAGTAATGCCGTCTTCGGCATACACTAAAGACCCTGCGGACGCGGCTCATTCCTCAGTCGCGGAGCGACTTTCATTCCCAAGCAGCCTGGCCTTTCAAGGCCGGGTTCTCGACCGTGCCGGGTATACTTGACTATGCCTCTTCTCCAAGTCCAAAACCTCACCAAGCGCTTTCCCATCGTCCGCCAAACCGGGCCGTTTTCCCGCGTCACTGACCAGGTCCGCGCCGTGGACGGCGTTGACCTCACGCTTGATGCCGGTGAAACACTCGGACTTGTCGGCGAATCCGGCTGCGGCAAGTCGACTTTAGGCCGCTGCATTCTGAGGCTGATTGAACCGACAAGCGGCAGTGTGACGTTTGACGGCCAGGATTTGCTGGCGCTGCCGGCGGAAGCCCTGCGCCGGGAGCGGCGCACAATGCAGATCGTGTTCCAGGACCCGTTTGCTTCTCTGAACCCGCGCATGAGCATCGGCGCAATTTTAGAGGAGCCGCTGCGGGTGCATGAGATTGTGCCGCCCCGTGAAGTCCGGGCCGAAGTTGCCCGGCTTTTAGACCAAGTCGGCCTGCCGCAGACTGCCTCCAGGCGGTATCCCCATGAGTTTTCCGGCGGCCAGCGCCAGCGGGTCGGCATCGCCCGCGCCCTCTCGCTCCGGCCCCGGCTGATTGTCGCCGATGAGCCCGTGTCGGCGCTTGACGTTTCCATCCGCGCCCAAATTTTGAACTTGTTTCGGCGATTGCAGTCCGAAACCGGCGTTGCCCTGCTGTTTGTCGCCCACGACCTCGGCGCGGTTCGCTCTATTTCCCGCCGGGTCGCCGTTATGTACCTCGGAAAGATCGTCGAGCTTGCCCCCGCTGACGCGCTGTACGACCATCCGCGTCACCCCTACACCCGCGCCTTGCTGGCCGCCGTGCCGAGCTTGGACGGCGTCAAAATCGCCGCTGAAAAAGTGGAAGGCGATGTGCCGTCCCCGATTGACATCCCTTCCGGCTGCCGCTTCCGTACCCGCTGCCCCTTCGCCCAGGACATCTGTGCCCAGCAGGAGCCGCCTCTCGCCCCGTTTGACGGCGCACCGCACGGACACTTTTCCGCCTGCCACTTCGCCGCCACGCTGCCGGTGCTGTCCGCGCTGCCTCAATAGTCTAAGTTACCGCCAAAGTCTGGAATTTTGCCCTGCTCCACTTCGGAGCGCCACGCGCCCAGCCGCTTATCGTGCCAGAACTTTGCACACTCGTCAAAATAGGCCAGCACCGGCTGCCGGTCCCCGCGTTCCAGCAGGTCTCTGGCAAGCTGCATGTTGGGGCCAAATGCGTCTAAACTTGAAGAGCCAGACACGCGGCCCATCACCAGCAAATGCGTCCCTGCTTCGGTGAGGTTGCCGTCATGCACAGCCAGCCGTCCTAGAATGAGGCTGGCTTCATGGATGTCTTCATTGTTAACATGAAAGATGAAAGCGGGCGTTCGCGGGTCGGCTCTCCCGGCGGCGGCGACGTCCTCTCCTCGCTTGAGCAACGCCTCGGCGTAGGTACGGGCTTTGTCGTACTCGCCTGCATTGAACGCGGTTTTCGCCAAATCCGCCGATGTGTCTGATTGTCCTGTTTTGCCGGCTAAAGTCGCGGCGGCTTCATATTCGGTAAGTGCTTTTTTCGCCGACTGCTTCACTGTCGCTGCTGAAGGGCGCGGGCCTTCTCCTTCCAATCGGTATAATTCTCCTAGCTTGCTGGGCCATTGTGGATTCTGAGGTTCCAGCGCTTGCGCCTGAAGTAGATATTTTTCGGCCAGCACTTCGTTGGAAAGCAGATAATATTCTGCGGCGTTTCCGAGAATGTCGGCGCTGCTTGGGTACTTAACAAACTGTGCCTGCCAAAGCGCTTTATCCCCCTCAAAAGCCGCTGGCGCAGAATGCCGGGGAACCCCAAGAATTGCTCTTGAAAACAACAGCGACTCTGGGTGGTTTCGGATCAGCCAAAATACCTGCTGCCGGTAGGCAAGTCTCACCGAAGCCACCTCCGAGGGCCTGCTCTGATACGAGCGGGTCCAGTCGTAGCCGAGCAGGCATAAATGCGCGGTGTAGTCGTTAGGCTGAACCACAAGCCGCTGTTCCTGCTCTGCTGCTTCTTGCGGCGAAAAGTGCTGGCCGCGCAGAAATTTAGCATTTTCCCGTGCATACTGGGTTTCCAGCGCCCAGTTGAAGGCTGCCGCTGCTGACGACTGGGCCTGCGCTGCCCGCATCGGTGCGCCGGTCATTGGGTCTGCCTGCGCTGCCGGGCGCAGCATGGACAGCGGCACAACCACAATAGCTCCCGTCACGGCGGCGAAGAGCAGAAAGCGGCGTGGGGACGTGCGGCGGCGCGTGGTGTCTAAAACCATTTGAAGTCTGCTTTCTACTTTTGACGTGTGCGCCATCGGCAGCGCGGCCCAGAGGGCGAAATCAGCGGGCGTCTTGGGCGTCATGGCATGTTTTCCTTGCTTGTAGAGGCGTGGGATTGAAATCCTACGCTCTGGGGCGAAGCGCCTAATCTCCACCTTCGTGGAGAAAGAGTAGGACGTTTGTGATCGCTCGGTTCCTTGTCCGCGCAGGCGGACATTGGGCGCTTCGCCCCACACCCCAATAAAGCCTTAGCGTAGGATTTCAATCCCACGCACCTCCTCAATTGTTATGACGACTACTTGACTGGTTGCAAGGCTACATCCTTGAACTCAATCCACTGGAACGGGCGGGTCTCAACGCGGACCGCTTTCAGCGGAACCAGCGGAAAATTGAAGTGGGCGGTGATCTGGTCTAAGGTCTCAATGCTCTGGTCGCCTAGAGTTGTCGGCAACTCGTCCCGGCCGGCCATATCCAACCCGACAATCCGTATGTCTTGAGTAAGCTGGCTGGCGGAAACGCTCAAGATGTCGCCGCTGGACGCGCTTTCTAATGGGCCGACAATAAATGATCCGGCAGGGGTTGTGGTGGCGGCGGTGTCTGTCTGACCCGGCACGATCTCTGTCACGAGATTCCAGGGGCCGGAGGCGATCCCAATCCGAATACTGGCTTTCGAAGTGCCCGCCGGGTATTCCGCCGTCACCACTCGCGTCCCGCCCGTGTGCGTGAACTGCTGAGTTTCGGTCAGCCCGACATCGTTTTGCATCTTGCCGACCCAGGTGCCATCCGACGAAAACTGTACGCTTTGCGGCAGTTCATAGCGGACGGTATCGCCGGTCGCATCGGCAGGGAGGCGAAACGCGAGGCTGACAGTGTGTTTGTCCGGGGACGTATGACTTTCCGCATGGTAGGCATTCGTGTTATAAACCGGCGTTGGAAGAAGTGCGCCGGCTGCCGACCACCACGGGCTGCCGGGCTTGGCTGCATCAGTGATGCCTGCCAGGAGAGGCTTGCCATCAATTTCCATGTTGGTGACAGAAAGCTTTGCAAACTGAGGCGCTGCCGCAAAGGAAGCGGCAAGCGGGACCGGCGCGGCTTGGGCTTTGACACTGGGCCGCAGGGCGGAAAGCATGAGCAGAGCGGCGGCGCTGGGAACGAGGGCAACCAAGAGGGCGCGGCGGGGGACGGCGCGGCGGCTTTGGGTTTTGTCCAAAATCATAGTAATTCTCCTTTTGAGGCGTGAAGTTTGGGCCATTGCAATGGCGGCGGACTGGGGCGGACGGGACGCGGGCGGCAGGGCGCGGGCGATGTCGAGCAGGTGCCGGGCGTAATCCGGCGCGGGGATGCCGGACGCCAGCACTAAATCGTCGCAGGCGGCTTCGCTTTCCGCGCGAAGGCGGCGGGCGGTCAGCCAAACTAACGGGTGGAACCAGTACAGGGCGCAGGCGGCATCGGCCAGCCGGTGGCCGGGCCAGTCCCGGCGCTTGACGTGGGCCATCTCATGCAGCAGGACTGAGCGCAGGCGGTCTTCGGGCCAGCTGGCAGACCCCAGCGGCAGCAGCACGACAGGCTGGAGCCAGCCCCAGGTCATCGGCACGGGAACATCCGCCCGGCACAGGCGCGGCAGGCAAGGCAGTCCAAGCGCGGCGGCGCAGTCCGCAGATAAGCTTAAAATCGGTGCCTCGGTCACAGCAGCACAAGCGCGGCGCAGGTGCGCGATCCCCCATAGTCCGAGCAGGGGACGGAGAGACGCAAAGAGCAGGCCGAGAAGGTAGAAGGCGAGAAGGAACCTACCTCCTTGCTTCGTCAAAAGTGACTTCGCAGGGGTCCTCCCTATAAAGGAGGACGCAGAGGGAGAAGCGGCAGGAACTAAAAGAGCCTCCTGCCTCAACTCCTTGCCCTTCTTCATAGGGAGGGCCGGTGAGGGACGAACCGGGGCGGGTTCTTGATAAACCGGGGCGGATTTTGCATCCCGCGTTTGCAGCCCAGCCAAATGCCAGCCGGGCAGCGTCAGCGAAAACAGTGGCAGGGCCAGCAGCGCAGAGAGGGTCAACAGGCAGGCCAGATGGCGGGCCGATGCCGCCGCGCGGCGCAGGCACAGCAGAGCCGCCCCGGATAAGGCAAATACCAGCAGGCTTTTCACAAGCAGCATCAGCAGCAGTGTCATGGCGTATCCTCTTTCGCGTTCTCGTTTTCTTTTGCGCTGTCAATAAGAGCCGAGAGCCGGGCCAGCTCTTCGGGCGATAACGGCGTGTCGGAGACCGACAGCAGCGTGGCGACGGTTTGTTCCACCGAGTTGCCGAAGAACGTCTGCATCACCGAGCGCAGGGCGGATTTGGCGGCATTGGATCGCGGGCGTGTCGGCAGATAAACGTAGCGCGGGCCGTCTTTGACGTGCTTCAAGTGGCCTTTCGTTTCCAGAATGCCGAGCAGGGCGCGGACTGACGAATACGAGGGCGGATCGGGCAAAGCGGCCTGCACGTCGGCGGCAGCGGCGCGTCCCTGCTGGTAAACAATGTCCATGATCTGCCGCTCGCGTCGGCTGAGGCTGCTGTCCGAAGGTTTGCTTGACTTCATGCTAATAATTTAGCATATTGCCGGCGTTCTGTCAAGCATTTATGCTAATTTTTTAGCAGGTATTTTTGGGAAAAGAGAAAGGGCAGGAAAAGAGAAAGGGCAGGAAAAGAGAAAGGGCAGGAAAAGAGAAAGGGCAGGCACGGGGGCCTGCCCCTACAACTCCACAACCTGCCCGTCATAAGCCAGCTCGACGCTGGGAGGCAGGTCGGCGTTGGTGGCAGCGTAATCGTAGTCGTGGGATAAATGAGTGAGAAGCGTTCGTCTGGGCTGGAGCAGAGCGATGGTTTCCAGCGCGGCGTCTAAGTGGAAGTGGGTCTCGTGCGGCTCGCGGCGAACGGCGTCCAGCATCAGCAAATCTAAGTTCTCTAATTGCGGCCAGGTTTCTGGAGGGATGGCGCTGACATCAGTGACATAGGCAAAGCGCGGGCCGAACTTGTAGGCCAAAATCGGCAGGCGTCCGTGGCAGACGCGCAGCGGCAGAATGTCTAAGCCGTGCAGCGTGAGCGCCGCGCCCGGATGAACCTCAGACAGCATCACTTGAGGCTTGCCGCCGCCGGCCTGCGTTTCCACAAAGATGTATTTGTAGATGCGCCGCAGGTCGTCCAGCACGCTTTCTTCCGCGTACACCGGCATCGGCAAGCCCGAACGGTAATTGAACGTGCGAACATCGTCCAGGCCAAACACATGGTCGGCGTGAGAGTGCGTGTAGAAAATAGCGTCCAAACGCCGCACGGCATTTGCAAGAAACGCCAGCCGCATTTCCGGCGGCGTGTCTACTAAAAGATTTGCTCCGTCATCCGCCGTCACTAAAATCGCCGGACGCAGGCGCTTGTTTCGTGCCTCGGAAGAAGTGCAGACCGCGCAGTCGCAGCCGATCATGGGGACGCCGTGAGACGTGCCGCAGCCGAGAACAGTAACTTTCATGCCTGAAATTGTACCCGATAGAAGGGTTTGAAGACACAGCCCGCCTGAGCGCGGAAGTTGCCCGCGCCCAAACGGGCCTCTGAAGTTTCTGCGATGGAAGTTTTTGCGGTGAAGGCGGGAAGTGCTGCGGTTAGCCGCCGCC
>CAXUBO010000151.1:7541-8955 GCA_964249345.1 uncultured Armatimonadales bacterium | reverse complement strand
TCGCCGCGAACAGGGCCAGAAACAGCTCATGCACCCACATCCCAAAGCCCAGCAGGGTCCCGGCGAAGGCGGCCCATAGGACCGAGCTTTCCGGCACGGCCCGAAGCATCCAAAATCCGGCAAGAGCGGCGATCAGCATCTGCGCGGAGTGGTCCCAAAAACTGACCGAATACAGCAGCAGCGGCGTCGCCAGGCCGAGCGCAAGCAGCAGCAAGAAGCGAGATTGCAGAGCAAGCTGCCGCGCCGTCCGGTCCGTGACCCAGAGCGTTACAAGTCCGCACAGCAGGGGAACAGCCACGAGTCCGCCGAAACCGAGGACGCGGTAAAACGCGCCGCATAGCAGCGGAAACAGCGGCGGATACATGGCGCAGAAATCGTGCGCCCGGTGAAGCAAAAAGTAGGACAGCGGATGTATCTGCCCGGTCGGGTCCAGGGCGGCAGCGGGGTAAGGCAGGCGAGTGATCTGTCCCTGCCCGACCCAACTCCGAATCATGGCGAACCGCACCCCGCAGTCGGGACTCCAAAATGCCTGAAACTCAGCAAAGTAAGCTATAAGCCAGGCACAAGAGGCGATCAGGAAAACCATCAAACACAAAAAGCGCCTGCGATCACCCGTCGAACGCTCGGTAGCTCCAGTAACGCCGGCCAGACTCTCCGGGAGAAGTGCTGATGGCTGGCCGCTCTGAGGCAATAAAATACGGCCCTTCATCAGCTTCCCCCTAACAAGACCTCAACCTAGCAATATCCGGTGCGAACAGTACAGTGCTGCTTCTCGCACGAAATATATAGCCAGCCTAGAAGCAAAAAAAGATCGTTTTGATTGCTGTTTTTGCATTATAGGAGTGACGCAGTTGAATTATGTTGCTACAACATCTTGCAGTTTCCGGCAACAAGCGCACGAGTTGTGTTACCTAATATGGAGGACCGCTCCACTGCTAGTCGAATTGCCCATGCGATGACTCAAGCGTTGACTGTAGGGACACTGCAGTAGTTTCCATTGCACTGAGTGTCTGTACTAATATCAGTCCGCTTCTGCATGACACCTATCTTTTTGGGTGGATTTGAGTCAGTGCAGTATACTTGGTAGTAGTCGTACTCGCAGCACCCAATCTGACTGCCAGAAGAGGAGCAGCCGTAATAGCCGACATCCACTGTATACTCGTTGTTGCATCCTATAGGGCGATTCATTTCGCTTGGACATTCAAACGCGTTGTAAGCGGAAACGGAGCGGCTGCCAGAAAGCAGCAATCCCATTGCTGAGATCAGCAATAACGCAAAGGCGACTCCATTTGCCCGCTTAATTAGTCTTTTTCGCTTGAACATGCTTTTCCTGGTCTTTCTTTAACAGGCGATCACGATAGAAAAACTGAATTAGCTTTCCTATTAAAACGAACTTGAAATTTTATGACTTGGG
>CAXUBO010000151.1:0-7441 GCA_964249345.1 uncultured Armatimonadales bacterium | reverse complement strand
AGAAAAACTGAATTAGCTTTCCTATTAAAACGAACTTGAAATTTTATGACTTGGGTGAAACATTCCTAAGAAAATCGTAGGGCGGCAAAATCTCCTTTTTGGGGCCGTCTGCCCACGCGCGTCCGCCAGGCTTAAATTGTCTGACTCGACTCTCTTC
Organism: uncultured Armatimonadales bacterium; assembly: GCA_964249345.1. Taxonomy (GTDB): domain Bacteria; phylum Armatimonadota; class Armatimonadia; order Armatimonadales; family Capsulimonadaceae; genus JANXMY01. The sequence goes on along the minus strand of CAXUBO010000151.1, from coordinate 7,284 downwards.
AGTGACCCGTCCGCTTGCCCATAAAGTAAGTTTTGTCCCTCCCAGGCTGACAGACTTCGACAGTTCAATATCTCGGTACCGGGCGAAATTCTTTTGACGAGTGTTCGCCATAAATGCCTCGAACATCTTGTCTTTAGCCGCCGCTTTCGCGTCTGTGTAATGCCCGCTTGTATTAAGCTTGTCCAACGGCTGCCAAGTGAAGCTCAAAGCGCCGTTCTCTACGTCATTTGAGGCCGGCAATTTGAACAAAGAATTTATGCCAAGCGGCTCCGGGGTGGAGGGCAACGCATCGTAAACGCGCACCATCGCTTCTTTGTCATTTGGGGATGCAGTTAGCATCGCCGCCAGTAAGGTTTTATGCTGCCACGCCCAGGATCGCCATGCGTCACGGACAGTATGAGTTTTCGCAACAGCGCTGTCGCGTGCCTTATTAGCTTTTTCTTCTGATGCTTTGTCAGTAACTGTTACGCCATAGCGGGTCTCATGAAGCCTGTATTTGTTGAACTTAAGCTGCCATAATGCTGTTGCTGTAACAACAACAACGGCACCCATGGTTATCCAGACGGCAAGACGCCGTACTAAAAGCCTTTTAGGTGCATCAATTTTATTAGGCTGCTCTTGCATGAGATGATCTACTGTTCTTGGTAAAACGCCTCTGCGATATTGGTTCCATTGGTTCTGCTTACAATTTGCCCGTTGTGAATCCGAGCGACTGCAATGTTACCAGTGCGTCCCCATTCAGGTGCAGCGTCGAAGTTTTTCTGTGAGAAAACCCACCCTTTTACGGCAAGGACTTCTTTGTTCAACATAATCAATTTTTCGCCATCTGTGTCCGTTGAGACAACAATGTCCAGATGATGCTTATAGGCTTGAGTGAGCACTGGTAATAGTCCTGGCCCACAGCCACAATCGATGTGGGGATAGTAGATCAGCAGTGCATTGGGATGAGCAGTCCAACTCCAGCCTGGTAGGTCAGGCGCTCAGACTGAGGCTTGCAGCGTGTACCATTTGACCGCAAGGCCAATAGTCGCTGAAATCAGTGCCACGAGCAGAATGGGGCTGTTCAGCAGGGATTCCAAACGGCGGTTTTTTCGCGCCGCCGGGGCCGCGTGTTCTGTGATAGCCGCCGCGCTGCTTTTCGGAAGAGGAACGTCCATGCCGTCACCTGCTGTGTAAGATGGGTACAGTATATCAGGCAGGAGGCCGGGATGCAATACCCCGATTGGGGGTAATTTTCCGGGTTAGCTTCTCATAAATCTGTAATTTGCGTTTCAGTCGCCGGGGGGGGGGGGCGAAATGAATCCAGCCTTTTTCCCAGGCCAGCAGAACCGCTTCAAAGCGGTCGTGCGTGTTAAGGCATCGCGCGATCAGCTTGAACTCGGTATGAATTGTTTCCGGCGACAGGCAGAGACGCTCCGCCAGCTTCTTGTCGTGCGTGCTGCGTGCATCCAGGCACGATTGCAGCAAAGAAACCAGCGCGGGCGAAAGGGGGCAGGCGGCTTGTGCGTCCGGCATGATCTTTGTCCTCACAGAAAGAATCTACGACTAAGGAAAAATTTATGACTAGGACTGAGCAAAACTTCTTTCGCCAACAGAAATGATATTCCTCCTATGCCTTTTTCTACGCTCCGCTTCGGCCAGCGCGTCTTGATTTCCCAAAGCAAAGCGCGGAAGAGGCATTGCCTCTTCCGCGCTTTTTTAAGCCGTCAGCCTTCCCAGAAGATGCAGCGGCGCGGCGGAGTTTGTGTTTCGTTCGTGCTTGGCGCGGGCATGAGTATTCCTCTTTCTCGTTTACGTTTCTGCTGTTTACGTTTCTGCTGTTTGTTTCCCGCGAAATGGTTACTCTCCGTTGACTGCCGTGGAAGTCAGGTCAATGGCGGTGGTGCTGGTGCCCCACAAGGCGTGGTCGCCCCAGACGCTGCTGCCCCACAGGGCCTGCTCGGCGCTGACCGTGCTGGTGCCCCACAGCGCATGGTTCGCCGTGACGGTCGTGTTGGTCCCCCAAAGCGCGTGAGAGGAATCAATGCTGGTCGTCCCCCAGAGGGCATGGCTCCCCCAGAGCGCGTGCAGGTCGGTGATGCCGGTTCCCCACAGGCTGGTGCCCCAGAGTGCGTGGCTGAGGTCAATCGTCAGGCTGCCGTCGCTGTTGACATCCAGCGCCGGGCTTGCCGCCGGTCCCTGGGCAACGGCGGTGCTGGCAAGAGCCGATGGGATGTTGAGGTAGCCTGCGCCGTAAGTCAGCGGATCAGCGGTGCCGTCTGCCGCGTACCATTTGTCGGCGGACAGCATGAGGCGGGCCTTGACGGTGTCGGGCGTGAGGTTCGGGTACGCCTGCAAGAGCAGGGCCACGGCCCCGGACACGACCGGCGTTGCCATGCTCGTTCCCGACAACTGGAAGTAGTCGTTGGAATTGCCGCTGAGGCCAAGCAGTGTCATATAGCCGGACCGGACATAGCAGCTATAAGGAACGCCGTTGGTCCCGCCGGCGTAGGTATCCAGCGTGCTGCCGTGGGCATCTAGGGAGATGACTTTGTTGCCCGGCGCAATGATGTCCGGCTTCATGATCAAATCAAGCCGGGACGGGCCACGGCTGGAATAAGTCGTAACTCTGTCATCGGCCCGGACGTTGTCCATGTTCTTGGTCGCGCCGACCGTGATGACATACGGGTCATTGGCGGGCGACTGAATAGAGGCGTAAGCCGTTCCCCAGCCTTCGTTGTTCATGCCGGGCGTGTTGACGGCTGGGTTCATCCGGCCTTCGTTCCCTGCCGCGCAGACCACGACAATGCCGGCGTTATACAGCGCTTCCACGGCCTGGCAGATGGGGTCGGTCTGGTAGCTTTCGCCGACTGGATGGCCGAGCGAGAGGTTTACGACCCGGATGTTGTACTGCTGCTGGTTGTTCAGAACCCATTGCAGCCCTGAAAGAACGGTGGTGACGTTGCTTGCGCCGTTTTGGTCCAGGACGCGGACGCTGACTAGGTTTGTCTGCGTCGCGATGCCGAGAAACGTCTGCGTGCAGCCATACAGCGGCGAGCGGGAGCCGTTGCCGGCAATGATCCCGGCGACATGGGTTCCATGCCCGCACGGGTCATACGCATTGTTGCTGACGGCAACTACCGGCAGAACTTGGGTTCCATTGCCGCCGACAGGTCCGCCTGCTGGACCAGGGCCGCCGACAGGCGGCGGTGCGGGTGCAGGCGGCGGTGCGGGTGCAGGCGGCGGTGCGGGTGCAGGCGGCGGTGCGGGTGCAGGCGGCGGTGGTCCGCCGGGACCACTGGAGGCCGTGCTGGCTGTGCCGGAAGTCGTGCTTGCCAGTGAATTCGAGAAATTGACGCTGGCAAGAACCCGCGATTTTCCGGTGCCGCTTAAGTCATTAGCGACGCTGCTGAAGTCGGCCACGGGAGTGATGCCGCTGTCCACGACGGCGACTGTTACGCCTGCGCCGGTGGGCTTATAGGTTTGTCCCATCTTGCCCAGGGGGCCGGGCATGGGAGCGGCTGCGAGGCTGGCCTCGCTGGAGCCGACTGTGAAGGCATCAGTTTTCTCCACTCGGCCGTCCAGCGACAGATGCGCGGCAAACGGCAGGGCGGCCAGCCGGGCCAAATTGCGCTCCGGCAGCCGGACGCTGACGGACCCGATGATCGGCAGCCGCCGGACAATGTCCGCGCCGAGCGCGGCCATCTGCGTTTCCTGCGGAGCGGTCAAAGGCGCGGTCGTCTTGAAAATGACGGACACCCAGCCCGTCTGGGTCTTCGCGGCCAGCATCTGCGAGAGCGGCCTGTCGGTCTTAGGCAGGGGCGATTGGCCGGCAGGCGCAGCCCCAGCTAGGAGCGGCAGGGCCGCAAGCGGCAGGGCGAACCCCACCACGGCGGCGGATGTCCGCCAAGCGCGGCCTTGCCGGCGCTCGGCGCGAGTTCTTTGCTCGGCGCGAGTTCTTTTGGATTTTGGCTTGAATTGTTGTTGCATGGTGTTGGTTTCCCTCGTAATCGTCGCGTTTCGGCAGCCCGGCGGCCATCTGTTTTAAGAGGAAGGCCCGTAGCTTTGCGTCCTGCGGTTTCCGGCAGTTTGCGTTTGTCGAATGCGAAGGACTGTGCTTGGTTTCCGCCCGTCCGCCCAAAACTCTTCATAAGGAGTTCGCCCTTCGGCGGCCCGGCCATCTGTGCGGAAATGGATTTGCACAGACCCGTCGGCTTTGCGTCCCGGCCTTGCAGCCGGTTTGCCTTTGTCGGAGCGAGTAGAACCATGCTTCATTATGCCGTTTGAGGGGAGCGCTGCTCACTGTGGGGAATACGGGAAAGTCGCCGCCTCTGCGCGTTTCACCGGCGCAGCCTGCGGGTAGCAAGGAGCAGGAGGCAAAAGGTGAGCGGAATTGAAAAACGAAGCGATGTCAGCCCGGAGCGGGGCGAGCATGAATACGGCGACGTGGAGTTCGCCGACCCGACCAACAAAAAGTACCCCATTGACACCCCGGCCCATGTCCGGGCGGCGTGGAGCTATATCCACCACCCGGACAACGCGGCCAAGTACAGCGCCGAGGATGCAGAAAAAATCAAGAAGCGCGTTGAGCAGGCCGCCAAAAAGCAAGGCGTTGACCTGCACAAAGAGTAGCCGGGTTAATGGTTGTGTGCCGTTCCCCAAAGCAAGCAGCGGCGGCGCGGACTACGGCCAGCCCGTCCGCCGCCACATCCTCGGCGTGTCCTTCTTGCATGGGTTTTAAAAAAGAAAAGCGCAAGGTACTAAACTTCCTGCGCTTTTTTATGTTACTCCTTATGCAAAGACAAAATTTATAATCCTTCTGCATAAGAAGAAGCCCATCCACTTGCGAAAGCAATCATTAGCCGCCCTTTTGTTGTTTCGCCGCACTGATGGTACTGATTCCACGGCGGAACCCCGAATGCGTCTTTAGTGTTTGAATGAGTTTCGTAGAGTAAAATGGGTCCATCACCACTGGCGGAGTTAAGGCGATGTATATTTACTCCTGATAATCTGCTGTTCATGGCAAGCCGATTGCCAGGATGTTCCTTGAGCACAACCGTGGTATTTTTATCTTCCCAATAAGGAAAAATGCTTTCTTCCCAGTTGTGGGAATTAGGAAGATATCCTTTGTGATGATCGGCATAACTTGTCATGGCATTTCCTGCCGCTTCAACAATGCCTAGATCAGAAAAATACTCAGCACTTTTTGCCCTAGCTTTCGCTTCGGCACATGTATATGCATAGTATGCTGAACCAAGACAAAGTGCTACCAGTGCTGAAACAACAAGTAGATATTTTTTTTGGCTTTTGTTCATCTGTTTTTGCGCTTTGATTTTGCACCCATAATAGCACTGAATGCTGCTGTTTAGCGCTATTGTGGGTGCTATTTATTAGAACGCTGATCCGGTAAGCCAGTTGGTTACTATCACATTGTCGGGATAACCGTCGTTGCCAGCCCAGTTATGCCCGTGAGTGTTGTAATCCCTTAGCAGATGGGAGTACGCTGTGTCATACGTCTGGTTGACGTTTGTGAACTGGCTCCATAAATCCAACCGCCAGAACGTCCAGTCATCGCGGGGAGCAGGCTTCTCACCGTATACAGCTGCGAAGCCGTTCCAGCCCAAGAAGCCGCTCGGCCCGTCACCAATGTCGAAGTCGTTAGAGAAATCCAAAACTGGGCCAAACGGGTAGGACTGGCTAGGAGGTGCCGAATCGCAACTATCTATGAACACTAGCGCAGGAGGATCAGCAACTCCGTAATTTGCTGATTGCGTTAGCGTCGCCATGGCTGAACTATCCGGGCTGGAGAATGTATCTGATCTCCAGGAATGACGACCAATTCTGAAAAAAGGAGCGCCTCCGTTATTTGGAGTGCCGATGCCTCCATGCGAGTCGACATAAAACACTGTTAAGGGTGTTCTAAAGTGATTGTCGATACGCTGTACCTCAGCGGGAGTAATTTTCCCTTGATTAAGCGTGGAGTACAGGAAGCACGAGAAATTGTTCCAGACAATTCCTTTGCTTGATGCAAGATCAGCCTTGATCGCTTTCAGATAAGCAATCATATTGCCAAGTCCATCGCCATATCCAGAAGGGGCTGAAGGGAAAACATCCTGATCAAGCATAATGAAGCAATCCCCAATTTTGTTTTTCGACAATAAATTCCTTCTGATTATTGGGGTTCCGAGTAATGGTTTGGCGGTCCCTTTTGCTGTTGACTGAGTTGCGCTTCCGTAAGATATGTCAACTTCGTAAGCGTCATCGTTGACTTCAACGCCAGCAGAGTTTTTGCCGTTCCAAGACACGCTGATATTTGCCGAGTTGCCGCTGAAGCTTTGAACGACAGAACTTGCACTGTCAACCGTCACGATGGAAACTGTCCAGGGTTGAGCCGAGGTGAGGCTTGCCGTAATAGCCGCCGATGCTGGTAAGCCATCACCCCCCGAAGTGTCAAACATATTCGGGATGCTGATGTTGTAAAGCACGTTGCTGAACGTGACATTTACGCTTGCCTTGTTTCCATTCACATCTTGAACCGTCAGCGTGTGCGGCCCGTTTGCAAGTGCATCAGTGGCGAGAACAAAAAAAGTGTTTGCACCAGCATTGCCTGAATTTTGCTGTAGGTCACCACCGCTGTCATAAACAGTCCCATCTACAGAGAATGTCACTGGGCTTGCTTCACTGCCATAAGCTTTCGATGCCATACTCACCGATAGCGTCACCTCGCCAGACAGCACAGAGCCGTTGCTAACATTGAGGAAGCCGAATGCTTGGGCTGTGGGTACGGCGCTGACTTGCTTTGAGGAAACGCTTTCGTTGGCACCGTTCACGGCAGTTACGACATAGTAGTAGGTCGTGCCGTTGGTCAGCCCTTGATCCACATAAGACGGAGAAGTGACATTCGCTACAGTTGTGTAGCCTGACCCGCTGGTGGTGCTGCGCTTCACGTTATAACTGGTGGCTGAGGAGGTCCCAGACCAAGATAAAGACACTTGGTTGTTGACGGCTGCTACGACAGACAAGTTCGATGGGGCCGCCGGGTAGGTGACGCTGGTATAGCTGCCGCTGGCGGCGATGGTCCACACCTGAGCGTTCCCCTGCCCGTCGCTCCACAGCAGCCGTACATCCCCGCCCGTCCCGCAGGCCAAGCCAACCGGCGTATACCCCGCCGGAAACGGGTAGTTCTGGAACGTCAAGCCCCCGTTGGCCGCCACAGACCACAGCGAAGCGGTTGTCCCGGAAGTCCACAACACGCGCGGCGCGTTGGTGCTGTCCACCGCCAAAGCCACCGCCGTCCAGCCGGTG
>CAXUBO010000150.1:0-9230 GCA_964249345.1 uncultured Armatimonadales bacterium | reverse complement strand
GACCCGACGGTCAAGAAGATGGCCGAAGAAACACTTAAAAAGTCAAGATAAGTGCAAAGACAAGTCCGGCCTCAAACGAGGCCTGGCGCTTTTTCTGCGGTTCGCCGTTCTCAGGCTTGACAAACCCGGCAAGCCTTCGGTATACTGCCGCTACTATGAACTGCTCTGCTGTGATTACTCTGTCGCTGCGTCGCCGCGTGCGTGCTTTGGGAAGTGCGCCTGCGACACGCTTTGCGTGATGCTTGTGATTTGATTGCAAGCCGTGGGCCGCTTCCCTCCCCATATTTTGGGGCTTCGGGACTGGCGGCGCACGGCTTTTTGTGTTTTTGAGTGCCGCCCGCCCCTTTTTGAGAGCGAGCGGCGTTTTTTGTTTAAGAGCATAGAAAGCAACAGATGAGCGGCAGCAGCGAGGTGGTGCGGGGAAAAGAGGCGGTGCGGGAAAAACTCTGCGCTTGGGTAGACGTGCCGAGCGGCGGGGCGGTGCTGGATGCCGGCTGCGGGGACGGCGCGGATTTACGGCGCATCAGCCGCAGGCTGGGGCCGGACGCGCGTCTTGCTGGGGTAGAGGCCATGCCCACGGCGCTGGAAAAAGCGCGGGCGGCGACACGGGGCGACGCCCGGTTTTCGCTGCTGGAAGCCGACTTGTCCCGGCCCTGGCCGCTGGGGAACGCCAGTTTTGACGGCGTCTTCTCGAATAACGTGCTGGAATGCGTCACCGATAAGCAGGCATTCCTTGCCGAGACCGCCCGCGTCCTGCGCCCTGGCGGTCAAGTGATCTGCGCCCACTGGGACCACGACACGCACCTTTTTGATGGCGCAGATAAGAACTTGGTGCGGCGTCTTGTCGCGGCGTTCAGCGACTGGCAGCAGGCGTGGATGGCGGATGCCGACGGCTGGATGGGACGCAGACTACGGAAGACGTTCCAGGCGTCCGGCCTCTTCAAAGGCCGCATCGAGACCTTGACGCTGACCGAAACCGAGTTTGCGCCCGGCGCGTATGGTTATGAACAAGTGCAGGCGATAGGCGCAATGGTGAGGCGCGGCCTCATCATGGCGGGCGACTACGCGCGTTTCTTGGAAGAAGTCACGGCGCAGTCGGGGCGCGGCGAATACTTTTACAGCCTCTCTCTTTTTGTTTATATCGGGAACAAACTATGACAGAAAAAATCAAAGCCGGGATTGTCGGCGTTTCGGGATATGGCGGCGGCGAGCTGGCGCGGCTGCTGGCCGCGCACCCCAGCATCGAGCTTACCTATGTCACGTCGGAGACTTATGCCGGGAAGCCGCTGCGGGCCGCCCTGCCCGGCCTCGCGCCCGGCTTGAAATTGACCTGCGAAAGCTTTGACCCGGCGGCCTGCGCGGACAAATGCGACGTTGTCTTTTTGGCGGGGGAAGCGGGCCTTGCCATGCGGGTCGCGCCGGCGCTGCTGGAAACAGGCCACAAAATCGTTGATCTCAGCGCGGACTTTCGCCTGGAAGACCCCGATGTGTACCAATCTTGGTACAAGGCCGAGCATACCGCGCCGCACCTGCTGGACGAAGCCGTCTACGGCCTGCCCGAAGTCAACACCATCGCCATTGAAACGGCGCGTCTGGTGGCAAACCCCGGCTGCCATGTCACCGCCGCCGTACTGGCCCTGGCCCCGCTGCTTGGAACGAATATGATTGCGCCCGAAACCATCATCATTGACAGCCTCAGCGGCGTCTCCGGCGCAGGCCGGTCCAAGTTCGGCTTGGACTACCACTTTTCGGAATTAAATGAAAGTATGCGCCCTTACGGGGTCGGCGGCATTCACCGCCACACGCCGGAAATCGAGCAAGCCCTCAGCTTTCTTGCCGAAGCGCCGGTGACGGTGACGTTTACGCCGCACCTGATTCCCATCACGCGCGGCATTTTGACCACGGCGTATGCGTCCACCGAAGAAACCGAGGCTGACCTGCGCGTGGCATTTGAAGAGTTTTACGGCGATGCCCCTTTTGTTCAATTTTTAGATGCAGGCTTTTTTCCCGCCACCAAACACGTTTACGGGACAAACTACTGCCACATCGGCCTCGCTTTGGACAAGCGCACAAGCCGCGTCGTTGTTGTCTCGGCCCTGGACAATCTGGTCAAAGGCGCGGCGGGGCAGGCGATCCAGAACATGAACTTGATGTGCGGCTTCCCGCAGACACAAGGGTTAGAAATGAGCGCGGTTTGGCCGTAGAAGAAAGAAAAGAGACACGGGGCTGAACCCCCGTGCTTCAAAAGAGCAAGCTCCCGCCCGCCCGGGCGAAGATAAAGTTTGGCGAAATGCTCTTTTGCCCGCGCAGGCGGGGAATTGCCCTTCAAAGCATGGGGGTTCAGCCCCATGTCTCCTGAGAACACCATTTATGAACACTGTCCCAAACGGCATCGAAACGAACGGCATGACCATCATCGGCGGCGGCATTGTTGCGCCGCTTGGCTTTTGGGCGGCAGGCGTCTACAGCGGCGTCAAGCGCAAGCGCAACGACCTCGCGCTGATTGTGTCCGACGTTGACGCCGTCGCGGCAGGCGTCTTCACCACCAACATCGTGCAAGCCCCATGCGTTTCCAGCAATCAGGCGCATCTCGTAGACGGCCTGGCGCGGGCGATTGTCGTGAACTCCGGCAATGCCAACGCCTGCAACGGCGAGCAGGGGTTCACCGACGCCGCCCAGATGGTCAGCCATGCCGCCCAGGCGCTGAGGCTGCCCGTGCGCCGAGTGCTGTCCGCGTCTACGGGCGTCATCGGGACCAAGCTGCCGATTGAAAAAGTCATTGCCGGCATTGAAATGGCCGTGCCGAAGCTGCACCGGGACACCTGCGACGACGCCGCGCAGGCGATCATGACCACCGACACGTTCCTGAAACAAGCCGCCGTCGAGTTCCCGCTGTCCGGCGGCAAGACCGCGCGTTTGGGCGCGATTGCCAAAGGCTCCGGCATGATTGCGCCGAACATGGCGACCATGCTCGGCTTTTTGACCACCGACGCGGTCATCGAACAAGCCGTGCTTCAGGAAATGCTCCGGCGCGTCTGCTGGTACACGTTCAACTCTATCACTGTCGACGGCGACACGTCCACCAACGACATGGTGCTGGTTCTTGCCAACGGCCAAGCCGGGAACGCCCCGATTGACAGCCTGGAAAGCGCCGACGCCCGCGCATTTGAAAAAGCCTTATACTCGGTCTGCCTTTATTTAGCCAAAGAAATCGCCCGCGACGGCGAAGGCGCAACAAAGCTTGTCGAAGTGACTGTCCAGAACGTCGCCGTCCCAGAGCGCCTGGCCCAAACCTACGCCGCGAACGGCCTGGAGCTGACCCCGGAGCAGCGGGCCGGGTTCCCGCGCTCGGTCGCCAAGACCATCGCCAATTCTCCTTTAGTCAAGACCGCCTTGTTCGGCAACGATCCCAACTGGGGCCGTATCCTTGCCGCCACCGGCCGCTCCGGCGTGCAGTTCGACCCGGAGCGCGTCGAGATTGCGCTGGCCGGCACGACCGTGTACCGCGCCGGAATGCCCACCGACTTCAACGGCTACGTCGTCTCCGAAGCCATGAAGTCCAAAGAAGTTCAAATCTTGGTAGACTTCCACCAGCCGGGCGGCGAAACCGCGACAGTGTGGACCTGCGACTTTTCCTACGACTACGTCAAAATCAACGCGGAGTACCACACCTAAAGGAGCAAAAGCTATGACAACGATCATTGATGCCGTTTATGAAGCCGGCGTCTTCCGCCCGCTCAAGCCGATAGTAGAGCTGCCGGAAGGCGAGCAAGTCAGGCTGACCGTAGATGCCGAAGCCAAGCCGTTCTTCAACCGCACGGAGATGACCGAAGAAGAAATTCAAACCCGTCTGGAAATTATCCGACAAATTGCGGCCCTCGCTGTACCGCAGGGCCGCATCGAAACCGCCAGCCGCGATCATGACCAATTTTTATATGGCCCGGAAGGTGCGCGATGAAATTTGCCGACACCGGCGGCTGGTTTGCGTTGTTTGTTCCAGGCGACATCAACCATGCAGCCGCCCTCGCTTGGTTCGCACAGCAGCGTCAGCCGCCTCTGACAACCGGTTATGTGATAGATTATGTGATAGATGAAACACTGACACTTCTGAGAGCACGCGGCCAGGCAGAGGTCGCGCTGAACTTGGGCCAGCAGTTTTTTGATGGGGCGCTGGCAACTGTTTACTATCTGACCGAAGACGACATCCAGCAGTCTTGGCAGGTCTTTCGCCGCTATGCCGACAAATACTGGAGCTTCACCGACTGCACCAGCAAGTTTGTCATGGAAAAGCTCGGCATCACCGAGGCGTTCGCCTTCGACCAGCACTTCCGCCAGTTCGGCACCGTGACGGTTGTGCCATAGATAAGTCAAGTTGAGATCAGCGCCGAGTGCCACACATAATAAATATGCTGACATATTTTGATGAAGATGTAATTAATCTGGACAAATACTCGTTTGAGCAGTGGGTTGCCTTATAAGGACTGTTGGGGAGCAGCCTTACATGGCTTAGGGCATCTCAAGCATCCACGCAAAGCAAGAGTAATCAAAAAATTTCTCCATAGCCAACCGGAACTAAGCGAAGATTGGCGAGCTTATGCCGCTGCTGCCATTGCGGGAAGAGTGTTATGAAAGAGGCAAATAATCATGGCGACCGTACTTGAAAAGCACAGACTTCAACTGACCGCGCAGACGATGACCTACGAGGAGTTCTTGGAGTGGGCGGACGAAGACACCTACGCCGAATGGGTGGACGGAAAGGTGGAAATGATGAGTCCGGCAAGCAGAAAACATCAAAAATTAGCGCTTTATTTCGGCTCTCTGCTTAGTGAATTCGAAGAACAGGGCGCAGGCGAAGTTTACATTGCGCCCTTTCAAATGAGGCTGACCAATGTGCGTCGGGGCCGTGAACCGGATGTCATCTTCGTTGTCAAAGACAACTTACATCATCTGAAAAACAATTATATGGATGGCCCCGCCGATCTTGCCATTGAGATTGTGTCGCCCGAAAGCGCTCTGCGGGACCGGGGCGCGAAATACGCGGAATATGAGGCGGGTGGGGTACGCGAATACTGGATCATTGACGCGGAATCGAAGCGGGCGGATTTCTTTGTCTTGGACGCCGAAGGGCGGTATCAGCGGGCGTCGCCGGACGATGCAGGCAAGTATCAAAGCGCGATAGTGCCGGGTTTTTGGATCAATGTGAATTGGCTGTGGCAGAATCCGCTGCCGCCGGTGCGGTCGGTACTGCGGGAATGGGAAGCGTGAAATGAGCCTGCACATGATAGACGCACCGAGCGCGTATTTAGAATCGTCCGCGCTGATTGATTGGGAGCATCCGGCAATCGCGGCCTGGAACGCGGGAACCGGCTCCGAAGAAGACCGCGTGCGCTGGGCATTCCATTTTGTCCGCGACCAAGTCGCGCATTCGTGGGACATCGGGAGCCGGCGGGTAACGGCAAAAGCATCGGAGGTCTTAGAACACGGCGAAGGCATCTGCTACGCCAAGTCGCATCTGCTGGCCGCGCTGCTGCGGCGTCAGGGCATTGCATCAGGCCTCTGCTATCAGCGGCTGACACTTGGGGACACGCCGGACACCGGCTACTGCATTCATGCCCTGAACACGGTGTATTTGTCCGAACGGCAGCAGTGGATACGGCTGGATGCGCGGGGCAACAAGCCCGGCGTTGACGCGCAGTTCTTACTAGGAACCGAGCAGTTAGCGTTTCCGGTGCGGCCCGGCATGGGCGAATGTGACTATGGGGTCAATTATGCCGTGCCGCATCCAAAGATCGCAAAAACGCTGGCGGCACACACCGACTGCCGGGCGATGTACGCTCATCATTTGCCGACGGAACTCTGAACGGAACTCTGACTGGGGAATGACGTGCAATGAAACAGTTTGTGCTGTTCGATTTAGGCAACACGCTGGTCAGCTACTATGAGAGCAAAGACTTCCCGCCGGTTTTGCAGGCGGCGATAGGGGAAGTCGAGCGCTTTGCAGAAGCAAAAGCCGACTGGAACCGGGTACAGGCAGAGAAGCATACGGCAAAAGACTTTCGAGTAACGCCACTGGAAGAACGGCTTTCGCGCATCTTCGAGACGAATTGGGACGAAGCGGAGAGCCGGGAAGCCTGCCGCCGGTTTATGAGGCCGATCTTCAGCATCGCCCGCTTGTATGACGATGTGCTGCCGACACTGGCCGCGCTTCGAGATCAAGGCATCAAAACCGCGATTGTCTCCAACACGCCCTGGGGCAGCCCGGCGGCTCTGTGGCGGGAAGAACTGGCGCGGCTGGGGCTGGCCGACGCGGTAGACCTCACGGTCTTCTGCGGAGACTGCGGCTGGCGGAAACCGGCTCGGCAAATCTTTGACCATACGCTCCAAAGGCTGAATGCGGCGCCGGCGCAGTGCGTCTTTGTCGGCGATGATCCTCGCTGGGACAGCGTGGGGCCGCAGTCGGTCGGCATGGCCGCGCTTTTGATTGATCGCCGGACGCAAACGCTGCCGGACTTATTGGAAGGAATGACAACATGACACAAGCGGAAGTTCTGATCCAAGCCCTGCCGTATATCAAGCAGTACGCGGGCAAAACCATTGTCGTCAAATACGGCGGGGCGGCGATGCTGGACGAAACCCTCAAAGCCGCCGTCATGCAGGACATCGTGCTGATGCGCTATGTCGGCATCAACCCGATTGTGGTCCACGGCGGCGGGCCGGAAATCAGCGATGCCATGCACCGGATGGGCAAAGAGCCGCACTTTGTCGGCGGCCTGCGGGTCACGGACGCGGAAACAATGGAAATTGTCGAAATGGTCCTGGCGGGCAAAACAAACAAAGGCATTGTCGCGCATCTCAACCAGCAGGGCGCAATGGCCGTAGGACTTTCCGGCAAAGACGGCAACCTCATTGTGGCCGAGCGCGAGACCACAAAAGGCGACATCGGCTTTGTCGGGCGCGTCACCCAAATCAACCCGGCGCTGCTGCACACGCTGGCGGCGTCTGGTTATATCCCGGTGATTTCCACGGTCGCCATCGGCACGGGCGGCGAAAGCTACAATGTCAACGCCGACACCGTCGCCGGCGAGCTTGCCGCCGCCCTCGGCGCAGTCAAATTGATTATGATGACCGACGTAGAAGGCATCTATCAGGACTTCGCCGACAAAGACAGCTTGATCAAAGAAATGACTGCAAAGGACGCCCGGCAGCTTATCACCGACGGTCATGTAGACCGGGGCATGATCCCCAAAGTCGAAGCCTGCGTCATTGCAGTGAATGGCGGCGTCGAGCGTGCGACTATTATTGATGGGCGGCAGCCGCACTCTCTTTTGATGGAACTGTTCACCCAGGACGGCATTGGAACAATGATCCGGTAGAAGAAAGCCCCGGCCATGATGAGTTCCCGGCCATGATGAGTTCCCGGCCATGAATGGCCGGGCTAAACGGTTACGAAGCCCCTCCGGGGCTGAAGACAAGCAATCGCAAGCAATTTCAAGGAGGAAGCGCATGTCAGATACATACACTAAGATTTACTATCATTTGGTTTGGACAACAAAAACAGAGAAGCAATGATCGTGCCGATGAACAAAATTAAAGGCAGCTCGGCGCATCTCATCAATCACTTGCCGGCAAATCGCCATCCGCTTGCCTGGCAGCCAGGATATGGAGCCTTAACATTTGCCCGGCGCGACTTGAAGCCCATTGTCGCCTACATCCAAAGTCAACAGCAGCATCACCGAGACGGGATGCTTTCGCCAGACATGGAACGCTCCCACACCGAGCGACTTTTTCCCAGCCCCGGAGGGGCTTTGTAACCTTCTAGCCCGGCCATTCATGGCCGGGGCATCTGATGAAAGCACGAACCCATGATTGAGACCTACACACTGGACCCGCACACGGGACACATCTTTCCTGCGGTTGACGACGGCGAAATCAAGCAGCTTGACGCCGACTACCTGCTGCCGGTCTACGCCCGTCTGCCGGTCACGCTTGTGCGTGGTCAGGGAGTGAAAGTATGGGACGCCGATGGCAAAGAATATATCGATTTCCTCGCCGGCATCGCCGTCAACGCGCTCGGCCACTGCCACCCCAAGATGGTCCAGGCCATTCAAGAGCAGGCGGCGACGCTTATCCACACGGCAGGCTATTATTTTACGGCCCCTGTCGCCAAACTCGCCCAAAAGCTGACTGGGATCAGCGGCATGGACCGGGCGTTCTTCGGCAACTCCGGCGCGGAAGCGGTGGAGTGCGCGATTAAAATAAGCCGCAAGTGGGGCAAAGCACACGGCGGCGCAAATAAGCTCGGCATTGTCGCCGCCCGGAAGTCGTTCCACGGGCGCACGATGGGCGCGGTCACAGCAACCGGCCAGCCGAAATATCAAGAGCCGTTCCTGCCGCTGGTGCCGGGTTTCACGCACATTCCATTCAACGACATCGACGCACTTGAGGCCGCCGTCACGGGCGACACCTGCGCCGTGCTTTTGGAACCCATTCAAGGCGAAGGCGGCGTCTACCCCGCCCACAAGCCGTTTCTGGAAGCCGCCCGCGCCCTGTGCGACACGCATCACGCGCTTTTGATTTTCGACGAAATCCAGACCGGCATCGGACGCACCGGCAAATGGTTTGCGTATGAACATTACGGCGTCACGCCTGATATTCTCACGTCCGCCAAAGCATTGGGAGGCGGCTTCCCCATCGGGGCGTGCCTGGCGCGGGGCGAAGCGGCGCTGACGCTTATTCCCGGCGACCACGGCAGCACTTACGGCGGCAACCCGCTGGCCTGCGCGACGGCTTTGGCCGTTCTGAACACGATAGACGAAGAGCATCTGCTGGCAAACGCCCACGCAATGGGCGCGTACTTCGTGCATCGTCTGAACGAGCCGCAGTTCCGTGACAAGATTTCAGATATTCGCGCCCTCGGCCTGATGATCGGCGTCGAGCTGAAAGCCCCTGACGCGAAGCGCGTCCTGATGGAGTCTTTGGAGCAGGGATTGTTACTCAGCGCCATCGGCGACCATACTTTGCGCCTGGTCCCACCACTCAACATCACGACGGCTGACATAGATGCCGTCATGGAGATTTTAGGCGAGGTGCTGTAGGGAGCGCGAGAGGGACACGGGGCTGAACCCCCGTGCTTCAAAGGGCAAGCTCCCGCCTGCGCGGGCGAAGATAAAGTTTGGCGAAATGCTCTTTTGCCCGCGCCCCTCCGGGCCTGCCAGTGCAGAGGCGGGGAA
>CAXUBO010000149.1:7775-9444 GCA_964249345.1 uncultured Armatimonadales bacterium | reverse complement strand
AAGAAGCGGAAGCGAAGAAGCGGAAGCGAAGAAGCGGAAGCGAAGAAGCGGAAGCGAAGAAGCGGAAGCCCAGGATTAAAATCCTGGGCTGAAGGGCGCTTCGCGCCGGCTGTCCTGCGGACAGAAGAGCAGCTAGTAAAGTTGCACTCTTGCTCTTTTGTCCGCAGGACAATCAGCCGAAGGCTCCTCAGCCCAGGATTTCAATCCTGGGTCTTCTTAAGGCTCAAAATCTATGGCCGATGGCGAAGAAAAATCATTTGCGGCAACGGCCAAGCGCCGGGCGGACGCCCGCAAAAAAGGGCAGGTGGCCCGGTCCGCCGAGTTTGGCGGGGCGGCAACCCTGCTTGCGGTCGTGGTGGCGCTCCATCTGCTGCTGCCGGGCGACGCCGGCCTGAGTTTGCTGCGCGATTTACAATCGGCGTTCCAGTTTAATCCGCATGACGCCGCGTTTACGTTTGAGACTGTCCAGGAGTGGCAGATGCGCGGCCTGCTGTGGGGCGGGAAAATTCTTCTGCCGGTCGCGCTGCTTGCGGTCGCTCTGGCGCTGGTTTCCGGCATCGGGCAGGTCGGCTTTGCCGTGACGCCTGAAGCATTGCATCCAAAATGGGAGCGGCTGAACCCGGCGACGGGCATCAAGCGCCTGCTGTCGCTGCGCGGCACGGTGGAAGCTTCTAAAGGTTTGCTCAAGATGGGCCTCGTCGCGGGCCTCTGCTATTCGGCCCTGCGCGGCGCAGTTGACTCCGGCGAGCTGCTCAATACCATGCGCGAGCCGCTGCCGGAAACCATCGCCGTGGTCGGCGGCCTGCTGTGGACAATGGGTTTGCGAGTCAGCATCGTGCTGCTGGTCATTGCCGTCGCCGATTATGCCTACCAGAAGTACGACTTTGAAAAGTCGCTGCGAATGAGCTTGTCCGAGATCAAGCAGGAAAACAAGCAAAGCGACGGCGACCCGCAGATCAAAGCGCGGGTGCGGCGCCTCCAGCGCGAGATGTCCAAGAAACGCATGATGCAGGAGGTCCCCAAAGCCGACGTTGTTGTCACGAACCCCACCCATTACGCCGTCGCCCTCCGCTACGAGCGCGGCGCGTCCGCCCCCACTGTCGTTGCCAAAGGCCAGGACGAGATGGCCGCCCGCATCCGCGAGGCTGCCCGCGACCACAAAGTCCCGCTGGTGGAAAACAAGCCGCTGGCCCGCTCCCTGTATGCGACTGTTAAAGTAGGCCGCGAAATCCCCCCAGACCTCTTTGAAGCCGTCGCCCAGGTGCTGGCCTTTGTCTACCGCACGCATGGGCGGCGGAAGTAGAACCTACAACAAGAACTCGGCATTGGTAAAAATCCGGCATTAAAATGCCGGGCTGAGGCATGTGTCAAAAACAGCAGGAATTCTTTTTGCAAAACGCGAACATTTCTGGAACATTTAACAGGCAAACGTCGTCACAAGGAAAAATTGCAATGAGCAACACGCCAAATCCAATGCGGCAGGCTGTCGCGGAGAGACGGACACAAGTCGGCGGCGACTGGTTTTTCTGGATCGCCGGCTTTTCGGTGCTCAGCTCGGTGCTGACGCTGGCAGGGACTACCTACCACTCACTTTTCGGGTTGGGAACCACTCAACTCATTGACAGCGGCTTTATTCCAGTCAGCAAGGGAGCGGCATTTGGGATTGACC
>CAXUBO010000149.1:3307-7675 GCA_964249345.1 uncultured Armatimonadales bacterium | reverse complement strand
CTCATTGACAGCGGCTTTATTCCAGTCAGCAAGGGAGCGGCATTTGGGATTGACCTTTTAGCCGTGTCTTTTTATGTTTTGTACGGCTTCTTCGCCCGCAAGGGAGCGCAGTGGGCCTTTATTGTCGGCGCCGTGTTTTACCTGCTGGATGCCGTGCTGCTGCTTTATCTCGGAAGACTGCTTCCGCTGGCGTTTCATGCCTGGGCGCTGTTTCGCGTTTTTCAAGGGTTCCAGGCGGCGCGGCAGCTTGCGGCTCTGCGGGCGCAGTCCGCTTATGGAATGGGCTATCTGCCGCCGTCTTCACCCCCATCAAGCGACGTGTGGCCGCCCCCGCCGAGCGTCTAAAGCGTGCCATCCTAAAGCGTGCTATAATAGGAGCAATGGAACTTATCTTATTTATTGACGGCGCTTCCAAAGGCAATCCCGGCGCGGCGGGCATCGGCGTTCTCTTGACGGACAGTGACGGCGCAGTCGTCGCGGAGATCGGGGAAGGGATCGGGCAGACCACCAACAATGTCGCCGAGTATAAAGCCCTCATTCGGGGGCTGGAAGAAGCGCGGGCCAGGGGCGCAAAGCGGGTGACGGTGCATACCGACAGCCAGCTCATGGCCCGGCAGATGGAAGGGCGCTACAAGATCAACGCGCCGCACCTCAAAGCCTTGCAAGCCGAAGCGCAGCAGCTTTGCCGCTTGTTCTCCGGCGGCGTGACCGTGACCCATATCCTGCGCGAAGGCAATGCCCGCGCCGACCAGCTTGCCAATCAGGGCGCACGCCTCGCGGCAGCAGGGTAAACTGCATTACGGAGCAAGAAATCTAAAAGGTAAGCATTATGCGGCAAGTCTCACCGTGGTATCTGCTATTCGTGATGGCTCTTGCAGTTGGCTTCGTCATCTGGCTGCGGGACTTTGTCACAGTAATAATGCTAATGAGTTTCAACCTGAGCGGACCACTTTACCTGTGGTTAGACAAGACGCATCAGCGAAAGTGGCTTATTCCGTGCGGTATCCTGCTGGCGATAGTTTTGGGCGGGGTTTACTACGTCGCAGAACTTGTCATTTTTCCTCATTCCACCCGTGCCGTATACCGTTTGCAGGATGCCTGCTGGAATGGACTACTTTGGGCCTTCGCAGGTCTCGCCGCAGCTTACTGCTTGCCGACCAATTAACGCTTGCCCCGCTCGGCATGACTTTAACAGAAAAAATACCCTATGGCACATCTCACAAATTCCCATTCTTTGACCGACTTTCAGCATAATGCCGGCCATCTCATCGAAAACCTCAACGAGACGCAGGAGCCGCTGCTTCTCACCATCAACGGCGAAGTGCAGGCAGTTTTAATTGATCCCGTCACTTATCAGCAAGCGGAAGAACAACTAGAGCGTACCCGTCTCGCCGCTGCCGTTCGGGAGGGGGAGCAAGCGATTCGGGAAGGGCGGACGCGGCCCGCTGAGGAAGTGTTTGCGGAACTTCAGGCCAAACATGGCTTTTGACGTTGAGATTACCGATCCGGCTAGAAATGACATAGATGATGCTGTGGCATTTCTCGCTCGAAAATCTACAACAGCGGCGTGGAAGTGGAAGACTGCGCTTCAGGCTCTTATTCTATCGCTGAACGACATGCCGGGTCGGTTTGCCGTCATTGCTGAAGCCGGGGAGCTTGGACTGCCGTACCGCAGCGCTCCTCATCACTCGTACCGCGTCATCTTCCGCATAGACGAAGAAAAAAACACGGTTTATGTGGTGCGTGTATATCACGGAGCGCGGCGGCCTCTCTCGCATGAGGATATAAATCAGCAAGACGAAAATTAACCTGCGAATTAACCCACTATGGATACTTCCTGCCCTTATTGCAATCATAAGAATTCACCCAACACGCCTGTATGCAGCCAGTGCGGCATTGTGCTGAAGCTTGGCAAGACCAGCCGCCTCGTTCCCGCGGTCAGCGCCGGCGGAGGCGGCGGGCTGTCGCTGCTGCGCGGCATTCTGCCGGGGAACAAGATCAAGCACCAGCACGCGGTCTTGGCAGGGCAGATCAGCGAAACCGGAACGAAAATCCAGGAACACGCCGAAGGAGAGCTGAAAGACCCCGCGCTTGCCCCGGCCGCCCGGCTCCGGCTTGCCACGCTGTTTCTGCTGCAAGGGGAAATCGAGAAAAGCATCCACTGGTTCCAGCAGGCCCGGCAGATGGGCAGCAGCGATGCCGACTTCTTCAACAATGTTGGGGCCGCGCTGGCCCGGCGCGGGGCGCAGGCGCAGGCCGGCGAGATGTTCAGCCGGGCCGCGCAGCTCAGCCCAAGCGCCGTGCCGCCTGCCGCGAACCAGGCCCATCTGTTTGCCGAAAGCGGTGCGGACCCGGACCCGGCCGCCGCGCCGGCGGCGATTGCCGAGCTTCAGCGGGCGCTGAAGCTGACGCCGAAAGACCCGATCCTTTATAGCCGCCTGGCGCTGATTTTGTGCCGGGAACGCCGCTACGAAGAAGCCGAGCCGCAGCTGCGGCAGGCGCTGGCGCTGGCGAAAACCGAGGCGGCCCAGGCGGATGCCCACAACAACCTCGGCTTGGCCCTCACCCTCTGCGGCGACGACGCACCTGCCGAATTTGAGGCTGCCCTGCAAAGCGACCCAAACCATGCGCCTGCGCTGGTCAATCTGGCGACCGCCCGGATGCAGAAAAGCGGCGGCCCGGAAACGGAAAAAGCCGAATTTGAGAAAATGGCCCGCGCCGTGCACGTTGACCCGGCAAGCGCCGCCGTGCGGGCGGGCTACGGCTACGGCCTGTGCCGCGTGGGCGCAGTCAACGACGCCATTTTGGCGCTGAAAGAGGCCATTGACATTAATTCGCGCCTTTGGGAAGCGTGCTACAATCTCGGCAAATCCTATGCGGATGCCGGCGCACTGGAAAGCGCGGACCGTTATGCCGGGCGTGCCTTGCAGTTCAGCAAGTCGTCGCCGGAACTGCTGACCCTGCTCGGCGTCATCAAAACTCAGCAGCGTCTGCTGCCGCAGGGAGTTGCATTTTTCCAGGCGGCGCTGAAGCTCTGGCCGCGCTCGGCCCTGGCGCACACGAACTTGGCGATTGCGCTTGGGCTGTCCGGCGAAGGCACGGACGCCGCTCTGCATCTAAAAACGGCCGGGCAGCTTAACCCAAAGGACGCCCAAATTCCCGCCCAGCTCGGCTGGCTGCATCTGCGCCGGGAAAGCATCACGGCGGGGCTGGAAGAGCTGGGAGTGGCGCTCAAACTCGACGAGCATATCCCGGAAGTCCACAACAACTACGGCGTTTGTCATATCGCCATCGGCAAGCCCGATTTGTCGTTCCCGAATTTCGCGCGGGCGCTGGAGCTGCGCCCCGATTTTCATGCCGTCCACTACCAGTGGGGCTACGCCCATGCGCTGCTGAAAAACCAGAACGCCGCAATGCGCGAATGGGACCTTTGCGTGCGGTATGAGCCGGCCAATGCCGACTGCCATTCCAACCGGGGGATTATTTTCTACCAGCAGGAAAAGCTGGAAGAAGCGATTGTCGAGTTTCGCCATGCCGTCACGCTGCGCGACACGCGCATGGAAGACTTTTCGAATTTGGGCCTGGCATATGCAAAGGCCGGTAAGCTGCTTCAGGACGCGGCCAAACAGTCCAAGAAAACAAACGATCCGCGCTGGAAGCAGGCGATGGAGCGGCACAAGCAGGCCATTGACATGTTTGACCGCGCCCTCCTGCTGGACCCGCGTAACGTCATGCTGCATTCCAACCGGGGCCTGGCCTGCTTTTTTGCCAGCCTGCCGGAAGAAGCCATGAAAGAATGGGGCCACGTCTCAAAAATTGACCCGGCTTATGCCAACCGGCGCGGCAAGCGCCTTCAGTCCGAGTACGACGACTCGCAGATCGCCCTGGTCCCGTTTTCCGTTCCCGAACGCGCCTTGCCGATCCCGCCTAAGACCGCCGGCTTCCTGCCGCACTATCTCGCCGGCTACGACACGGAAGAATGGGACCTGATTTTCACCGATCCGGCCCTGGCTCATCTGTCGGACCTGCGCCGCGATCTTCGCCGGGTAGACCGCGCCCTCGCCGCGCAGGGCGGGAAATAGGCCAGCAAAAGCAGGCCGGCAAAAAGCGGCCCTCATGCACTCTGCATGGGGGCCGCTTTTTGACGAGCTATAGAAACGGGCCGGGCCGGCCACGGAAGAAGGAAAAAGCATCCCCGCGTCGCCATTGACGCCTGCGCTTTTCCCATTCTTACGACGCCGCTTTGGAACCTTTTGTTCCCGCCGTGTCCCTCTCTACAATTTTGTCCATCCGCAAGGCTTTCAGCGCCAGTTCCAGCGCCCCCCGCGTTTCCGGCGTCCCTGCCAGGCCGCCAGGTTTTTCCCAGCG
>CAXUBO010000149.1:0-3207 GCA_964249345.1 uncultured Armatimonadales bacterium | reverse complement strand
ACGCCCCGGTGGTCCTGCCGCCAGATGCCCAGCGCCTTCCCGCGCGGGTCTTCGTCCTGAATGTGGATCATCGCAAGCTGCCGCAGATGCTCGCGCGGCAGCACGGCCAGAGCCTCGCCCACGGCTTCATGCAGCAGGCTCGCCCCGCCGATTTCCGCATATTCTTCCCGCAATTCCCATTCAATCTGCATTATTTTCTTGCACCTGCGTCTTTGAGCAGGCGAACAATTTGGTTGTTGCCATATTCTGCTGCGTCCAGTAGCACAGGCCGGTCAGTGACGGAGCAATCGGTGTTGACGTTTGCGCCCCGCGCAATGAGCAGTTGAACAACGTTAGTTCGCCGCGCATCTACGGCAGAGCAGAGGCCATACGTCGGATTTGCACCCCGGTCTAGCAGAAGGCGAACAATGTCCGGGGACAAATGGTCAGCCGCAAAATAGATGCCGTCGTTTGGGTTCTCGCCACGGTCGAGCAGCAAGCGAATGATCTCAGCTTGCTTTGGCTTTTTACCGTTTGTGATCATTGTTAAAGCCTTCGCGCCCTGCATGTTCGCCTTGTTTGGATCAATACCTCTGTCTAAGCCCGCACGAACCTTGGCAACATTCCCGGTTTCTACTGCGCCGATGAAATTCCAGTCCTGGCCCGTCGCCCAAAACCAGCCGCCAATCAAGGCTACCGGCATCAAGACTACTGCCAGTAGGACGAAAGCGGCTCTTTTTAGAAATTTGGCGCTTGGTTGATACACAGCAGTCATCCCAAAATATGCAGGCCGTTGTCGACGTAGAGAGTCTCGCCGGTGATGCCGCGTGACCAGTCGGACACCAAAAACGCCGCCGTGTCGCCGACTTCATCGGGCGTGGTGTTCTTTCGCAGCGGGGCTACATCGCGGGCCTGGCGGTGCATGTCCGAGAACCCGGCGATGCCGCGTGCCGAAAGCGTCATGGTCGGCCCGGCGCTGATGGCGTTAACCCGGATTCCCGAAGGGCCGAGATCGCTTGCTAGGTAACGCACGGCGGACTCCAGCGCGGCTTTGGCGACGCCCATTGTGTTGTAGTTGGGGATGACCCGCTCGGCGCCCAAATAAGTTAAAGTGACCAAACTGCCGCCCGCAGTCATCAGCGGCTCGGCGGACTTCGCCGCCGCGACAAAGCTGTAGGCGGACGCTTCCACGGCGGTCTGGAACGACGCACGGGAGACTTCCAGAAACCGCCCGCTGATGCCGTCTTTGGGCGAAAAAGCCGCCGCATGGATGACAAAATCCAGCCGTCCCATCTCCGACTTCAGCCGGGCATGGAGAGCGTCAATTTCGTCGTCTTTCGTGAGGTCGCAGGTCTGCACGAACGCCGCACCACCTTCGTCCAAAGACGCCGCCAATTTTAGCACGTCTTTTTCTTCCCGCTCGGTCATCACGCTGAACGCCAGCCTTGCGCCTTCCCGCGCCAGGCTCTCGGCGCAGCCCCAGCCGAGTGAGCGTTCGTTGCGAACGCCGTAGATGATGCCCTGTTTGCCGTCCAAAATGCCCATAATGGTAATATGCTCCCCTGCAAATTCTTTGTTGTCCCTATTATAGCAGTTTGACCGCAAGAATCGGAGAGACTTCACGCGGCTGCCCGTGCTCTGATAAAGACCGATGCAGGAGATGTCAGCGCTCATGCCGTATCTAGGAAGCCAGACAGACATGGCAAAGAAGTCTGAAAAGAAGCAGTCCGATGACCGAAGGAAGCAGTGCCATGACAGCGCCGGCAAGCCCACTCACTTTTTTGTTCACCGACATTGAAGGCAGCACCAAGCTTTGGGAGCAGAGCCCCGAAGCCATGCGGCTGGCGCTGGCCCGCCATGATGCGCTGCTGCACGCGGCAATTGCCGACCGGCAGGGGTGCGTCTTCAAGACAGTCGGCGATGCCTTCTGTGCGGCCTTCGCGTCTGCTCCGAACGCCCTTGAGGCCGCGCTGTCCGTCCAATCCGCCCTCGGTTCCTGGCCTGCGGAAAACGGGATGCTGCCGCTCCGTGTCCGCATGGCGCTCCATACCGGCGAGGCTGAGGAGCGCGGCGGCGACTACTTCGGCCCGGCCTTGAACCGAGTCGCCCGCCTGATGGCAATCGGCCACGGGGGGCAGGTGCTCTTGTCCGCCACCGCATGCGAAGCATTAGACGGCATTGTGTCTGCCGAAGTTCTGCTCCTTGACCTGAAAAGCCACCGCTTGAAAGACTTGTCCCAGCCGGAGCATGTCTGGCAGGCGTCCCTAAAAGGCCTGCCGCAGGAGTTTGCGCCGCTGCGCTCGCTTGGGGCGAACAATCTGCCGGTTCAGCTCACTTCGTTTGTTGGGCGCGAGGCGGCTTTGGCGGAAGTCAAGACGCTGATGGATCGGCAGCGCCTGCTGACGCTGGTCGGGCCGGGCGGGGCCGGAAAAACGCGGCTGGCGCTGCAAGCGGCGGCGGAAGCCGCCCCCGATGACGGTGTTTGGATCGTAGATTTGGCCCCGCTGGCAGACCCGGCGCTGGTGACTCAGGCGGTCGCCGCCGTGCTGAACGTGCGCGAGGAAGCAGGCCGCCCGCTGCTCTCGACTCTTGCGGACAGCCTGCGCTCCAAGCGGATGCTGCTGATTTTAGACAACTGCGAGCATCTCCTCAGTGCCGCCGCCGTCCTGGCGAATTTCCTGCTGCAATCCTGCCCGCACCTCCGCCTGCTGGCGACAAGCCGGGAGCGTCTAGGGCTGGTAGGGGAGCAAACTTACCCGGTGCCGTCGCTGGCGCTGCCGGCCCTGGACCGGCCTCAGACGGCGGCAAGCGTCGCCGTCTCCGAAGCAGGCCGCCTCTTTCTAGACCGGGCCGAGCTGTCTCCCGGCTTCGCCGTCACTGACGCAAACGCACCGGCGCTGGCGCGGCTCTGCCGCCGTCTGGACGGCATTCCCCTGGCGCTGGAGCTTGCAGCGGCCCGGACACGCTCGCTGACGGTGGAGCAGATTGACGACCGCCTGGACCAGCGTTTTCGCCTGCTGACGGGCGGCAGCCGGACCGCGCTGCCGCGCCAGCAGACGCTGCAAGGGCTGATGGACTGGTCCTACGAGCTGCTGCTGCCGCGCGAGCGCCGCTTGCTTGCCGCGCTTTCCGTATTCGCGGGCGGCTGGACCCTCGCGGCGGCGGAAGCGGTCTGTGCCGAGGACGACCTCGAAGAGTGGGAAGTGCTGGACCTGCTGACGGGCCTGG
>CAXUBO010000148.1:2824-9728 GCA_964249345.1 uncultured Armatimonadales bacterium | reverse complement strand
AAAGGCAGAACTACTCTAAAAAAGGCAGAACTACTCTAAAAAAGGCTGCTCAGATGGAGCATTGTCAGATGATTTAGTAGCCCCCTGCTATTTATGAGATACACTCTAGGGGTCGGTAGGTCTCAAAGCCCAAAGTTATGGGCGTACAACTCTTTGACTTTTGCCAGCTCGTCCGTTGTGAGGGCGGGCGTGTCGGGGGCAGCGCAGAGTTCTTCCAATTGGCGCTCGTCGTAGATGTTCGGGAGGGCGACGGCGAGAAGCGGGTTTGACCAGAGCCATTGCAGGGCGGCTTGGCCGAGCGTGCGGCCTGTGCCGCGCGTCAAGAAGTCTAGCTGCTCGATTTTCCTTAACCCGTCATCAAGCCAGGCTTTGCGCTTTTCATTGGTGGAAACGCGGAAATTGCGGTGGTCGCCGGGAGCAAACTCGGTCTCTGCCGTGTAGGAGCCTTCCAGCAGGCCCGACGCATGGGGGACGCGGCACATGACCCCGCCGCCGGTTTCCCGCGCCGCCCTAAAGACTTCCTCGCCCAGCACTTGTTCTAATAAGTTGTAGATAATCTGCACCGAGGTCATCTGCCGGGTGCGGAAGGCTGCCGCGCCTTCTTCGGCCTGCCGGATGTCCAGGGCCGGGCCGAGCGCCGCGCCGTAGTGACGTATTTTGCCTTCGGCTTTGAGTTCGTCCAGCGCGGCAAATAAATCGTCGCTCCTCAGTGCGTCTAGGCGCGGGTTATGCAATTGGTATAAATCAATGCGGTCCGTGTTCAGGCGCTTTAAGCTTTCTTCGCAGGCGCGTTTGACGAACACCGGGGACCAGTCGTGAGGGCGCTCTTTTTGGCCGGGCTGCTCGCCGGGGGCGGTGTACCAGTCATAGCCGAACTTGGTGGCGATGGTCAGCGCGTCCCGGTGTGCGCCCAGCGCTTCGGCCAGTATTGTCTCGCCGAGGCCATCGCCATAAACGTCGGCGGTGTCGTAGAACGTCACGCCCAGCTCAAACGCCCGGCGCAAAAGGCGCAGGCGGACGGCCTCGTCGGTGACGCCCCACATGCGGGTGGAGACGGTCCAAACGCCGAACCCGACAACGGAGGCGCGTAAGTCGGTGGTTCCAAAGTTGCGGTACTGCATCATTACTCCGTCTCAAAGATGTCTGCGACGCGGCACGAAAAGCCGGGCAGAATGCCGCCGGTGTCCAAAAGGCCGTCTGCGCCGAGCGTCTGCGCTTCAGTCGGCGAAGTCCATACTGTCACTGACTGCGTTTCAGGAAAAACGTGCCACACGAGGCTCGCTCCGCTGTCAAAATAGTCCCTCAGCTTCTCCTCAATATCGGTGGGCCGCTCCGACGGTGAAATGATTTCCACACACAAATCCGGGGCCACGCTGCCAAAGCCGCTGCCGGGCCTGCCGCCGGGAATGCGCTCCGTGCGTGTGAACGAGACATCCGGGGCGCGGACATTACCGTTTGCCATTCGAAACCCATCTTGCCCTGTCGGGCCTACCCCGTGCCCTCGCGTGTATGGCCCTATCAGCAAAATGATGTTGAAGCCAATTTCATCATGTCCAAATCGTGTCGGCTGGGCCGTGAGCCTCCCGTCTTCCATTTCCCATTTGCGCCCGTCGCGCGGCAGGCGCATCAGCGCGTCTTCCGTAATCGGCATTCCAGGGTAGGGGGCTATCTCGTGTTCCACTTCTGCAATTTCCGCTTCTGCAATCGCCATTCGGGGTTCCTCCTGAGATTGCGTCTATTATACCCGGTCTTAGTCATACCCGGTCTTGGCGGCGCGGCGGGGTATACTCAGTGTCGATGATTATCCTAATCAGCGGCTCAATCAATTCCGGCAAGACAACCGTGTCCAAGCTGCTCGTCCGGCTTCTGCCGCGCACGGCGCATGTGGAAGTGGACGATTTGGACGACTTCATAGATTGGATGCCGCTCCTGGAGTCCATTCCGCTAAACCTAGCGAATGCCGCTGCCGTCACGCGCAACTTTGCCAACTTCGGCCTGAACGTAATCATCAGTACGCCGCTGTCCCAAGACAGCTATGACTATCTCGTGCGGGAGCTAACGCCGCTCGGCGTCTCCATCCACTGCGTCACGCTCAATCCCAGCATGGCGGTTGCGCTGACCAATCGCGGCACGCGGGAGCTGACGGAATGGGAACTCCGGCGTATTCCTGAGCTTTATGCAGAAGGCATTCCCCATCCGGCGTTCGGCATTATTATTGACAACGCGCACCAAACGCCGGAAGAAACAGCGCGGCAAATCGTAGACAAGATAGAAGAAGGCAACAATGCTGCAACCTGAACTCACCATAGCCTTGAAAGAATGGGCGGTCGTTCAAAAATCGCTGCTGGAAGGGCATCAAATTGTGCTGCTCCGCAAGGGCGGCTTAATTGAAGATACCGGCGACTTTGACCTCAAAGCGCGGCAGTTTCTTTTGTACCCAACGTATGAACACGAGACCGAGCGGGCCGGAGATTTGCAGCCCTGCTTTGGGCAGTGGCTCCGCGAAGAAGAAGCGCGGAAGCTGCCGCCGGGCGAAATCCGTATTGAAGCGGCGGCGGAAGTGTCGGACGTGGTGCGGGTGGAGGACCGGGCAAAACTCCTCAATTTAGCGCCGCAGCATATCTGGAGTCAACAGTTCATTGACGGGCGCTACGACTGGGAGCCGTACAAGCCGGTCTTTGTGCTGCTTCTGCGGGCGTATGCGCTGGCGTCGCCCCAAATTATCCCTGTCACCCGTGCCTACGGCGGCTGCCGGTCGTGGATTGAATTGGACCAGCCGATTTCGACGCTGGGCGCGACGCCCGCAATTTCGGATGAGCGCTATGCCCGGCGGCGCGAGCTGACTTTGACACTTTTAGGAGAATAACTCATGCCCATTTGTGAATTCCACCTCAACCAAAACACGGTGCTGGAAAAGATGACATCTTTCACGGCAATCGTGCCGGATAACAAACCCGGCCCATTTCCCGTGCTGTACCTGCTGCACGGGCTGTCCGATGACCACACGGCTTGGACCCGGCGCACGAGCCTAGAGCGCTATGTCGGCGGCCTGCCGCTGATTGTGGTGATGCCGAACGGCGAGCGCTCTTTTTATACCGACTCGCAGACAAACCCGAAAGCGGCGTTTGAGACGTACCTGACGCGCGATTTGGTCGGCTTTGTGG
Source organism: uncultured Armatimonadales bacterium (assembly GCA_964249345.1). Lineage (GTDB taxonomy): Bacteria > Armatimonadota > Armatimonadia > Armatimonadales > Capsulimonadaceae > JANXMY01. The sequence goes on along the minus strand of CAXUBO010000148.1, from coordinate 6,564 downwards.
ACCGCACGTTCCGCACGATTCCCACCCGCAAAGGCCGGGTGCTGGCCGGGCTGTCCATGGGCGGCTACGGCGCGGTCAAGCTGGCCTTGAAGCACCCCGATTTGTTCTGCGCCGCCGTCAGCCACTCCGGCGCGGTCGGCTTCGGCAGCCGCACGTTTGACGCGAACAGCGAATGGGCGGTCATTATGGGCGAAAACGCGCGAGGCGGCCCGAACGACATCTTCGCGCTGGCCGAAACGATTGACCGCTCCCATCTGCCCGCCCTGCGGATAGACTGCGGCGTCGATGACTTCTTGATTGAAGAAAATCGTGCGTTAGACGCACATCTGACGGCGCTCGGCGTCCCGCACGAATACGAAGAGCATCCCGGCGAGCATAATTGGGAGTATTGGGACACGCATATTCAGGACACGCTGAAGTTCTTCGGCGGGGTGCTGGGGCTGTAAAGTGGTGTTCCCGAAGGAATGAGAATAAATGGAAACCTTCTACGCACAGTTTGACTTAACAGAAGCGCAGGTGCTTCCCATTCTTGAACGCATTGCCGGAAGTCCCCTGGCCGGCTTTACGGCGGCTTCCACGGCCACGGAAAACAATTTGGGCGCCACACGGCTGGCGACGTTCCATCACACGCGGCCCACGGGCGAAACAGGGGAAGTCACGCTGTTTGTGAAAAAGTGCGCCTGGGAAGGCCGGTCGGAGGCCGTCCATTACCGGCATCTTGCGGCGGCGGGCGTACCGACGCCGCGCCTGCTGGGGACCGTTTTCAATGCGTCAAACGAAGAAGTGATCTTTCTGGAGCCTGTCACGGCGATTGGCTTTCAGGAGGACAGTGAAGCCGAGTGGCGCAAGATGCTTTCCCTGCTCGCCCAGTTCAATGCCTGCCACGTTACGCCGGAGTATGCCCGGCACCTTCGCGCTTACGCGCAGGTCGGCCAGATTGGTCAAGTTTGGCTGCTTGATCTCAGCGCTGAGCCGGACGAAGCGGAAGCGGAAGCGGGCTTCAAGGCCGGCGGCGCGGACGAGTCAGAGCTGCCGAAGCTGAAACAAGCCCTCCAAAACTTGTCCGCCCGTATTGAAGCGCAGCCGAAGGGTCTGCTGCACCAGGACTTTCTGCCCAACAATTTCGGCTGGCGCGGCGAGCGTGAAGAAATGGTTGTTTTTGATCTGCAAAAAAACTGTTTTGGTCCTCGGTTTGCCGATGCGGCTCTTTACTTGGGGCTGCCGGACTGGTCCGGGCATAACTCTTTTTTAGAGGCTGCCGAAGATGGAACAACTCGTCGGGAGAGGCTCATCCGGCATTACCTGGAAGAGTATGCCCGGTTCGGCGGCACAGAAGTTGCGCCGGAGATTTTTCAGGCGGAAACGTCCGCCCTTTCGTGGGCGCACAAAGCGGCCTCGCTGTGGTGGCTGGCGGAGAGCAAGCGCGACGCGCAGGTGCAGGAAGTCTTGGGTTTCCTGGCTTCGTCCGCGCCGGCACGCTTGTGATGTGATCTGCCGCTCGTTGTTCGCGGTGTCTGAGCCGCAAGCATCCGCGTCCGGCAGGCTTTCCTCAAAAACAAATAGATAAGAGCAGCCCCGTTTGCAGCAATGCAGGCGGGGCTTTTTTGCGTCTTAAAATGCCGCCAAAATCTTTACACAATCTTTATATGGCCTGCTTGCTTCTTTACACCTTCTTTATACCAAATCGGATACGATAAATCCGTGCGAAAGTCAATCAATGAAGCGCATGGGAGGGCATCATGCAGGACTTTTTGTTTTTGGGAACGGTGTGCGTATTTTTCGTGATTGCCATCGGCTACACCTACGGGTGCGATAGGCTTTAGGGAGAAGAACATGGAATTGTGGCTTGCGGGGATTTCCGCTTTGGGCCTGACGGTGTATTTAATGTTTGCGCTGCTCCGGCCTGAGCAGTTTTAGAAACAGTTTGAGGGAGATGACATGACTTTGATTGGATGGTTTCAAATCCTTCTTTTCTTTGGGCTGATTTTGGCGCTGACCAAGCCGTTCGGGACATTTATGTTCCACGTCTTTGAAGGCAGGCGGACTTGGATTTCGCCGGTGCTGCGCCCGCTGGAAAGCATGATCTACAAAATCGGCGGCGTGCGCGAAGACGAGGAAATGCCGTGGACGACCTACACGCTGGCAATGCTGCTGTTCAGCGTGGTCACAATCGCGATCACTTACGCGCTGCTGCGCTTTCAGGCGTTTTTGCCGCTGAACCCGATGCACTTTGGGGACGCGAAAAACGCGCCTTCCTATGGAACGGCGATGACGCCGGATTTGGCGTTTAACACGGCGATTTCGTTTGCGACCAACACGAACTGGCAGTCGTATTCCGGCGAGAACACGATGTCGTACTTCTCGCAGATGGTGGCGCTGGCGTCGCATAACTTCTTTTCGGCAGCCACGGGTATTGCGATTGCCATCGCGCTGGTGCGCGGGCTGGGACGGCGCTCGGCGGCGTCCATCGGCAACTTCTGGGTGGACCTCACCCGCGCGACGGTTTATATTCTGCTGCCCCTCTGCCTTGTCTACGCGCTGGCGCTGTGCCAGCAGGGCGTCATTCAGAACTTCCATGCGTACCGGACAGTGACCGGACTGGAAGGCGGCTCGCAGATCATTCCCGGCGGGCCGTATGCGTCCCAGGAAGCGATCAAGATGCTGGGAACGAACGGCGGCGGGCCATTTAACGTGAACTCCGCGCATCCTTTTGAGAACCCGACGGCGCTCACCGACTTTTTGCAGGTGCTGTCCATCTTTTTGATCGGCGCGGGCATTGTTTATACGTTCGGCCTGTATGTCGGCAACGTCAAGCAAGGCTGGGCGCTGTGGGGCGCAATGGGCTTCCTGTTTTTGATTGGCGTGTCCGTGGCATACACGCAGGAAGCGTCGGGTAACCCGCTCATTGCGGCGCAGGGGGTCGAAACGCGGGCGTCAGCGCTGGGCGACTCCGGCGGCAACATGGAAGGCAAGGAAGTTCGCTTCGGCGTCGCCCGTTCGGCCTTGTTTGCAACAGTTACGACCGATGCGTCATGCGGCGCGGTCAACTCCATGCACGACTCATATACGCCGCTCGGCGGGCTGGTGCCGATGGCAAACATTATGACCGGCGAGGTCATCTTCGGCGGCGTCGGCGCGGGCCTCTACGGAATGCTGATGTATGCCATTTTGGCCGTGTTCATCGCGGGGCTGATGGTCGGACGCACGCCGGAGTATCTCGGCAAGAAAGTGGAAGCGTTCGAGATCAAGATGGCGATGCTGGCGGCGCTCGTGCTGGCCGCCGACGTTCTGCTGTTCACGGCGGTCTCCAGCGTCGCGCATGTCCCGCACCCGTCTACTTATTGGAACACGGTGCAAAGCACGCCGCCGAGCATCAACGCTTTGGCGTCGGCGAATACCAACAACAGCGGGCCGCACGGCTTCTCAGAGATTCTGTATGCCTATGACTCGACCACAGGCAACAACGGCAGCGCGTTTGCGGGAATTTCGGCGAACACGCCATATTGGAACACGACGCTTGGGATTTCGATGCTGATTGGGCGCTTTTTGATGATCGTGCCGCTGCTGGCGATTGCGGGCAGCATGGTGCGAAAGAAGCGGGTGACGGCAAGCGCGGGAACATTCCCCACCGACACGCCGCTGTTTGCGGGTCTTTTGGTCGGCGTCGTGGTCATTGTCGGGGCGCTGACCTACTTCCCCGGCGTCTCGCTGGGGCCGGTCGTGGAGCATTTCTTGATGCG
>CAXUBO010000148.1:0-2724 GCA_964249345.1 uncultured Armatimonadales bacterium | reverse complement strand
ATCGGCGATGCGTTCGCCAAGCTGAATCCCGTTCTGATGGCAAAAAATCCCGTCATGTTCGTGGTTTGGATCGGCAGCGTCATCACAACTATTATCTTTTTGACCGACTTGTTTACACATGTCGGCGGCTGGGAACGGGCCTTTGTCGGGCAAATTGCCCTCTGGCTCTGGTTCACCGTCCTGTTCGCAAACTTTGCCGAGGCGATTGCCGAAGGCCGGGGCAAGGCCCAGGCGGACGAGCTTCGCAAGACCCGCACCACGACAAAAGCCAAACGGCTCGGCAAAAACGGGCAGGTGGAGATGACCGCTGCGCCGGACCTTCGCAAAGGTGACATCGTCGTCTGCGAAGTCGGCGACGTGATCCCAAGCGACGGCACGATTATTGAAGGCATCGCAAGCGTGGACGAGTCGGCGATTACCGGCGAAAGCGCCCCGGTCATCCGGGAAGCGGGCGGCGATAGGTCGGCAGTCACCGGCGGCACAAAAGTCATCTCGGACGGCATCAAAGTGGAGATCACGGCGAACCCCGGCGAGACCTTTATTGACCGCATGATCGGCCTGGTGGAAGGCGCGTCCCGGCAGAAGACGCCGAACGAGATTGCGCTGAACATTTTAATCGCCGGCCTGACCATTATCTTTCTGCTGGCGACCGTGACCCTGCTGCCGTTCGCCCAGTATAACGTCGGTCAGGCGCAGAGCGCGGGCATGGGGGGACAAGCGCCGAGCATTACGATTTTGATTGCGCTCTTGGTGTGTTTGATCCCGACCACCATCGGCGGCCTGCTGTCCGCCATTGGTATTGCGGGCATGGACCGGGTCATGCAGTATAACGTGCTGGCGATGTCCGGCAAAGCGGTCGAAGCGGCGGGCGACGTAGACGTGCTGCTCTTAGATAAAACCGGCACCATCACGCTCGGCAACCGCCAAGCTGCTGAGTTTCTGCCCCTGCCCGGCGTTGACATCAGCGAATTGGCTGATGCCGCCCAGTTGTCCAGCCTCGCCGATGAGACGCCGGAAGGCCGCTCGATTGTCGTGCTGGCAAAAGAAAAATATGGCCTGCGCGGACGCGAAATGTCCGAAAAGGACGCCGAGTTTATCCCGTTCACGGCGCAGACCCGAATGTCCGGCGTCAACATGAACGGCACCCGCGTTCGGAAGGGCGCGGTGCAGGCGGTCATTGATTACGTTAAATCGGAAGGCGGCAGCGTTCCCGCCGAGCTTCAGGCCATCGCCGACGAGATTTCGAGCAAAGGCGGCACGCCGCTGGCAGTCGTTTTCAACGGCAAGCCGCTGGGGGTGATTTACCTGAAAGACATTGTTAAAGGCGGAATGCGCGAGCGCTTCGACCACTTGCGGGCGATGGGCATCAAGACGGTGATGATCACGGGCGATAACCCGCTGACAGCTGCCGCCATTGCCCAGGAAGCCGGGGTAGATGATTTCTTGGCCCAGGCCAAGCCCGAAGACAAGATGGCCCTGATCAAAAAAGAGCAGGCCGAAGGGCGCTTAGTCGCCATGACCGGCGACGGCACGAATGACGCGCCCGCACTGGCGCAGGCCGATGTCGGCGTCGCTATGAACTCCGGCACCCAAGCCGCCAAAGAAGCGGGCAACATGGTGGATTTAGACTCAAATCCCACCAAGCTGATTGAGATAGTGGAGATCGGCAAGCAATTGCTGATGACGCGCGGAGCATTGACGACGTTCTCGATTGCAAACGACGTTGCCAAATACTTCGCGATCATCCCGGCGATGTTCTCGACCCTTTATGTGGTCGCAGGCACGGGGCATGGCCCGCTCTGGGCCTTGAACATTATGAAGCTGCATTCGCCGTATTCGGCGACGCTGGCGGCGGTCATCTTCAACGCTTTGATCATCATCGCGCTGATTCCTGTTGCTCTCAGAGGCGTCCCGTACCGCCCGATGGGCGCGGCGGCGCTGCTGCGGCGCAACCTGGCCGTGTGGGGCCTCGGCGGCATTTTGCTGCCGTTCCCGTTCATCTGGCTTTTGGACCAGATCGTTGTCCTGCTGCACTGTGCGCCGGGGCATTAGGAAAACCGCCTGACGGCATTAGGAACCCGGCCATTTATGGCCGGGCTATGAAATGACAAAGGCCCTCCGGGCCTGAAGCCCCAGCTCCGGCGGGGCTTCGTACACTGTTAGCCCGGCCATTCATGGCCGGGACATAGGAGCCAATATGATGGCAAAACAACTGCTGATTTCACTGCGAGTAACAATCGTCCTGCTGCTGATCGTCAGCGGCGTCTACCCTCTCGTTGTTTGGGGACTGTCCCAAGCGGCGTTCAAGCACCAAGCGAACGGCAGCCTGGTCACGAACGCGCAGGGGCAGGTCGTCGGCTCCGCGCTGCTGGCGCAGAGCTTTACGAAGCCTGAATACTTCCAGCCCCGCCCGTCGGCAGCAGGCAATGGATACGACCCGACCCAGAGCAGCGGCACCAATTTGGGGCCGACTTCGGATAAGCTGATCAACGGCGTCCACAAAAAAGACCTGGCCCCCGGCAAGCCCGACCCATCCGACTTTGACGGCGTCAAAGACCTGGCGGCGGCTTACCGCAAGACCAACGCCCTGCCTGCCGACGCCCTCGTTCCCGTGGACGCCGTCACCCGCTCGGCGTCTGGCCTGGACCCGCAGATCAGTCCGGCGAACGCCGCTCTGCAAGCCCCCCGCGTCGCCAAAGCGCGAGGCGTCAGCGTTGACACCGT
>CAXUBO010000147.1:0-9956 GCA_964249345.1 uncultured Armatimonadales bacterium | reverse complement strand
TCCGGCATCAGCAGCGGCAGCCGGTCGGTCTGCGTTTCATCACTCATGTCATTTTCCTCCACGTTATCTTTGCCGCGCGGCTGCCTGCGCTAAACCTTGCGAAGCGCCCCTGACTTGTGATACACTGTAAGCCAACTATGGAAACGGGTTTATGAAGATGGATGCGCGGTTAGTAAAGATGCTCGGCGACGCGCTGAAGCGGGATGAGCCGATGGCCCGGCATACAACCCTGAAAGTCGGCGGCCCGGCGCGGTGGTTCTGGCAGGCGTCTGACGTAGAAACGCTGGCATCTGTCTTAAAGGTATGCACGCAGGCTGGCTTGCCCTACTTGTTTATCGGCCACGGCTCGAACCTGCTGATGAGTGATGCAGGCTATGACGGCCTGGTGATTCAAAACCGCTGTAAAGGCTGCACTGCGGGCGACGAAACACATGCGGAAAGCGGCGTCTCGTTCGGATCGCTGTTTTTGCAGACGGCGCGGGCCGGTTACAAGGGCTTGGAGTGGGCCATCGGCATTCCCGGCACCGTGGGCGGGGCGCTGGTTTCCAATGCCGGGGCGTACCGGGGCAACATTGGGCCGCTGGTATCGTCGGTGCGGGTCTTTTCGGAGGGGCAGGACAGGGCAGTCGGCCCGGAGTGGATGGAGTTTTCGTACCGGGACAGCCGCCTGCGCCGGGGCGGAGGGGACGGGACTGTCGTGCTGTCCTGCACCCTGCATCTCACCGAGCGCGGGGACCCGGATACGATTGTCGCCCAGGCCAAAGAGTATCAAGCCCAGCGCCGGGCCAAGCAGCCCTATGCGCCGTCGGCAGGATCGTTCTTCAAGAACGTCCAGAGCCACGCGCTGGCAGGCAGCCTGGACGCGCTGCCGGCGGGCATGAAGGCGGCGGGCGTGGTGCCGGCAGGCTTCCTCAGCGAAGCCTGCGGCCTGAAGGGCCTGCGTGTCGGCGGCGCGGAAGTCTCTGAAAAGCACGCCAATTTCCTTGTCAATGCGGGCGGCGCGACGGCCTCTGACCTGCGGATGCTGGCCGGCAAAGTTAAGCTGCTCGTTTATGAGCGGTTCGGCGTGACGCTGGAAGAAGAAGTGCTGTATGTCGGCGACTGGTCGAGGCGGCCGGAGATGCCGCTGGAAAAGCAGAAGGTAGAAACGTGGGATTGAAATCCCATGCTCTTTATTTCTGCACTTCTTTTTTGTCTGCGGCGGCGCTCTTCCTAGCGATAGCTGCCGGTGGATGCAGCCGCCACAGCGTCCAAAGCGCGGACACGCTGGGAGGCAAATGGGTCGGGACAATTATTTGGAATGATGCGTCGGGGCGGCCTTACCGGCAAACGATGCGGACTGCCGTGTTTTTCCTGCCGCACAATGTCGCCGGCACGGTCATTACATTTCCGACAGGGGCATTCGGCGGCGCGGGGAAGTATACGCTTCAAGGCAGCCGCCTGACGGTCCGCTGCACCAGCCTGAGCGTCAATGGGCGGCCGGTGCCGCTGTCCACATTTTCCCATGCGCCCTGGTATCACGACACGGCAAGGTACACGGTCCGCTACGACAAAGGAAACTTAGTCTTGACCCCGGCAAGGCCGGGGCCGACGCCTGCCGTTTGCTGGCCGCTGCTGGCCTCGCCCAAGCCGCTGGTCTTCAGCCGCCGGGCAGCGCCGGAAGACGCCCCTGCCGCCCCTGCGCCGCGCGAGTAGAGGCTGTGCGCCGGGGTTTTCCACAACCCCGGCATTCTTTCTATAAGGACTAGGCGGCGCCGTCGGGACGGACGGGCGCGTCGTCGTCGGAGACGACTTCGATTTCAACGGCTTGGTACAGCTTCACGGCAAAGCCGTCTTCCAGCATGGCATCGCGGACACCGAGCGCGATTTCCAAATCTTCGCACACTTCAAACGCGACATCTTCGCCAGCCTCGCCGACAACAATGTATGTTTCTTCGTCTTCGTCAAAGTCATCGCTTTGGTCTACTAAGGTCAGCGGGACCGGCGGCTTGCGCTGGGCATTGCCGTTCGGACTACTTTTGGGGCTATTCTGTGCCATCGTCATTCGGCTCCTTCAAGTGTCATTTCGCGTAAAATCAGCGCAACGGATCGGTGGAAGTGCGTGTCTCTTGGCCGGTCAGCAGGGCAATCACAAAACGGTTGAATGCCTGCGCCTGCTCATCGTGCGGCAGGAGGCCGCTTTTATCCAGCACGGTCAGCTCCGCGCGGGAGTTGGCGGCGAGGAATGCCTCGGCATCGGAGAGCGGGGTCAAGCGGGCTTCGCGGCCCCAGACGATCCGCAGCGTTTGCTGGGCCAGCTTCGGAAATACCTCGGCGACGCTGTGGTTCAGAAGGCCGCTGTAAAACGACGGCGGGGCGTTCTGCGACCCGTACTGATGGGTCGCCGTGGAGTAATGCTCCAGCAGCGCATCATCCACAAACGACGGGTCAAAATAAGTCTCGTTCATCAGGTAATAGCGCAGGCCGGCTTGCGACGTGACGATGTTATGCAGCGTCGTTCCCAGCAGCGGTGCATGGGTCAATTGATAGGTCGCCTGGGCCTTCGCATCCGGCGCTTTCGCCAGATGCCGAAATCCCGTGGGGCAGATCAAAGCAAGCTTCTGCACTGAATCGGGCTGGTCGGCGGCGACTTGCACGGCATACGCCGACGCCAGGGACGATGCGATCAGCGTACACGGTTCTTTGACCACTTCGCGCAGAAACTGTCCAAGCTGTTCGATATACTGCGCTGCCGTGTAGCGGATGCGCGGCTTGTCGGACAGTCCAAAACCAAGCCAGTCCGGCGCATAAACCATCTCATGCTCCGAAAGCGCAAAAAAGTTCTTGCGCCATTCATAGCCCGACGCCCCCGCGTACAGGCCATGCAGCAGCACCACCGGGCTTTCGCCCTGGCCCTGCTTCGTGTAAAAAATGTCGCCGTAAGGGCCGGGCCAGAAGCGGGCATCGCCGCCGAGCGTGTTGCCCAGTGCTTTGGCCTGAGCAAACACGGCATTATTGCCCGCCGCTACCGCCGCCGCACCTGCCCCGGCCCACAGCAAGCGTTTCAAATTTTTGTTCATGGAAGTTTCTTTCTTGCCGTGCTGACGCCAGTATACCCAAAATGCGCGGCCAGCGCATCCCGGAACGCGGGGGGCGCAGCCGAGTCGCCGGAGGCGGAGAGGACCCCGAAGTGCCAGTATTCCGTCGCAAAGAACAGCGCCGGGCGGCTGACCCCGCCCAATTGGCTTGCCACCGTGAGGCCAAGCCGGAACTCGTTCTGCTCGGAGGTAGGACGCCCCGCAGGCAGAGCGTAGACATCTAAAAGCGTCTGCGTCGGCGTCACATAAACGCCGTGAAACAACGGCGTCAGCGTTCCCGTCAGCACCATGCTTGCATCTACGGACTGCCTTTTGTATGGGCCAATCGTGGGCGGCAGAACGTCGTCCTGCCCCGCCGCTGCGACCGGCAGCGTCGTCAGCGGCTCGGCCTTTGCCGCCGTCACCGTGATGGGAACAGACGGCCCGGCATGACTCAGAGAATGCCGATGCGCGGCGGACACCAGCAGCACAATCGCCGCAATCAGCGTCGCCAGCGTCAGTGCGGCAATCCCCAGGCACGCTCCAAACGACTGCTGCCGGAACCGCTCGTCATCGGCGGCCTTTGTTTCCAAAAACTCCGGCGACCGCTCCACTTCCGCCCGTGCCGCCGAGAGTTCTTCCGCCGTCGCCTCGTCTACGGCGACTAAAATCGCAAAGCACAGCGGGCAGGTCGTAGACTTCAAGTTTCCGTACTGCGAGCCGCACCGGGGACACACTTTAGCCGTCATACAGTCATTATAGCACGGTCAGGGCGACGGTTATGATGCACATTGTCAATGTGAAGGAGAAGGAAGTTTATCTGCAAATTTTGTCAAGCGTGCCAGAGCTTCTGAGAACTGGACATTTATGGGCAGAGTACTGCCGGGATGAACTAAATAGTTTCGGTATTTCCGTACATCATGCACTCGCTCACGCAAGGTGTCAGTGATACGCGGTTTTTGCAGCTTGGAGACCCGGTCAATGAGCCACGCGGCAGAGGCATCCTCCGCGACACGAATGCCGAAATGATGCTGCTCCATATGTTCTTTGAGAATGCCCTCAAACGCAGAAAACAGCCTGATAAAGTAAGTCGACTCCAAGTCATTGGCCGCACGCTGTATTTCGTCCACTCCGACTGTCTCTAAGCCGGAGAAGTTGAAAATGTTCGATTTCTGCCAATTGACGCTGACGTAAGCCAATGCCCCGGATGCGGCATTATGTTCCTCGCGAATGCGTTCTAGGCGGCGCACATACAAGTCGCTCATTTGTCCGCGTTCAGCAAGTCTTTCGCCAGGGAAATAAATGTCTCACGATTCCAGGGTTGCCGAATCGGAATGCCGGAATCTGTGCGGATTACCCAGTTTTCTTCTCCTGATTTATGGAGCAAAATCACACGGAAAAGCGTCGGCCACGCCGAAAGTTGAACGCGCCCTGATCCTTCTGCCAGCCCGCGTCCTTTCACTTCTACGGTCAGCCGCTCTCCGTCCGGCGTTTCTATCACTAGGTCCGGCGCTGTATACTGCCCCGTGGACGCTTCCGTGAAAATCCGCTCGAAGTGCCGGATTTGCCATCTTTCACCCGCTGACCACTCCGTAATGTTCTTTTCCAGAGTACGAAGCGCTTCTGTCCATTCTTCCCGAACTGAGACAATTTGAGTTTCTTCCAGTAAAGTTGTGTTCATAATTGAAGACTACCTAATTCGGCCCCGAAATGATAATGCCGCCTTGTCCTGCAACCCAGCGCCATATTTCACCCACGCCCCTGCATAATTACTTTTGGCAACCTAATAGGCACGACACAGATGGCGATGGGTACAGCGCATTGCACCTTAGTATCTTGTTGGGCTTCAGCAAGTAAGGATTATTTCAGTGAGCTTAAAATTACTACAAGGATCATGATGACAAAAATCAAACAGCCGCAACCAATCAAACTATTGCCCGCACTGTTTAATCCTTTCCCTAAATCTTTTGTTGCTTATGATCTGACATCAGCCTTTTCTTTTTCAAGCTTCTTCCGCTCAAACTCCAGCCGTTCGCGTCGAAGTTGTTCTTCCTGCTCGTCAAGCGATTTATCGCTTGCATCATCATTTTTCGGTTCCAAACATGTAGGTTCCTTGATTTATATAGTTTAGGCGGCGTTGAATATGTCAAGGGCCGACTGCTTGTAAATACGTTTTCCGACTAGCTGGCTCACCACGATCTTGTAAAGTTCAAAGTCTTCTTCCTCAACAGTGGCCGGTTTAGTCCCATTATGCATATAAAACAAGAATTCTGTGATTTGCTTTGCGTATAAATTTCCTATATGATATTTGCGCTCAGTCGGAGGCTTTGTGTTTTTAACATCTTGTTCGACTGAACCCAGTTCTATTGCCGCTAGTCGTTTAATCTCGGCACAATCCTCGCCTTTTACCTGCTCAAGAAAAGTTTCAAAGTTGTAACGCTTGATATCCATGTTTTGCGCCTCGTAACGCATCCGCTTCTGCCCAGCAACCCAACAATTATTTTACCCCATTTACGCTGCCTGCCTGCTGAAACTATTGTACCACGCACGCGCTTTCAATCAAGCACTTCAGTTTAGAGACAGCCAGCGGGCTTTGGCGGCGGCGATGCGGGCGCAGGATTGGTCCAGGCGGGTTTCGGTAAGGCGGCCTGTTTGGAGGGCGTCGAGCAGGGCGGCATGGATGGCACGCTGGGTTTCCCATTCATGGCAGCAGAGGAGAAGGTCGGCCCCGGCTTCGACGGCCAGTACGGCGGCTTCAGGTGCGCCCCAGCGATCAGCGACGCCTTTCATTTCCAGGTCGTCGGTGATGATCAACCCATCAAAGCCGAGTTCTTGACGCAGCAGGCCGGTCAAAATCGCAGGCGAGAGTGTGGCGGGGAGTGTAGGGTCAAGGGCGGGAAACAAGATGTGCGCGGTCATCACGGCGGCGACGCCTGCATTAATGGCGGCTCGAAAAGGAACGAGTTCGACGGCATCTAAAGCCGCGCGGGGACGGCGAATGGTCGGCAGGGCGAAATGCGAATCGGTGTCGGTGTCGCCGTGGCCGGGAAAGTGCTTGCCGCAGGCGAGAATATAGGCGTCGTCCTGAAAGCCTGCGACAGCGGCGACGCCGAGCGTTGCGACAGTATGCGGGTCAGACGAATAAGCGCGGTCGCCGATGACGGGGTTTTGCGGGTTGCTGTCTATGTCCAAAACAGGCGCGAAGTCCCAGTTGAAGCCAAGCGATTTTAGTTCAGTGCCGATGGCGTGTGCAGACGTGCGGGCGTCCGAAGCCGTGCCGATTTCGCGCTGCGAGGGATGCCTGACATAGCGCGGCGGGCCGAGGCGCTGTACCCGGCCGCCTTCCTGGTCCACGGCCACAAACAGAGGCGGAAGATGGTTTTGCCGGGCGAAACTTTGCAGTCGGGCGATGCCTGACGCCGTTTCGGCGGGCGTCCCGATATTGCGGCCCATTAAGATCACGCCGCCGGCGGCAAATTCCGTGACAAGAGCCTGAGCGTGAGCGGCGGTCTTCCAGCCGAACAGGAGCATCTGGCCTATCTTTTCGTGCAGCGTCATGGAACTATCCTGTGGCTTTGAGAGTTTGGACGAGGCCGATGGGCAGACGAGGCCGAGAGGCGAGGGAATGAGTTCCTCTATGCCTTCGGCATTACTGCGTATCTGCTGAATGGCATCCTTCGGATGAGAAGAAGCGCCACATTTACTAATCTGTCGTCCGAAGGACGTTATTCAGCAAGAGGAATTCATTCCCTCGCCCATCGGCCTCGTCTACGCTTGATCCTCGTCTACGCTACCCGGCAATCTTGTGGGCGTTGTCTACAAAAATCTTGGTGCGGGTCGTAGACAGCGGCTGAGCGTTCGCGTCCTCGGCCTCGGCTTCAATCACATATTCGCCGTCGGGGGCCTTGCGCGTGTCCCAGCGGAACGTATAGGGAACACTGTTGGTGATGCCGGCGAACGCGCCGTCACGGTAGAACGCGATAAAAGCGGTGCGGCGGTCGGGGGCGGCGACGCTGAAGCTGATGTCGCCGCGCTCGACCAGGGAGCGGCCTGCGCGGGCGGCGGCGGCGGCCATGTGCGTGTAGTCGGATTCCGCCGCCCGGATTTGGCCGACGCGCCAGCGTGTGTCGCCGGCAGAAGTCCGCACCAGCCGAAGCGCCGTGACATCGGCCAGAGCCAGGGTCCGGCTCCCGACAAGAGCGGGCATGGGCATCCACGGCCCATGTCCGCGCTGAACTTCGGTGCGCCACGAGTGCTGCGGCTCGTCAGGACTCCAGGCCAGGTCAAAGTAGCCGTAAAAAAGGGGCGGGCGGCCTTCCATCTCCGGCGCTTCGGGACGCTTGTGCGACCCGATGACCAGCACCGACGGCGCTCCGGCGCCGTCCCCCTGAGCATTATGGAACGCGGGCTGAATTTGAAAACCCCCGCGCCGCTCTGGGCCGATGCCCTCAAACAGCGGCGATGTGCTGGCCGGGGCGGTGGAGATGGTGATGACGCCGTCGTGGTTCGTGTTGATCGCGCCGATCCCCGTGTACGAGCAGCCGTCGTAGCGCCCGATGCCGACCACGGGCTTGACCACATGGGTCAGAACCTCAGAAGTGCCGTCGACGTAGGTGACGCGCACGTCGCCGCCGGTATGGTTATCAAAATCCACTTCTTTTAAGGGGTTTGCCGGGGCCAGCACAAGTATCTCTAAAACATCGCCGTCTTTTGGAAGATAGTTCACCGGCAGGGGCTGGAGGTCGCTGCCCATGCCATGTTCCAAAAAGACCGGGTTGCCGACCAAAGGCGACAAGCCGCGAAAGATGCTGGTCCCGACCGGGATCGTTGTGTAGACGCCCGACAGCCCGGACACATGCCCGCCGAACAGCTTAGGCGTTTGGGCAAACTCACGCGGCAGAATGTTAATCAAAAGCGGGTCCGGCGTCCCCGCGTCGCCTACGCGGATGCGAAGCCCATGCACCGCCGTCGCCGCGACTGTTCCCGGTTTGGCATACCCCGCTGCCGAGTATCCCATCAGGCTTTCCGTCGCCGGAGTCGTCACCCGCCCGATCAAATGCCAATGCTTGCCCTGATCGTCTGAGATTTGGATGGCCCCATCGACGCTGTTGACAATGCGTATCCGGTGCGTTTCCACCCGCTCAAACGGCGCAAAACCCGGCGGACTTTCTACCGCTTGTCCCCGAACAGCCGAAAACGTGAACAAAAAACACAAAAGCAGTGCCAAGCGCATACGTTATTATAGCACATGGCGGGAAGCCGGAAAGAGAAAGCCTGTTGACCGAACCGTTTTGCGCTTGCCCTGCGTTCAGAAGCTATGAACACGCCCCGAAAACTTGCCTTCACCCTGATTGAGCTGCTTGTTGTCCTTGCCGTTCTCAGCCTTATTCTGGCGCTGCTTTACCCGGTGTTCGCCCATGCGAAGGAAAGATCGCGGCAGGCATCATGCGCGAGTAACCTGCGGCAGATCGACCTTGCTGCAACGCAGTACACGCAAGATAATGACGGCATGATCTTCCCAGTGGTGCGTTACATTAACGATGAGGGAAACCCCGTCGCTTGGTGCGATTGTCAAGCTGACAAGCCTAGCCCTTATGCCGACAAATCTTGCGGCCCCCTCAGTACCTACATCAAGAACGCGGGAGTTTGGACTTGTCCTGCCGCGCCGGACACCGCAGTCACTTATGGCCTCAATGTCGCATTTGTCAGGGCGGAGATTGCCGGCAGCCGGCCCATCCGTCTGGCACAAATAAGCAGCCCGGCGGAGACAATTTTTGTTGCGGACCGTGTCCCAATCCCACCAGACCAGTTAGGGATAGCTCCTTACGTTCTCCTTCCTTCTGACCGTCAGCCGGCCGTGCAGGGGCGGCATTCCGGGATGGCGAACGTGTTGTGGGCAGATGGTCATGTCAGCGCCCGGAAGCCGGTTTCTCCAGATGCTCAAACGCAGGCGCTTAGCGTCGGCGACATTCTGAAAGGGGTGTTTACGGGGAACGCGGCGACGGATGATTACTACTATGAGTTGGTGAAGCCCTAAAAAAGCCCGGCACGAGAAGTGCCGGGCTTGTGTGTGCCGGGCTTACTCCCGCCCCGACACTAAATAGTCTACTTTCACTGAGACCTGCACGGTTTTGGCGTGCGAAACTTCCATTCCCAAATCCTCGCTTCCGCTGACGGCGCGGCGCATGAACATCATTTCCTCGCCGGGCGGCGTGGGCTTGGCGCGTTTGGAATACTCCGGGTCGTCCAGCTTTTCTCCAAAAGCGGCGATGCCGAGGATGCGGACGCCGAGCGCGGCGGCGATTTTGCCCGCTTTTTCGTTCACGCGGGCAATGGCAGCCAGCAGCCACTTGTCGCGCTGGGCATCGGTATCGGGATAGACCCATTCCAGCAGGGACAGCGTCGTGTTCTTTTGAGACGTGATAATGCCGACAAGGGAAGGCAGCAAGGGCAAATCCGCGCAGTGGACCCGCAGGCGGTACTTGGCGCGGGATGTTTTGGCAATCGCGCCAGTGTGAACATCCGCTGAAACGCTTTGCAAAAAGATCGCGTCGGCCGGCAGGCCGAAATCCGTAAGGTCCGCAACAAGCTGCGCGACTTCCCGCGTCTTTTTCAGCGCTTCGTCGCCGGCGAAGAACGACGTGCCTTCAATCACCACAAACAAGTTCGCGTGGTCTGCCGCAATTTCGTGGTCCTGCGTTTCCTGAACCGTGATGAGATTGGGCCGGGTTTCCATGTCCATAAGTTATTTGTCTTCGCGCAGGTCGGCAAACAAGACGGTAGACAGGTAGCGCTCGCCGTTGGAGGGGATGACGATCACAATGGTCTTGCCGGCGTTTTCGGGCCGGTGGGCGACCTGCATTCCGGCGCAGAGGGCGGAGCCGGACGATAAACCAATCA
>CAXUBO010000146.1:0-10327 GCA_964249345.1 uncultured Armatimonadales bacterium | reverse complement strand
CAAGAGAATGGTTTTGAACTTCATGACAAGGTGCCTCGTGCCTGCGATTATGGCATATCTAGCCGGGAATTACGCGCCGAGGCGCTGCCGGCCTTGCTCAGTAATCGCCCAGATGCCGCGCCGGCTGCCGTCCAAATCGCCGCTCTTGACCAGAGCATGACGCACCCATTGCAGTGTGTAAACCCACTTCGCGCGGGCATGGACAAGGTCGTACTCTGTTTCCTGTCCGGCAAAGCCCATTTTAACGGCAATTTTTTGATACAGTTCTGCACCGGGAACGACTTCGCCGCCCATCTCGGCAATGCTTCGGAGCAGGGGAAGTTCGTAGGAGGAACGCGGGATTTTCTGCGTATCAGTCACGTTCGCCTCATAAATCTACATCTACCGCTCTGCCGTTTCGATACGCGAATTGTTCTTGACCATGACTGATCGGCTGGGTGAACGCAAGCTGAAACGTCAGCGCGGGATAATCGGCGGAAACCGTCTGCAAAAACGCAAGCGGCGGCGACCAGGGTGTCTCAAAACAATACATTAGACCCTCGGCGTATTCAAAGAGACGTACTGCCGATGCGCCCCATTTCACGCCCCAGTTCGCTTTCTGCCACTCATAGCCGCCGCCCGGTGCGCCGTATTCCCGCGCGGCGACTTCGGCAGGAGCCGGCACAAGCCGATGGAAACTCAGCAAAGACGGGCGGCTTCCATTATACGGGTCCCGCTCCGGCGGCGGCGCAAGACGCGCATCCGCCCGGTCTCGGAACCGGCGCAGTTCGGCAGGTTCGCCGCAGATTTCCAATTCATTCTCGCCCATATCCGCCATTGCTTATTCTCCTGTGGTAAACACATTTAGATAGTGTCAGTATACCACGCAGTTCGCGCCGGAGCGGGTACACTTGATGTGCTAAACTCCAAAAAGTTGCGCTATGCACAAGAAACAGGCTGAGGGAGTATTGCATGAAATATGAGTGGGATACAAAAAAAGCTCGGCGCAATGAAGTTAAGCATGGTGTAACCTTCGAGGAGGCCATGTCGGCCCTCAAAGACCCACTTTCGGAAGAATTTGACGACCCTGACCATTCCATTTACGAGACCCGTAAAGTGCTCGTTGGGCTTTCTCACTTGGGGCGATTACTTGTGATAAGTTTTACTGAGCGCCTCTCCAAGACCCGGATTATCAGCGCACGGCTTGCGACACGATGGGAACAAAAAGATTATGAAAGATGAAGTTGACGTTTATGATGATCCCAATGAGGATCTCGAAGATGATCTGCGTCCTGAATACCGGTTTGATTATAGCAAGGCGCGGCCCAACTCCTATGCAGAACGTGTACTACGGCAGAAAGCTATCATCTTAGAAAAAGACATTGCCGAAGTGTTCACGACTTCGGAGCAAGTCAACAAAGCGCTGCGGGCACTTCTTGAGGCCGTGCCGCCCCGGCCTGCACAAGAGACTGCCTGAAGCTTTACGCCCAAGTGGGTATACTTCTGGTCTATGGCACAACTTTCTTATAGTACGGCGACGGAAGAGCGGGCGCTGGTGGTTTCCCTCTCGCTTGCGGGCGGCGAGGATGACATGGCGATGCGGCTTTCTGAACTCAGAGAGCTGGCGATGACGGCGGGCGCACGGGTGGTCGGCGAGTTTTCGCAGTCGCGCCGCGCCCCGGACATGGCGACGTATATCGGGCCGGGCAAAGTGGAAGACCTCAAAGGCGAGCTGGCAAGCACAAACGCCGAGCTGGTCATCTTTGACGATGAGCTGTCCCCAACCCAGCAGCGGAACTTGACCAACGCGCTGGAAAAGCGGGTGCTGGACCGAACGCAGCTCATTTTGGACATCTTTGCCCAGCGGGCGCGGACACGCGAAGGCAAGCTGCAAGTGGAGCTGGCCCAGCTTAACTACCTGCTGCCCCGGCTGTCGTCGCTGTATACCAAGTTTGAGCGGCAGCAGGGCGGCATCGGCGGGCGCGGCCCCGGCGAAACCAAGCTGGAAAGCGACCGGCGGCGTGTGAAGGAGAGAATCTCCCTGCTCGGCGAGGAAATCAACGAAATCAAGGAGCAGCGGTCGCAGCAGCGGCAGATGCGCCACAAGCTGCCGTTCCCGACCTGCGCCCTGGTCGGGTACACGTCGGCAGGCAAGTCCACGCTCCTCAATTTGCTTTCGGGCGCGGAAGTGCTGGCCGACCGGATGCTGTTCTCAACGCTGGACCCGACGACCCGGCGCGTTGTCCTGCCGCATGGCGGCTGGTCGGTGCTGATGACCGACACGGTCGGCTTTATTCGAAATCTGCCCCATCACCTTGTCGCGTCATTCCGGGCGACTTTGGAAGAAGTCGTGCAGGCGGATTTTTTGGTGCATGTCGTGGACACGGCGCACCCGGAGCGCGAGCGGCAGATGCGGGCGGTCCAGGAAGTCCTAACCGAGCTTGGGGCAGGGGACAAGCCGATCATCACAGCGTTCAATAAGGCCGACCGGATCAAAGACACTTATGAGCTGCGCGAGCTAATTGCCCAGACGCCGAACTCGTGCTACTTGTCGGCTTTGAAGCGCGAAGGCATTCCTTACCTCATGGACCGCATGGAAGCGACATTGCAGTCGCTGCTTGCGACGGTGACACTGATTTTGCCGTATGATCGCTCGGATATTGTTGCCCAGTGCTACGAAATGGGCCGGGTGCATTCGGTGGACTACGGCTCTGAAACTATCACGGTCCATGCCGACATCGCCAAAGAACTCGCCGGGCGTCTCGCCCGCTTCATGCCGGGCTATCTGGAGGATTAGGCAGTCACGGCCCAGCAAGAACCCGGCACTGGAAGTGCCGGTCTACTGTTGAGTGAAAGCCGAAGCGGCTACAGCTTGGTAACGGCAAGCGTTTTAGTAATGACAAGCGTTTCTGCTCCTTAGTCGCCGCGACTTTCATTCCAAAGTAGACCGGCACTTCCAGTGCCGGTTCTGTCTTCGGGTATACTTACCCCGTGCCTCCCTTCCGTCAACAACCTGCCGCACTTCCCCCAAACGGCCCGCCGCTTGACTCCTTAGAAGGCGTCATTGAGCGCATCACGTTCCACAACGAAGACAACGGCTACACCGTGGCCCGCCTCCTGCCGCCGAATGCCCGCGACGTTATCACGATTATCGGCAATTTTTCCAATCCCGTGGTCGGCGAATCGCTGCTCTGCTACGGCACCTGGACTAACCACGCCCAGTGGGGCAAGCAGATGACCGTCGCCCGGTACGAAGTGGTCCGGCCCGCAACGGCGTTTGCGATTGAAAAGTATCTCGGCTCCGGCATGGTCAAGGGCGTTGGACCCGTGACCGCCAAGCGCATTGTGGCGAAGTTCGGCGCAGACGCCCTAGACATCATTGAAAACCATCCCCGCAAGCTGCTCGGCGTCGGCGGCATCGGGGAGAAGACGTTAGAAAAGATCACGACGGCCTGGAAAGACCAGCGGGAAGTCAAGAACATCATGCTGTTCTTGCAGTCGCACGGCGTCTCCCCGGCGTATGCCGTCAAGATTTACAAGCACTACGGCGGCGCGGCGATTGAGATTGTCGAGCGCAACCCCTACCAATTGGCATCGGACATCTGGGGCATCGGGTTCAAGAGCGCGGACAAGATCGCGCGGGCCATCGGCATCGCCGCCCATGACCCCCGGCGCATTGAAGCGGGCGTCGTATATGTGCTGAACGAGGCTGTTGAATCGGGCGGCAATGCGTTTTTGACCCAGGCCGAGCTGACCGCAAAAGCCGCCGAGATACTGGGCGCGGGCGATGTCGGCACGGCGATTGGAACGCTTGCCGAAACGGGCCGCTTGGTGCTGGAACCTTACACGCTGCTGGGCCAGACCGAAACGGCTATTTACACGCCGTCGCTGCACCGCACCGAAATCGGCGTCGCCGAGCGCATCCAAGCCCTTTTGTCCACGCCCGTGCCACCCCCGTCTGCTGACTTTGACGGCTGGCTGTCTGCGCTTTTGGACGCCCAAAAGTTTCTGCTGTCAGCGGAGCAGCGCGGCGCGGTGAAGATGGCCCTCTTATCGCGCTTTTCGGTGCTGACAGGTGGCCCTGGCGTCGGAAAGACGTACACGACAAACACAATTGTCGCGGCGTTTGAGGCGCTGGACAAAGACGTGCTGCTGGCGTCGCCGACGGGCCGGGCGGCGAAGCGCATGGCGGAAGTGACCGGGCGGGAAGCGAAGACCGTTCACCGCCTCTTAGAGTTTGACCCGGAGCAGCGCGGCTTCAAGCGCGGCTTAGACTTGCCGTTAGAGTGTGATGTGTTAATCGTCGATGAAAGCTCCATGCTGGACATGGTGCTGACGTACTCGCTGCTGAAGGCCGTCCCGCCGGAAGCGCAGGTCGTGTTTGTCGGGGACGTGGACCAGTTGCCGTCGGTCGGGCCGGGGAACGTCCTGCGGGATTTAATTGACAGCGGCGCCGTGCCTGTCGCGCGGCTGACGCAGGTGTTCCGGCAGGCGGCTGAAAGCCTCATTATCACCAACGCCCACGCCATCAATCAAGGCCGAATGCCGGAGCTGCCGCCGCCCTCGGCCCAGCGTGACTGCGCCTGGCTTAACGCCGAAGAAGCCGAAGAGCTTGCCGAAAAAGTGGTGGCCGTGGTTGCGAAAAGTCTCCCCAAGCGCGGCTACGCCCCAACCGACATCCAGGTTCTGACCCCGATGCAGCGCGGCTCGGCGGGCGCGGCGCATCTGAACTCCCGCTTGCAGGAAGTCCTCAATCCCTCGCGCCCCGGCGTAGACGAAATCCAGCGCGGCCCGCGCCTGTTCCGGGTCGGGGACCGCGTGATGCAGATTGTCAACAACTACGATAAGTTTGTTTATAACGGCGACATCGGCGCGGTGGTCGCCGTCAATCACGAAGACGAGCTGCTTACGGTTGCCTACGCCGACGCGCAGGGGACAAACGAGGTTCTCTACGAGTTCTCGGACATAGACGAGCTGACGCTTGCTTATAGCTGCTCTATCCATAAGTGCGTCGCCGGCTACGAAAGGGTCTGGACACGCAACCGTGGCCTGGTTCTTATGCGAGATATTGCTGCCGGTGACGAAGTTCTCACAGAAGATAATTCGTTTCAGCAGGTCATCCGTGCCGTACCGACCGGGAAAAAGGCTGTCATTCGCATCAAAACACAATCCGGGTTCCAAGTTGACGTATCCCGCGAGCATCCTATACTTGTTGCTGACGAACGTGGGCCTCACTTTGTCACTGCTGGGGAACTGCAAGTCAGTCAAACCGCCTGTATCAGCCGTGGAGAGACTGGGGCCGATCCGCTGGCTGCCTTGCCGGCTTTGCCGCGCCTCGCGAACGAATCTCGGAAGGGAATGCCGAACATCAACCTGCCTACTCATCTTGATGCGGATTTGGCGTGGCTCTTAGGCGCACTCATCGGGGACGGTTCTTATCGTGACCGTAAAGATGGAACAGTCGATTTCACCAATCAAGATCAGCAAGTGCTGTGCAAGTATCGCGCGATCCTGGAAGGCTACGGCCTGCGCGTCTGCCATTATACTCATCCCTCACGCCAGGCGCAACGCCTTTATACCATCTCCCGCGCATTTCGGCGGTGGCTGCGCTTGTTGGGCTTGGATTATTCCACGGCCTGCGCGAAAAGTGTGCCGGAAATTGTTTTTCGGGCAGAGGCTAGCCTTAAAGCCGCCTTTTTGCGCGGCTTATTTGATACCGATGGCAGCGCCGGAACCGGAACGTGCCGTGCCTGCCGTCTGGTGACTTGCTCGCCTGTTTTAGCGAAACAAGTGCAAATGCTGCTGCTGTCGCTTGGGATTATCGCACAGCAAAGGAAATCCGGGCCAAATGCGTATTGTGTCGGTGTCAGCGGGACATCTCTCGCCAGATTCCAAGCATTAATCGGCTTCTCAGTCGATTACAAGTCCGAGCGGCTTCAAGCCCTGCTGACAAAGGCAAAGACCTCACCGCTGAAAACGAACATAGACTTTATTCCAAACAGTCAAACTTTGGCCGCAGAGGTTTTAGGGGCTGTGAAGCAGCATTTTGGGCCAAGCCGGGGCATTATAGGCAAAGGTGTATGGGCCAAAGGGCGTATGAATATCGGTCAACTGCTGGACCGAATCAGAAAGGGAAAAAAGAGCCTGTCTTACGGCAATGTCCACACACTCCTTTGTTATTTGGAAGAGTTAGGCGCAGTCGTGCCGGAGTCACTCCAGTCCGTTGCTGCTTCTCGCTATTTCTACGATCGAGTTATCGCTGTGGAAAAAACTGAAGAAGCCGCAGACATGTATGATCTTGAAGTCGGGGGCGTGCATTCTTTTGTCGCCAACGGCTTTGTTTGTCATAACTCCCAGGGTTCTGAATACCCGGCGGTCGTGCTGGCCGTGCATACCCAGCATTATATGTTATTGCAGCGCAATTTATTGTATACGGCCCTGACGCGGGCCAAGAAGTTCGCCGTACTGGTCGGCCCCAAACGCGCCATTGCCATGGCCGTCAAGAAGCAAAGCGACATTCACCGGCACACGCGCCTGAAAGAGCGCTTGCAGGGAATGATTTAGAGAACGAGTCCCCCCAGCCCCCAATAATGGGGGAGTAAGATTTAGGAGAGGCTTGCTCTCTTCTTTTCATGCCCCCCCCATTATTGGGGGCTGGGGGGACTCGCTGCCCTTACAAAAGGAACCCTTACTCATGCCCATTCCCGACAGCGTTCAGCAGCTTGTTGACAACTTTGCGGCAAACCGCAGCCAGTACCGCCGTGGCGACTACAACGAGACCCTGACCCGCATTGATTACGTCAATCCGCTGTTCGCGGCCCTGGGCTGGGATATGGACAACCACGCAGGCTTGTCTGAGCTGCACCGGGAAGTCATTCACGAAGACAAAATCAAAATCAGCGGACGCACCAAAGCGCCGGATTACAGCTTTCGCGCCGGTGGGAACCGCAAGTTCTTTCTGGAAACCAAGCAGCCGACGGCGTCGCTGGACCTGGAGCAGTCGCCCGCGTACCAAATCCGGCGCTACGGCTGGACGGCCAAGCTGCCGCTCTCGCTTTTGACGAACTTTGAAGAGTTTGCGGTTTATGACACGCGGGTCGCGCCGGAACAAAAAGACTCCGCCAAGACCGCCCGCTTGGACTACTTCAAGTACACGGACTATGCCGAAAAGTGGGACAGCCTCATCGCCCGGTTTTCGCGGGACGCCGTATTTTCCGGCGCGTTTGACCGCTATGCCGAGGAAGCCCGCGCCCAGCGGATTACGGTTCCTGTGGACAAAGCGTTTCTTCAGGAAATCTCCGGCTGGCGGGAAAAGCTGGCCCGGAACATTGTCCAAAACAACCCCGGCTTAGGGTCGCGTGCGCTGAACTACGCCGTGCAGATGATCATTGACCGCCTCATCTTTTTACGCATCAGCGAGGACCGGGGCGCGGAGCCGGACCACCTCTTGCAGCCCTTGATGAACCGGGGCGGCCCGGTCTACCCGCGCCTTTTGGACATCTTCCGCCATGCCGACGCCCGCTACAATTCCGGCTTGTTCCATTTTGAGGCCGAAAAAGGCCGGGAAGGCCCGGACACGATCACGCCGCACTTGACGATAGACGACCGGCCTCTCAAAGAGATCATTGCCAGCGTTTACTACCCAGAAAGCCCGTTTGAGTTTTCGGTCTTTCCCGCCGACATTCTGGGCCAGGTGTACGAGCAGTTTCTCGGCAAAGTCATCCGCGTTTCCGGCAAAACGGCGGAAGTGGAGGAAAAGCCGGAAGTCAAAAAAGCGGGCGGGGTCTACTACACGCCCACCTATATTGTGGATTACATTGTCCGCCAGACCGTCGGCAAGCTGGTGGACGGCTGCACGCCCGCCCAAGTCGCCAAGCTGACGATTCTCGACCCCGCCTGCGGCTCCGGCTCGTTTTTGATTGGCGCGTACCAGTTTCTGTTAGACTGGCACCTGCACTACTACTTGGACCATGCCAAAGAAAAATCCGCCAAAGGCAAGAACGCCGCGATTTACTTGTTCCGCAAAACCGATGACGGCAGTGAAGTGTGGCGTCTGACCACGGCGGAAAAGAAGCGCATTCTGCTGAACAACATCTACGGCGTGGACATTGACACGCAGGCGGTGGAAGTGACCAAGCTGTCGCTGCTCCTGAAAGTCCTGGAAGGGGAGTCGGCGGAATTGATTGACAACAGCCTGAAGCTGTTCAAGGAGCGTGCCTTGCCGGATTTGGAGTCCAACATCAAGTGCGGCAACTCGCTGATTGGCCCGGACTTCTACGACGGCAAAGACATGGCTTTGTTTGACCTGGACGCCCAGCTTAAAATCAACGCCTTTGACTGGCACAGCGCCTTCCCAAAAATCATGGCAAGCGGCGGCTTCGACGCCGTCATCGGCAACCCGCCGTATATTGGCTTTCATGGTTTTATGACTGAAAAGGGTTATCTTAAGAACAGCTACACATCCGCAAAAGGTAAGTTTGACTATTACTTGCCGTTCATTGAGCGGGGGCTTTCCCTTAATAAAGAGAAAGGCTTGTTGAGCTACATCTGCCCAACAAACTTTATGAAGCGTGAGCATGGCAAAGAATTACGAAGATTGTTGAAGCAAAATGTTGAACTAGTTGAGATTTGTGACTTTCAGGATGTCCAAGTCTTCACAGGGGCATTGAACTACACCGGGATATTCATTTTCGAGAACAAAATTCCAGAAACAAACCACCAGTTTACTTTGAAGGAGAGAAGTCTTTCTGCGTCCCCACTTAAAGTCTTACAAAGCAGTTTAACTGATGCTCCGTGGGTTTTCAGACAAGAAGATAGCTCACAGTTTATCAAGCAGGTACAGTCTCAACCTGTCACGCCGCTAGGAGAAATAGCCGTAGGTATTTCTGAGGGCATAGTGACGGGGCAAAACCAAGTATTTCTGCTTGATAAAAAGCGAGCAGACGAGTTAATGTTAGAAGAAGGACTACGACGTTCCTGTGTTCGGGGCCGTCAAATTAGACGTTACCAACTTGACCAAGTTACGGAAGACGTAATCTACCCTTATCATCTGCAAGAAGCAAAAACTAAGCCGTACTCTGAAGGCAAGCTACAAGATTATCCGAATGCTCTGAAGTATCTTGAACAGCAGCGGCAAGCCTTGAGTGGGCGACCCTATTTCGAGGCTTCATCGAAAGCTTGGTACGAGTTGTGGTGTCAACGTGACTTAAATCAACTTGCCTGCAACAAAATTGTTGTAGCTGAACTTTCTGACAGCAATCGTTTTTGTATCGCTTCAAACCGAGAATTTTATGGTGATACAGTTTGTGGTATCACCCTCTCTCCTAACATTTTGGAGAGCATCTATTACATCTTAGGTCTACTCAATTCACGTCTCATTGAGGCATACTACAAACGCACCACTGTTCCGAAAGCAAACGGATTTTACATCTACAAGACAATGTTCTTGAAAACAATACCCATTCGCCGAATCAACTTTGCCAAGCCTGCCGAGAAGGCCCAGCATGACAAGATGGTGACGCTCGTGGAGCGGATGCTGACCCTGCACAAAGACAAGGCGGCGGCGCGGCTGAACGCCGAGAAGGCCATGATGCAGCAGCAGATTGAGGTTACGGACAAGCAAATAGACGCGCTGGTGTATGCCCTGTACGGGCTGACGGACGCGGAGATTAAGGTAGTGGAAGGGGCGGGGTAGGAAGGAAACCCAGGATTGAAATCCGGGGCTGAGTCGCCCTTCGGCTGATTGTCCTACGGACAAAAGGAAGGACAGCAAGAAAAGCATCTTCTGTTCGTAGGACAGCCGGCGCGGAGCGCCCTTCAGACCAGGATTTCAATCCTGGGTATGAACTCAGCGCTGGTCTCCGGGGAGAACGCGATTATGGAACAAGTCATACAAGTTTTAGACACAATTGCATTGCTTCAAGACCTGCCGCAAAAAGGATTGGGGCGCGGGCAAGTCGGAACAGTCGTCGAGCAGCTTGGGCCGGACGCCTTTGAAGTCGAGTTTGTCGGGATGGACGGGGAAACTTACGCTTTGCTGCCTCTCCGCGCCGAGCAAATGATGGTTCTACGCTATACCCCGTCATACGCAGTGTGAATGGTTGCATAACGCAGCAGGGTAAGGTATAATCATTCGCACACGGCGCAAAACGCCGTTCATGCCCGGAACCTGGCGGGGCCGAATGGGGTTATACTGAAAGCAGTGCCGCCCGAAACGGCAGGGGTCCGATTCCCTGAGCGGGCACCAAAATCGCAGACTAATTCAAGAAATTCACGAGGAAGCTGAATACTATTATGGCAAAAGCAAAGTTTGATCGTTCGAAGCCGCATGTGAACATCGGCACCATCG
>CAXUBO010000145.1:0-10418 GCA_964249345.1 uncultured Armatimonadales bacterium | reverse complement strand
GACTTCGGCCCCGCATTTTCAGACTTCGGCTCGGCTTGGCTTTGGGCGTCGTCCCCGTGCAGAGTTTCTACGGCTTCTTCCAGAACGGCTTTGTCCACAGCCGGGACTGCGGCGATTTTCGCGCCTTTGGGGGCGGGCGGCGGCATTTTGCTCATGGGTTAGGTACACTCTCTTCGCTTGGCAGGTCTAGGCCGGGAACTTCAACTGTCGGCGCCTCTTCCAGAGGAACCAGCATCAGCAGGAACTGGCGCTTGAAGCCCTGCTTTTGCAGCTTGTTCCAGTACGCGATAAAGACGCGGTACAGATCGGCACGCTCGGACTGCTGGCTTTGGATCAGCCGCTCCAGACCCGGACGTATCTCCGGGCGGCTGTGGGCGTGGGAATCTAAAAACGCCTGAAGCAGCGGCCCGCGCACGTCTCGGTCGTGGATTTCGCCGATTTGCTCTTGAATGGTTTTGGCTTGCGTATAAACTCTGTCAAACTCTTTGCCGCTAAAGCAGGGGGCAAAGATTTCCAGCGTGTAGCGCAGGCGCTTGGCGGCGATCCGCATGTTGTGCAGCTCGTCCACGTTGGCCGGGTCACTGATATAGGGCGCGAACTGGTACAATTCTTCCAGGCGGGTATGAAGCATCAGCGGCGCGTTTGAGCGCAGCGCTTCCTGCGGGTTGACGGCGTAAAGGGGCAGAGCTTTAGCCATGATGCGCCTCTTTTATGTTGTCGCCGAGCAGCTTGCCGAAGTTTTTCAGGAACGCGCTTTTTTCCAAGCGGCTCAGCTCTTTGACCAGCAGGACGCGCTCTTTGTCGCGCTCGTGCTTGAGA
The DNA here is from genome assembly GCA_964249345.1 of uncultured Armatimonadales bacterium. Taxonomy (GTDB): domain Bacteria; phylum Armatimonadota; class Armatimonadia; order Armatimonadales; family Capsulimonadaceae; genus JANXMY01. The sequence goes on along the minus strand of CAXUBO010000145.1, from coordinate 9,599 downwards.
TGCTCCGTGAACGCTTGCAGGCCGACTTTTTCGCTTTCCGGGGCAGTGTCAATCGCCGCCTGCATGAACTCGATTTGAACGTCGCCGTCCCGCACCGCGCCAAGTGCGTCGGTAGTTTGAGCGACCTCTTTCTCAATGGCGAGAAACGGCTTCGGCGGGAACGCGGCGGCGAACACGGACAAGGCGGCGCGGAGACGGCGGGAGGCGACCCGCATGTCATGGAGGCTCTCAATGTCGTCGCCCTGCCGGGTGCCTTCCAGATGAGACATCATTTCATCAAGCTGCTGCCGCAGAGACGTGTGCGCGGCTTCATTGAAAGTCGCGCCGGGGGCAATGTCATACGCAGATTTAGCCATAGATGCCTGCAATCATACCCGGCTTTCGCACGTTTGTCACCAAAACGTCACCCATTTTCAACAAACACTCAACGGATACATGACATACATCAAAATTCCAGTTCAGCTTCCAGCGCGACTCGCTTATGGAGAGCGCCCGTTTCGGCGCGAACCCGGCACAGCCGCGCCGGACAGCGACATTTATGCCGCGTCATCCGAAGACAGAGCGGCCACTGTTAAAGCCGCGCTTGACGCCGGGATTACCTATTTCCATGCGGCGTATGAGCGTGAAGCGCAGTCTCTCGGACAGTCCTTGAAGTTTCTCGGCGTCCGCGACAAAATCACCCTGAGCACCACCGACGGCGACGCCTTAGACCGCTGCCCGGACACCGAAGACGGCGCCGCCCAGGCCATTCGCGGGGCCATCGCCCGCAAGCGTGAACTGTTAGGTGTGGACACACTGGATGTATTTCTCTTGTATGACTTCCGTCCGGAAACGCACACGCCGAGACGCCTCGCTGGGGCAAAAATCGCTCTCACCGAAGCGCAGTCTTTAGGACACATTCAGCACATTGGGGCGACCTGTTACGAAGCCTATGACAGTCTTGCGGACACATTGGAAACAAACACGCTGACACTAGACATTGTTGTCGCCCGGTATAATTATCTGGACCAATCGGCGGCAGTGCGCTTGTTCCCGCTGTGCCGAGTTAAGAACATGGCGACGCTGGCCGCCCAGCCGTTCGCATGGACCGGCGGCGTGCCGTTTGTGCGCTTTCCAAACACTTGGCGGTTTCGTAATCTCACCAAGAACTTTTACGGCTTCACAGCCGCACAGGCCCATCTTTACTGGCTCAGCCGGCAGCCAGGCATTGACGGCATTTTAGTTTCCATGCAGACGCCCGAACAGATCAGGGAAAACGTCAGCGCCCTGCAAATCACCAAGACGCCGACGGGCTTAGAGTCTCTGTTTGACTCCTTTGCCGAAGCGATCACCAGAACAAAAGAAGGCTGGCGCGGCCTTCTGCAAGACGAGCAGTGGGAGTACCGCGCCGCCGCCGAAGCGCACTTGCAAAGGCGCAAAAAGACATGAGAAAGACATGAGCCAGCCGCGAAATATCCGTGTCGGAGCCGGGGTTTTCTACAACCCCGGCACTTCCAATGGTTTCTGCGGCCTCAGCAACACTCACAGAAAGAGCAAACAGACATGATAGACTTGTCAAGTGACACAGCAACTCAGCCTTCGGACGGGATGCGGCGGGCGATGGCGGCGGCGGAAGTCGGGGACGAGCAGAAGCGGGAAGATAGGACGACGAACGAATTGCAGGAGCGTGTGGCGGATATGCTCGGCAAGGAAGCGGCGCTGTTTTTGCCGTCAGCGACCATGAGCAATTTAATTGCGTTGAAGACGCACTTGAAGCCGGGCGATGAGTTCATTGCCGCGCACAACGCGCATATCGTTGTGTGGGAAGGCGGCGGGTATGCGGCTGTGGCCGGCGCGTCGGTCAATGCCTTGCACACCGAGCGCGGGGTCTTCACCGGGCAGCAAGTGGTAGACGCGATTCGGCCCGATGATCCGCATTATGCCCGGACACAGTTAGTGTGTGCCGAAAACACGCACAATGCAGGCGGCGGGACTGTCTGGACACAAGCCGAACTGGCTGATGTGTCGGACGCAGCCCGAAAGCACGGGCTGAAAATGCACCTGGACGGCGCACGGCTGATGAACGCGGCGGCAGCGTCGCAAATCTCGCCGCGAGACATTACGAATGTGTTTGATAGTGTGACGCTGTGCTTGTCCAAAGGTCTCGGCTGCCCGATTGGGGCCGTGCTGGCAGGCCCAAAAGATTTCATCCAAGCCGCCTGGCGGCCCAAGCACATGCTGGGCGGCGCGATGCGTCAGTCAGGCGTTCTCGCGGCGGCGGGATTGTACGCTTTAGAGCATAATCTGGGGCGGCTGGCCGAGGACCATGCAAACGCCAAGCGCCTGGCGGCAGGTCTGTCGGAGATGCCCAATGTGTCGGTAGCTGTCTCTCGCGTGCAGTCTAATCTGGTCTTCTTCTCGGTGCAGGGCATGACCGGCGATCAAGCCCGGCAGCGTCTGGAAGCGGAAGGCGTCCGCATGAGCGGCTCGTATGGAACCCTGCGGGCGGTGACGCATTTGGACGTGTCAGCGCGGGATATTGAGACGGCCCTAGAGGCGGCGCGGCGGGCGTGGAGATAGAAACCTACCCCGGCTCATTCTTCGCCGCCCCTCCCTAAGAAGGAAGGGTGAAGAGCAAAAGGGTGAAGAGCAAGAGGCAGGAAGCAGCATTTGGAATCTTGTTCTTACCTCTGACCCTTCCTTCTTAGGGAGGGGCGGCGAAGAATGAGCCGGGGTAGGTTCTTCGGGTTCTTAGACTGGAGCCATTTTGGACATCAGCGTCATTGGAGCGGGCGGAGCCATTGGGCGGGAGATTGTCGCGCAGCTTGTCGCGGGGCGGGTCTTGAAGCCGACCGAACGGCTGCAGCTTGTCGGCAAGCGCGGGGGCGCGTCGGAGCGGGTGCTGTACGGGCTGCGCTCGGACCTCACCGACGCTTACGCCGAAAACGCGCCTCAAATGGACATTGCGCTTGGGCCGGAAGAAGTGGTCGGGGACGTGATTGTCATGGCCGCAGGCGTCACCCCCGGCCCCAGCGCAGGCGGCGGGACCATGTCCCGCGACGATGTGGCTCACGCCAATCTGCCGGTCTTTGACGCCCATGCGCGAGCGATTGCGGTGTACGGGCAGGGCCATGAAGTGGTGCTGATGGTCACGAACCCCGTAGAGCTGGGCGTTTCGGTCATGGCCCGTCACCTCGGCGCACGGCGGGTCATCGGCATTGGCGCGTACTCCGACAGCCTGCGGTTCCGGCGGGAGGTCGCAGCAGATTTAGGTGTCCCGCGCCAATTAGTTTCCGGCTACGTCGCGGGCGAGCATGGCGCAAACTTGGTGCCGCTGTGGAGCAGCGTCCGCGTGTATGGCCTGAACGACGGCGAAACGGCGGACGCGGTCAATGCCCTGCGCGGCGGGCGGCTTTCGGATTATCCGGCACGGGTCACTGCCGCCCGCGAGTCCATTCAGCATTTGGTCCTGACGGAGACCTGCGCGGCCTTTGAGGCCGTTGAAACATTTCCGCCGGACATCCGGGTCCAGCTTCGGCCTGAGCTGACGCATCTTTCGGGTTCGCGCACGGTCATGGCGACGGCGAACGTGACGGTGGACATGGTGCGTCAGATGATGGAAGGCCGCGAAATGAGCGTCGCCGGCCAGGTGATGCTGGAAGGCGAAGGCGTCTACGGCATCCGGGGCGTCTTAGGGCTGCCGCTTCTCGTGTCCAATCAAGGCGTCGTGCGCGTCCTGTCCCCACCTTTGTGGCAGGAAGAAGCCCGCGCCCTGCACGAAGCCGCCGCCGCCATCACCGAGAAGGTAAATCGCTGGCAGGAAAAGTAGCGCCGCAAAAGAAATAAAAGGACAAAAAGTGAAAGGACAAAATGAGACGACGAGTAGTTGAAAACTGCTCGCTAGGTTCAGTGTCCTGCGGACATAAGACAGCGCCTCGCGCTCATCTTCCACTCGAAGAGTTCCTCCCCTAGCGCGTAGTTTTCAACTACTCGGCGGCGGGCTTGGAAATTGTTACAGGCTTGGAAATTGTTACAGGGAGGTAAATTATGCGGCGGAGCAAATCGGAGATTTATCTGCATCTTGTTTGGGCAACCCAAAAACGCGATCCTGCCGTCACGCCGGAACTGCGCGAACAGCTTTACCCGTTTCTGGAAATGCAGCTAAGACACTTGGGCTGCCAAGTTCTTGCCGTCGGCGGGATGCCTGACCATATTCACGTTGTCGTGCAAATACCGACGACAATCTGCGCTGCCCAACTGCTCAAGCAAGTTAAGGGAAGCTCTTCTGCGTTTGTCAACGATCTTCGCGGGCGCAGTCCGTACTTTCGGTGGCAAGAGGGCGCGGGTTCCTTCAGCTTATGCAAACCATTTTTGTCAAAAGCTGTTCAGTACGTCGAAAACCAAGAACATCATCACACTCGCGGCCCGCTTTGGGCGACACTGGAAGAGGCTACCCAGGAAATTCCAGCCGTTGCGGCGTCAAATTCTTGTTCCCGTCCGCAGGACGCTTAGCCGAGCAGGACGAGAGCAGGACGAGTAGTTGAAAACTACTCGCTAGGTTAAGCGTCCTGCGGACGCAAGAAAAGGTCGAGTCCGGCTGTTCCTCCACTCGAAGAGTGCTCCCCCTAGCGAGTAGTTTTCAACTACTCGTTTCTCTTTTAGCATCACGCGACTGTGTGCAAAATCACCAGCAGGGAGCCGGCGCTGATGGCGAGCCAGAGGGCGATGCCCTGGGCCATCGGCTTCCAGCCGACGACGCGCAGGGTCTTTTGCGAGATGCCGGCCCCAATCAAAAACAATGTGAGAGTCAGGCCGACGGTCGCGATGTGCGAAATCAGCGGTGACTGGGCGGCAACACCCGGTACGAAGCTTCGGGCGACGGAGGCCAGCCCGAACAGGCCGATGAACCACGGGATTTGCAGCTTGCCTTGTGCTTTCGGAGAAGTTTGATTGGGGTCGAAGCCGATGGTCGCGTGCGCCATCCCCGGCGTCGCCCGGCGGAAGGCCAGCGCCGCGCCGATGGAAACGGGGACGATCCACAAAGCCCGCGAGAGCTTCACCGCCGTGGCGGTTTGAAGCGCAGGCAGGCCGTAGCGGGACGACGCGCCGACCACCGAGGAAATGTCGTGGATGGCGACGCCCGCCCAGGTTCCAAACTGCGTCTGCGAAAGGTGCAGAACGTGACCAATCAAGGGAAACACATAAAGTGCGGCGGCGTTCAGCAGAAAGACCGTTCCCATCGCCACCGTCATTTCCCCTTCCGCCGCGCCAATCACCGAGCCGACGGCGGCAATCGCCGAGCCGCCGCAGATGGCTGTTCCCGCTGTAATCAGCGCAGATGTCTTGGAATTTATCTTGAGAAACCGGCCCGCAAAATAGCCCAGCGCCAAAGTTCCGGTAATGCTTCCCGCCGCAAACAGCATCCCGCTTTTGCCGGCGGCCAGCACAACTGCGAGGTTCATCCCGAAGCCGAGCGCGACAACGCAAACTTGCAGAAGGGTCTTCGCCGCGTGCTTGCTGACATCAGAATAGGGATTTTCAAGTGTCAGCGCGAGGCCCATGCCGAGCGCGAGCGCCAGCGCGGGCAACGCCCACGGGGACAGGCAAAACGCGGCGGCGATAATGAACGCCGTCTGCCGAATGGGCAGCGGCAGGGTGCGATGAGTTTTAGCGGCGGCGACAGGGACCATAAGTTTGTTCTCGTTTCTGCTGGCGTTTCTGTTCTAATTTACCCCGGCGTATGATATAATACAAATACATCTTTTGCATACTTGCCATAACTTCATGCTATGAATATCAATCATTTGGCGATTTTCCATGCCGTGGCCGAAGAGCGCAGCATGAGCCGGGGCGCGGAGCGGCTGTGCATCAGCCAGCCTGCCGTTTCCAAACAAATCAAAGACCTGGAAGCGGCGCTCGGCGTCACGCTGTTTGACCGCCTGCCGCGCGGCATTCGGCTGACAGAAGCCGGCACAGTGCTGGCCGGTCATGCCCGGCGGCTGTTCGCCGCAGAAGCCGACGCCGAACAGGCGATTGCGGAGATGAAAGGGCTGGTGCAGGGACGGCTGACGGTCGGCGCGAGCCTGACCATCGGTGACTACCTGCTGCCGCAGATTCTAGGCGCGTACCGAAAAAAGCACCCCGGCATCGCGCTGCATCTGGAAATCGCCAACACGCAGGCTATCCAGCAGAAACTGCGTGAAAATGCGCTTGACATCGGGCTGACCGAAGGCTTCGCCGACCTCGCCGATTTAGAGGCCGAAGTCTTCGGCGAAGATGAGCTTGTCGCCGTCGTCCCGCCGGGCCATGCGCTGCTTTCGGAAAACGCAGTTCCGGCGGCCCGGTTTTGCGCCGAGCCGTTTTTAATGCGCGAGCCGGGGTCAGGAACCCGCGAAGTCGTGGAGCGGGCGCTGGCGCGGCAGGGGATCATTGTGCAGCCGGCCATGTCCCTCGGCAGCACGGAAGCCATCAAGCGCGGCGTTGCGGCAGGATTAGGAGTTGCAATCGTCTCCAAACTGGCTTTAGAAACCGAGTTCAGCGCCCATCGCCTTTGCCCGCTGGCGCTGTCCGATTTGACCCTGACCCGCCCGCTGCACTTGGTCCGCCTGCGCGGCAAAGCCGAAGGCCCCGCCGTGTCGGCGTTCTTGTCTTTGCTGAGGCAGGGCGAGAAAAAGAGGCGCAAAGAAGCAGGAAAAGCAGGCGGACCGAGCGAACACCCCGCGTATGATTTACCACTGTGACCGCTGCCGCGCCGTCCTGCCCGGCGGCGCGACCATCTGCCCGCAGTGCGGCAGGGCTTTTGACGCCCCTGTGCCTTCCACTGCCTCCATGCCAAGCCAAAGCGCCGAAGAGTCGATAGACGCGCTGCTGCGGCGAACCGCAAGCGCTCGCCCCGCTCCAAATGCTGCCGCCCAAAACTCAGTTCCGGCCCCGAATGCGGGGCCGGCCCCGGCATGGTACGGCGCGGCTCCCAGACAAGGCCGGCTGCCGCTCTGGCCTTTTGTGACGGCGGGAGTAATTGCGGTCCTTGCCGTTGCCGGCTGGGGCGTGAATGCTCTTTGGATGCGCGGCACGGGCGGGGAAATCGCCTTCCGCCAGCACAACTACGCGGGCAATGCCGCCGCCGAGCGCGGCGACTTTGCCGCAGCGGACGCTCAGTACAGCCAGATGATCGCGCTTCGCCCGCAGCGGGTAGACGGCTACCTGCTGCGGGCCATCAACGAAACGCAGGAAGGCAAAAACGCCGAAGCGGTTGACGACAACACGACCGCGCTCACGCTGGCACGCGAGCCGATGACGCGCGGCGATTTGTTCTACAACCGCGCCGAAGCGTATGCCAAGCAAGGAAAGCTGACACGAGCGATTTCAGACTTCACCCAGGCACACGCCGAGTACGCACGGGTACGCGCCCCGCGCCTGCTGGGCTTAGTTCCAGACCGGCAGGAAGGCGTGTACAGCCTCCGCGCCGATGCCTACTGGCGGCGCAAGGAGTATGCCCGCTCCATTCAGGACAGCAAAGCGGCGATTGCGCTGGGACATGTCAATCCCGACGATTACGGGGTGCAGGCGAAAGCGGAAGCGGCGCTCGGCCAGGACGCGGCGGCAGCGGCGGATTTTCAGCAGGCGCTTCGGATGGACCCGGATTATCTGGACGGCTATATCGGCCTGGGCGATCTGGCGGACAAGCATCATCAGTACGCGCAGGCCGTCGCCGTGTATCAAAAAGCAGTCCAGGCGGCTCCCGGCAATGCCCAGTTCTGGGGCAGCTTGGGCTGGTTCCAGTACGAGGCCGGCCACAGCGCCCAGGCTCTCGCCAGCGACCGCCATTCCCAAGCGCTGGACCCCAATCAGGCTTGGGTCATCTACAACACGGCGCTGACGTATGCCGCGACCGGGCAAAGCGCCCAGGCGCAGGCGGCGTATGCCGATGCGCTGGCGTCCGGCACGGCGGCGGACCGGACTGCCGGGATCGCCGACATCCGGCACGCGCTCGCCAAGCAGCCGGGGTCGGCGGCCCTGCGCTCGGCGCTGGCCCAGGTACAGGCGGGCAGCGTCAGCGGGCAGACAAGGATGGGAGGCCGGCGCCCGGCCCGTCTTCTGCCGCCTCCCCCGCCCCTGCCGGTCAGCAAGCCGCCGGCTGCTCCGGCCCGGTTCGCGGCCCAGCTCGCCCCCGAAGTCGTCCTCAGCGGCTACGGCATCCAGCCGCCGGCGGGCTACACGCTGACCCAAAGCCGGGCGGTGACACTTTCCGGGACCAGCACCGTCTATTTGTGGTCCGGGCCGCGCCGGGCCGACGGTACCGTGCCGACCCTGCAAGCGTCTATTGGGCAGGATGACGGCTCGCTGGCCGCGCACTCCACGCAGAGGCAGGTAGTTGCCGACGCGCTTTCGGACATGGGCGGCAATCATTTGGGCCTGCGCGTATCTGCGGTATCAGCCGTCACGCTCGGCGGGCTGTCGTTTGACGAAGGGACATGGGACGGGATCGGGCAGCAAACCGGAAGAGAGTATGGAGGAAGCGAATACTGGTCGGTTTCCCCTTCGCACATTATTCATCTTTCCACGCACGACGCAGCCCCGTATGCTCAAACAACGCTGCCGCTTTTGAAAGCCTCAGTGATGACATTCCGCAGGCTGTAATTTTCGTCAAATTGGGTAAAATCAAGTTATACTCCCGCGTCTTAAAGACTTTCAAGAGAGGTTTGCCTCATGTATTCCCTTGCTCCGGGCAGCACCGCCCCGGATTTTCTCCTTGCCGACGCTCCCGGCACACAGAGCCGCTTGTCTGATCTGCGCGGCCAGCCGGTTTTACTGGCCTTCTCGCCGCCGGGCTGGAACCCGGCCCAGGCGGAAGCGATGGCGCAGATCAACCGCGTTCTCAGCTTGTCCGGCTTCTCCGGCGAGCTGCTGCGCTTGTCGCCCGGCCCCCATGCGGCGCAGGCGGAGTTTGCCGGCGAAGACGCGCCGATTTCCGTTCTGACGGACAGCCAGCTTTCTGCCGATGCGGCGGCCCTGTACGGCGTTTCCGGCCGGCAGGCTCTGTTCGTACTGGACGAAGGCGGCATAATTCGGTGGCGCTATGCCGCCGCGCCCGGCGCGGTTCCCCAAGCGGAAGACTTGCGGGCCGCGCTGTCGTCGCTGTCCGTGACGGCAGCTGCGCCGGAGGCGGGGCGGACGGGATTGTCCCGGCGCGAGTTTTTGGCTGCCGCGCTTGGCATGGCCCTAGTGCTTGCCGTGCCGCCTGGGCTGGCCCGCGCCCAGGATGCTCCGGTCTCCGCCAGTTCTTCCCCTGCCCTGCTGCCGCCGTCTTCCGCCGGTACGGTCCCGGTCACGCTGCACATCAACGGCGCGGCCCATACGCTTCAGCTTGAGCCGCGCGTCACTCTGCTGGACGCGCTGCGGGAACGGACTGGCCTCACCGGCACGAAAAAAGGCTGTGACCACGGCCAGTGCGGCTCCTGCACGGTCCATGCCGACGGCAAGCGCATCAACTCCTGCCTGGCGCTCGCGATTGCGTATCAAGGCAAGCAGATCACGACCATTGAAGGCCTGGCTCAGGGCGACGCGCTGCACCCGGTCCAAGCGGCGTTTATCCAGCATGACGGCTTCCAATGCGGCTA
>CAXUBO010000144.1:8583-10577 GCA_964249345.1 uncultured Armatimonadales bacterium | reverse complement strand
TTGGCGGGGTCGCTGCCGATGCCGAAGTAGCTGTTGATTTTATCGTTCGATGCGCCGGTGCCATACGCCCCGTAGTCAAACAAGTAAATCGCATCCCAGTCCTGGAACGCGGCAAACGTGGCGAGTTCAGGCAGGCACTCAGCCCGGTAGTCGCTCGGCGCGGGGTGATTATATTCGGACACGGTGTACGGCTTGCCGGCGACCCGGTATTCCGCTAAATCGCGCAGGGTACCGCCTTTGCCGTCCGCCAAATCTGTCACCATCGGCGTGTTCGTGATGTTCCAGTCTTTCGGGTCCCAGGGCTTGTGCGGGAACGAGGGATGCTGCCAGTAGGCGTGGTTGTCGGCGAAATCGCTGAGGGCTTCCCGGTTCAGGCCCGTGAGGCCGCCCCAGGAGATTTGAGAGCAGATAATGTTGGCGTGGACATGAAGCGTGTTTTTCAAGTAGCCGCGCATTTCGTCGGCATAGGCCCGCTCGGTGTCAGCCAAAAACGCAATCCAGTCGTCATGCTGGGCTTTGAGGCTGGATGTGGGGATAGAAACAGTTTTATTGGAAAGCGATTGGCCGGGCTGAAGTCCCGCGCCGTCTGCGCCGGGGTGGATTTGCAGGCCGTCAATCCAGACAGTTCCAGTCTGGCCGCCGAGGGTAAACGCGAGGCGGCAATGGCTTGGGACCGTGTCATGGGCCGTGAAGACGTAGGAAAACGGCTTCCAGTCGGTTGTCAGGGCCGCGTGGGCGTCTAAGCCGACACTGTGCCAGTCGTCTTGGTCCAGGCTTGCGGCGACGGGAACCGTGCGCTCCTTATCGGCTTTGGCCCGGAACGTCACCGTGTACGTCTCGCCGTCGTGCAGGTCAAGCCCCGTTGGATGCACCTGCACATGCCAGTCCGTGCCGTCGGTTTGGATGATATGGGCTTGGACGCTGAGAACGTCAGGCTTGGCTTCGGCCTGCGGCGTTCCCTGATTCTCCGCGCCCCGGAGAGACACTGCTAAAGGCGCGTCAAGCAACATAACGGCGGCCTGCGACGTTCCCTGATGCTCCACGCTCCAGGGAGACGCCGGAGACAGCAGGCCGGGGCCGGGCGGCGTGATGCCTGCCGTCCAGGCGGCTTGCAGCTTGGCGTCCGTGCCGTACTTGCGTGTCAGCCAGTTGTTCCAAAAGCCTGCCAATTCTCCGCGGTACGGCTCCGGCAGGGCATCCAAATCCACGCCGAGCGTGGCCCACGGGTCGCCGACCAGCGAGTTTTCGTTGTTGATTTCCACGACGGCCACCGCCGGGTCGGACGCATAAGAAAGATGCGTGTAGGGGTTGACGTGGGTGAGAAGGTCATGGGCGTAGCTCTTCTGAAGCGCAATCATGCGGCGGTCGAACTCATCCACGCGCTTGTCAAAGCCTGTCGGAATTTGGCCGACGGTTGCGGGAAAGCCATCGGCCTCGGAGAAGCGGCGGCTGACGTGCAGGTTGATGTTGACGTAAACGCCGTTGGATTTAAGCTGGGCCACAAAGTAATCTAATTTGTCGAGTTGAACGGCGTCTAAATGCTGCCGGTCTTTGTACGCATAATCCCAAATGGAAGCGTCCTGGCCCCAGTCACTGTTGTCCATGTGGTGCAGGCGCACCAGGTTGATGCCGAGCTTGGCGATCCGGGCCGCGACTTTTTCGGCGTCGGCATGGCTTGGGAAAGCATCTTTGGCGGCAAAGTTCGTGCCGAGAAACCGCACTCGTTTTCCCGTGTTCGTTTCAACAAAATGGCCGTTTTTGGCGGCAATAAAGCCGTGGACCCCGGCAGGCCGAGCGTTCAGGAACGAGACATCGGTAAGCGTGCCGGGCGCAGCGTCGTCCCAGGGGATGACAAACGGGAACATCGCCGCAGGCTTTGCCGGGGGCGCGGCGGGAGCTTGCGCGGCGGCAGGCAGGGCGGCAAAAGCGAGCAGGACGGGAAGAAGCGTAGAAGAAAGAAAGTTAGAAGAAAGAAAGTTAGAAGAAAGAAAGTT
>CAXUBO010000144.1:0-8483 GCA_964249345.1 uncultured Armatimonadales bacterium | reverse complement strand
TAGAAGAAAGAAAGTTAGAAGAAAGAAAGTTAGAAGAAAGAAAGTTTTTCATGGGTGTGTTTTGATAAGCAGCACGGAAACAGGAGCCGCGCATTGAACTGCATGGCCCGTTTCCGAGATTTGTTTGCGATAATTGCCTGACAACCAAATTATAGCACACTTATGCAAACTTTGCCGGGGCCGGGTACAATGGTGGCAGATGATCCTGCGGCTCCAAGCAGCCTGCCCATTGAAAGAACTTCCCATGTCACTTTCCACCCCCCCGCCGCAAATGCAAGGCAAGTCGCCGCAGCCTGCGGAGCCGACCGCGCTGCCGCCGCCGCACAAGTATGACAGCGCCCTCGGAAGACTGCGGCGCGTGATCTTCGGACGCGCCCTGCCGACATCCGGCCTCGGACACGGCACGCTGCCGAACTTTCTGGCCCTGCCGATCTTTTCCTCGGACGCGCTTTCGTCCAACGCTTACGCGACCGAAGCCATTCTTGGCGTCCTCATTTTGGCGGGAACCGGGGCAATCCACTTCGCCTGGGCCATCGCCATCGGCATTGCCGCGCTGCTGATTACGGTCGTCCTGTCGTACCGGCAGATTATTTTCGCCTACCCTGAAGGCGGCGGGGCGTATCCGGTTTCGCGGGACAATCTGGGAACGGTGCCGTCTTTAGTTGCCGCCGCGTCTCTGCTGATTGACTACATTCTGACGGTCTCCGTGTCTGTCGCGGCGGGCGTCGCGGCTATGATCACGGCCTACCCGATTTTGCAGCCCGACTTGGTCCCGCTGTGCATTGTCGCCATTCTCATTGTCACGGTCCTGAACCTGCGCGGCATCCGAGAAGCCGGCTGGGCGTTCGCCGGCCCGGCCTACTTATTCATTTTCTCTATTTTATCCACGGTAGCGGCAGGCCTGCTGACACTGGCGCTCCATCCCGCGCACACTGCCGCCGCGATCCACACGGGGTCCGTGCTGAACGGGGCCAAGCTCGGCCTGCACTCAATCGGCCTGTATTTAGTTTTGCAGGCATTTTCGCAGGGCTGCACCGCGCTGACCGGCGTGGAAGCGATTTCCAACACAACCCCGGTGTTCAAAGCGCCGCAGGACAAGAACGCGGCCCTGACCATGGCCTGGATGGGCGGGCTGGCAACGGTGATGTTTCTGGGGCTGACGTTTCTTGCGAACCGCTACGGCATCTACCAGAACATTGACCAGAGCCAGCCCGGCTACCAGAGCGTTGTCGGCCAAGTCGCCAACACGGCCTGGCCCCGTTCCCTGCACTTTATGTTTTATGTGGTCCAGTATGCCACCGCGCTGGTGCTGGTGATCGCCGCGAACGCCGCCTTTGCGGGCTTTCCGCAGCTTGCCTCCATGCTGGCCCGTGACAGCTTTCTGCCCCGGCAGCTTGCCAACATCGGCGACCGATTATCTTACTCCAACGGCATCCTGCTCCTGTCGGTGGCGGCGGTTGCTCTGATTTTGGTCTTCCACGGCATTGTCTCAAACCTCTTGAACTTGTACGCCATCGGCGTCTTTACGTCGTTCACCATTGCCCAGTTCGGCATGGTCCGGCGCTGGCTGCGAACGCGGGAAAAGGGCTGGCAGACATCGCTGTTCTTTAACGCCCTCGGCGCGGTCGCAACGGGCATTGTGACACTGATTATCGCCGTGTCCAAGTTTGACGACGGCGATAAAATCGTGCCGTTCCTGCCCCTGCGCTACGGCACCTGGATCGTGCTGATTTTGATGCCGCTGATGGTGATGTTCTTTTTGCGGATTAATCGGCACTACAAAGAAATGGCGGCGGAACTTGCGATAGACGGCCTGGACGTGACTCCGCCTCGGCACAACACGGTTCTTGTGCTGGTGCCACGGATGCACCGGGGCATTGTGGAGGCGCTGAACTATGCCCGCCTGACGTCCGACGATGTCCGGGCGGTTTATATTGAAACGGACCCGGAACGGACGCCCGCACTGAAAAAGAGCTGGAACGCCTACGGCACGGACATCCCGCTGGTCATCATGGAGTCGCCCTACCGCTCGCTGATCGGTCCTTTGCTGCGCTACCTTGACGCCGTGCAGAAAGAGCGCACCGACGACGTAATCACGATTGTTTTGCCGGAACTGGTCTCACACAAGCTCTGGCACGCACTTCTCCACAATCAGGCCGGCCCGCTGCTGAAGCTTGCCCTGCTGAACCGGCGCGACGTGATCGTTACCAACGTCCGCTACTTCTTAGAACACTAAGAGACCTCACTAGGCTTGACGCCCATGTTATAATCACAAGAGTTGCAATTTCAGCAACTATTCAAGGAGAATATCATGGCCCAAAGCGTACAAGAAAGAGCAGCCTCTTCAGCCCTTGCCCCTTCGTCCCCTGCTCCTACCATTGCCAATCCGGCCCCACTGGGACTTTGCGCGTTCGCGCTGACGACGTTTGTGCTTAGTGCGGCGAACGCCAAGCTGTTTGTCGGCGCGGAAGTGGTCATTGGACTGGCCCTCTTTTACGGCGGCTTAGCCCAGCTTCTCGCGGGAATGTGGGAGTTTAGGACCGGCAACACGTTCGGTGCGACGGCGTTCAGCTCCTACGGCGCGTTCTGGCTGGCCGTGGCCGCGTCGCTTCAGCTTAAGCTCATTCCCAATGAAACCGCCTTCGGCGTCTTCCTGCTCGGCTGGACCATCTTTACCGGCCTCATGCTTCTGGCGTGCCTCAAAACCAATCTGGCCTTGATTTCGGTGTTCGCGCTGCTGTTTGTGACCTTTCTGCTGCTGACGATTGGCGCGATGGGCGGCGGCACGACCCAGCTTGGCGGTTATTTCGGGCTTGCGACGGCGCTTGCCGCCTGGTACACGGCGCTCGCCGGCCTCCTTAGCTCCATGCCGTCCGCGTTCACGCTTCCCATCGGGCCGCGCACTTAACGGCTGAGCTTCCAGAATTACTGTTTCCGTGTTGACATCAGGGAGGCCGCCCTTGTATACTGAGGCTGCCTCCACTGCCGCAGGCGCATTCTTTGAGAACAATTTCTCAGAAAGCGGGCTTTTATTGGCAACCCAACTCGTCACACCCGAAACCGCCGCTCCGCCCAGGCTGTCCGCCTTTTGGCGCGTCGCTCTGCTGATGGCGGGAACCGTCGCGGTGGGTGCGCTGGTCGGCACGTTCTCCAACGAAAAACTCTCGTTTTTTTACAAAGAACAGCTTCATCTTTCAGCCAGCGCCTTTGCGTCCCTCGGCATTCTTCTGGCGGCTCCCAACTACTTTCGGCCTTTTATCGGCGCAGGGTCGGACTTATTTCCTTTGTTCGGCTACCACCGACGCTCGTACTACGCACTGGCCGTGCTGCTTGACGCACTCGGATTTTTTATCTTGTCACTCCTGCCCCATCCCTCATACTGGACCACGGCAATTCTCGTCATCATCACCGTGGCCGGAGGCGTGACAGTGATGATCATGGCGGATGCCGTCATGGTAAGGGTCGGTAATCAAACAGGAACAGTGCCGCGACTGCAAAGCATCCAGCAGTTTTTACCGTCAGCGCTTTCTTTGCTGGTTTTGGCGCGTCTCAGCGGCTTCGTTACCCAGAACTGGTCTTACGCCCGCTGTTTCCGCATGGCGGCGCTTATGGCGCTGCTGGCGCTGCCGCTGACGCTGCTTATCGACGAGAAGCGTGTCAGCCACAAGCAGCAGGCGCATGAAAGCTTGGAAGAACATGCCGAGCGCCGGGACGCGAAAGCAAGGGACCGCTCTGAATCCGCCCAGGCTCTGCGTCAGGCTGTCAAGTCCCCCGGCTTGTGGGCCGTTATTGCTTACGTCTTTTACTTTGTTTTGACGCCCTCCGGCGCGACGGCCGGGTTCTATTTTGAGGTAGATGTGCTGCATTTTTCCAAGCAGTTTATCGGCAGTTTAGGCCAGTGGTCGTCCGCCGGAGTGATTTTGGGCATCCTCACGGTGGTTATTATTTCACGCCGGATTTCCGTGCGGGCGCTGGTGTGGGGCGGATGGCTGCTCGGTGTGCTGGCTTACCTGTTGAGCTTTGCGCTGCGGGATCGTCTTTCCGCAGAGATTCTCAGTTTTGTTGGTGGCTACATCGGCATTATGACAAACTTAAGCTTGTATACGCTGGCTGCGCGGGCGTGTCCCCCCAAAGCGGAAGGAACGATCTATGGGCTGTTCGTGGCGGCAAATGTCCTCGCCGGAACACTCAGCAACAAGATTGGAAGCACTCTGTATGACCATTATGGGATGCCGCACCACACGGCGACCTATGGCTGGTACGCGACAAACTGGTGGGGCTTTGGGCTGACCGTGCTGGCTGCCGGGCTGATCCCGCTGATGCCGGCATGGGCGCGAAGTACGCAAACTCTGGCGACCAAGCCGGAGGCAGCGGCATGACAGTTCTGGAACGGCAGCCGGGCATCGAAGAAGGCGCGTCTTCGGACGTACTCTGGCGCACGGCGTTTTTGCTGGCGGCGACGGCGGCGCTGGGCGGGGTGCTGGGCGCGATTACCGCCAACAAGCAGCTTTTTTTATACAAAGACGTGCTGGGGCTGAGCGCAAGCGCGGTGGGAACCCTCTCGCTCATTATCAACATCCCGGCGTACTTGCAGCCGTTCCTGGGCGGGCTGTCCGATCTTCATCCCTTCTTCGGCTGGCACCGGCGCACCTATTTTGCGCTGGCGGCGGGAGTGCAGGCGGCGGGCTACGCCGGGCTGATGTCCCTGCATCAGTACCATTACGCGGCCCTGGCCTGCCTCTTGATTGTGGCGGGATCAGGCAGCGCCCTCGCCGGGGTTCTCATCAATGCCGTGATGGTCTCAGTCGGCAACCGCACCGGCCGGTTCGGACAACTTCAAACGCTGTCCTTGTTTGTTCCCTTGGTGTTCAGCCTCGCGTATACCGGAGATTTAGACGGCTATGTCACGCAAAACTGGACCTACCTGCATACGTTCGGCGTCGCCGCCTTGCTGTCGCTGGCCTTTGCGCCGCTGGCCCTGCTGATGGAAGACCGCCGGGTGCAGGCAGGCCGGGCCGCGCCTGGCGAAATGCAGGCGCGGCAGGCCGCGAAGGACGCAGAGCGGCTGCGGACAGCCGAAGCGCTGCGGGACGCGGCCCGGACGCCAGGCATCTGGGTCATGGCGGCGTTCTTGTTCTACCTGAACGTCACGCCGCTTCTGCTAACGGCATCTACGTTTTACGAGACCGACGTGCTACATTTGTCCAAAAACTTTATTGGAAAGCTGGACAAATGGTCCGCCGCCGGGTCCCTGGCCGGCCTGGTTGCGTTTGGCGCGGTTTCCCGCAAGCTGCCGGTTCGGGCGCTGGTTTGGGGCGCGGTGGTGTCCGACTGCGCCATTTATTTGATCGCCATGACTATGCACAACGCGCCGTCGGTACGCATGGCTCAGATGCTGTGGAGCTTCATGGCGATTTTTCTGTCGGTCTGCCTGAACACGCTGGCGGCCCGTGCCTGCCCGCCGCACATTGAAGGCACGGTGTACGGGCTGATGCAGGCGGTGATGGCCCTGAGCCTCGTGCTTTGCGACAAGTTCGGCAGCGCCCTGTATGACTACTTCGGCCCATCCCACGGCCATTCTATTACCCACGGCTGGTTCTGCGCCCTCTGGTTCGGCTTCGGCTTCACGCTGCTGGCCGTTTTCTTCCTTCCCTTCCTGCCGGCGTGGACAAAAGAGAAGCTTCTCTAAACAAAGCACCTAAAAATAAATGGAATGATTTCGCTCAATTGGTGGTATAATAAATCATCTCAACATAGAAGGAGGATTTTATATTGGACCATAGTTTACAGGGCGGTGGCGAAGGTTAGTCTTTTTAACCTTCGGGGCGGCTTATAACCTACGGGTGACATTCACCTGCGGGTCATGACTGGCTACCTTTGCCACCAGCCCACCCCAGAAGTCTCTTTCGTCGTTTCCGGCTCTTGGGCCGGCATTCTTCGGACTAGCAGAAGCAGCGAGGTGTTTCGCAGAAAAGCCGTGAGGCGGACTGCGTACAGCCTCGCTGCTTCTTTTTCAAAGTGGTCTGTCAAAGCAAGAAGCCATGCCAAAGCAAGAAGCCTCGCATTAGAAATGCGTGGCAAAATCCCCAAACCCATTCAGCCCATGCGCCAAGATTTTCAGCCCATGCTCCAAGACTACCTCACCCGCTGGAACTTGACGCCCGACGGCGAGCCGATTATCACGTCTACGAGCCGGCTTTTGCCGGTGCGCTGCAAGGAGGCACCGGCAATGCTTAAAATCGCGCTCGTGCCGGAAGAAAAAGGCGGCGGTGCGCTGATGGCCTGGTGGGAAGGCGACGGCGCGGCCCGCGTTTTGGCGCAGAGCGAGGATGCCGTGCTTTTGGAGCGGGCGACGGGAAGCAGGTCGCTTACGGAAATGGCGCGGAGCGGGCGCGATGACGACGCCTGCCGGATACTCTGCGAGGTTGTCGCCCGGCTTCATGCGCCGCGTTCCTCTGCCCCGGAGGCGGTTCCCTTGACGGTATGGTTCGAGGAACTCGCACCGGCGGCAAAATTGCACGGCGGCATTTTCTCGCGCTGCGCGGAAACGGCACGAGAACTGCTGGCGTATCCGCAGGACGAGGGCATTCTGCACGGCGACATTCACCACGAAAATATCTTGGATTTCGGAGAACGCGGCTGGCTCGCGATTGATCCCAAGCGGCTTTGGGGCGAGCGCGGCTTTGACTACGCGAACTTATTCTGCAACCCCAACGGCGAGACAGCGACGGCACCCGGACGACTGGCCCGGCGGACGGATGTTGTTGCGGCAGCGGCGGGCCTAGATCGGCGGCGGCTCTTGAAATGGGTGCTGGCCTGGGCGGGCTTGTCGGCGGTTTGGATGATTGAAGACAAAGAAGCGCCGGATCATGCGCTCGAAATTGCGTCTCAAGCGGCAGCGGAGCTTGGTTTACCCATTTGACAACGCCCCGCCCATGCCGTACAATAGTGTATGGCGCATTCCACATTTCTTTGCCCGATTGACGAATTCCAGATTGCCTACACCGTGATCTGCGGCCAGACCTTTCGGTGGCGGCTGGACAAGGCCGGCTGGTGGGCGTGCCTTCTGCCGGTCGTTGACCCCGAAACCGGCGCCTTGCGGCAGCAGCTCGTTCGGCTCTGGCAGGACAATGACCAAGTCTTGTATGAAACCAGCCCGAAGCCGCACGATTTGACGCTGGTGCGGGACTATTTCCGGCTGGACGTTGACCTGCCGGCCCTGTCGCGCCGGTTCATCCACGACGATTTTCACATCCGGCCCGCCATGGCGGAGTTCGCCGGCCTGCGCGTCATTCGCCAGGACCCGGTGGAGTGTTTGTTTTCGTTCTTGTGCACGTCTGCCGCGCCCCTGTACCGCATCCGCCAGAGCGTTGCGTCGCTGTGCCGCGAGTTCGGCGACCTTTATCCCGGCGAAGTGGCCGGGCTGGTTCATCAGGCATTCCCGCCGGTTCACCGGCTGGCCGAAGCGTCCCTGCCCCGCTTGACCCGGATCGGCCTCGGCTACCGGGCCGCTTACATCAAAGAAACCGCCCAGGCAGTGATGGAGCGCGGCGGCGAGTCCTGGGTGCGGGACCTGCGACGGCAGCCTTACGCCCAGGCCAAAGCGGCGCTGATGACCCTCCCCGGCGTCGGCGCGAAAATCGCCGACTGCATTTGCTTGTTTTCGCTGAACAAGGACGAAGCGGTTCCCGTAGACACCCATATCCGCCGGATTGCCCAGCGCACCTATTTCAGCCATTCCCTGCCGCCGTCCAAATCGCTGACCAAAGCGATTTATGACCAGATTGGCGACGAGTTCCGCCGCCGCTTCGGCCCAATGGCCGGCTGGGCGCAGCAGTATCTTTTCTTCCATGACCTCTACGAAAAAGGCGCTTGGGAAAGCTACACGGCGCTTTATCAGCCGCTGGTCGAGCCAATCCGTCCCCTGAACAAGTAAGCTCTGAACAAGTAAAGGTGAGGATTTTATGCCCGCGCTTGCTGCTCCGCCGTCCGGCACTGTGACATTTCTTTTCACCGACATTCAAGGCAGCACCCGCCTGTGGGAGCAAGCGCCTGATGCCATGCGCCCCGCGCTGGCGCGGCATGACCATCTGCTGCGCCGCAGCATTGAAACCCATCAAGGCTACGTGTTCAAGACCGTTGGCGATGCCTTTTGCGCGGCTTTTCCTGAAGCGGGCCATGCGCTTGCCGCCGCGCTGGCGGCCCAAACCGCTCTCGCCGCCGAAGACTGGGAAGCTGCCCAGTGGCGCCTGCCGGCGCCGATTCGGGTTCGCATGGCTCTGCATACGGGAAGCGCTGAGGAGCGCGGCGGCGACTACTTCGGACAGCCCGTCAACCGCACCGCCCGGCTGATGGCCGCCGGACATGGCGGGCAGACCCTGCTGTCAGGCGCGACTCTGGCGATGGTGCAGGACGCCCTGCCGCCGCCGGCGTCCCTGCTTGACCTGGGCCGCCATCGCCTCAAAGACCTCGGACAGCCGGAA
>CAXUBO010000143.1:4597-10696 GCA_964249345.1 uncultured Armatimonadales bacterium | reverse complement strand
GCCCTCCCCGCAGAATTTCCGCCTCTGCGCTCGCTCGGAAACCCCTCCCTGCCGAACAACCTGCCGCAGCAGACGACTTCGTTTGTCGGGCGCGAAACTCAAGCGGCCGAAGTGAAGACGCTGCTGGGTAAGTCGCGGCTGCTGACGCTGACCGGCGCGGGCGGCAGCGGCAAGACGCGCTTATCTTTGCAAGTGGCCGCCGACCTCCTGGACGGCGAAGGCGACGGCGTCTGGCTGGTGGAGATGGGCGCTTTGTTTGATCCGGCGCTGGTGCCGCAGGCCGTCGCGGACGTGCTGGGCGTCCATGAGCAGTCAGGAACGCCCCTCGCCCAAACCCTGGCGGAGCGGCTGAAAGAAAAACGCCTGCTGCTGATTTTGGACAACTGCGAACACTTGATTGCCGCCTGCGCGTCCCTTGCCGCCGCCCTGCTGCGCTCTTGTCCCGGCGTTCACATTTTGGCATCTTCCCGCGAGCCGCTGAACATCGCAGGCGAGCAGGTCTACCGGGTGCCGTCGCTGTCCTTGCCGGACCCGAAGCAGGCGTACACATCGGCGTCGCTGCTGCCGTTTGAGGCGGTGCGCTTGTTCACCGAGCGGGCCAGGACGGTCCAGCCGTCTTTCAGCGTCACCGACGAGAACGCGGCGGCTGTGGCGGCGATCTGCGCTCGTTTGGACGGCATCCCGCTCGCTTTAGAGCTTGCGGCGGCGCGGGTGCGGTCCCTGCCGGTGGAGCAGATCCACCGGCGTCTGGACCAGCGGTTCCGGCTGCTGACCGGCGGCTCGCGGACGGTGCTGCCGCGCCAGCAGACTTTGCGGGCTTTAGTGGACTGGTCGTATGACCTGCTGACGGAAGCTGAGAAGACCCTGCTCTGCCGGTTGTCGGTGTTCGCGGGCGGATGGACCCTGGAAGCGGCGGAAGCGGTCTGTTCCGGCGGCGATATTGAAGCCTGGGAAGTGCTGGACTTCTTGACCTCCCTGGTCAACAAATCACTGGCGGTCTACGAAGAAACGGAAGACGGCGCAGGCCGCTACCGCCTGCTGGAAACCGTGCGCCACTACGCGGCAGACCTCTTGACCGAGACGGGAGAAGCGGAGGACGTGCAGGCGCGGGCCGCGTCCTGGTTCCTGGCGCTGGCGGAGGAAGCGGAGCCGCATCTGCGTGGGCCGGAGCAAGCCGTTTGGCTGTCGCGCTTGGAAGCGGAGCATGACAACCTGCGGGCAAGCCTGTCTTGGCAAGAGCAGCGAGCCAACGGCGCAAAGGATGGGCTGCGTCTTGCAGGTGCGCTGTGGCGGTTCTGGCTTATGCGGGGTCATTTGTCGGAGGGTCGCCGCTGGCTGGATCGGGCGCTGGCAAGACCGGCATCCGAAACAGAACCAGCAACAGAACCAGCAGCGGCGCGGGCTAAGGCACTCCACGGGGCAGGGGCGCTGACGCGGGCTCAGGGCGACCATGCGGGGGCGCAGTCCTTGTTTGAGGAAAGCCTGGCCCTCTTTCGGCAGATAGGCGACAGGCTGAGCATCGCCGACATAATCAACAGCCTGGGTAATGTAAACGTAGCCCAGAGCAACTATGCAGGGGCACAGGACTTATATGAGAAGAGCCTCGCCCTCAAGCAGCAGTCAGGCGACAGGCGGGGCATCGCAATCATACTGGGCAACCTAGGAATAATAGCCGGCCTCCAGGGCAATTATGCAGAAGCGCGGGCGTTATACGAGGAGAGCCTCATCCTTTTTCGGCAGTTAGGGAACCAGAACGGCATCGCCATTGCGTTAAGCCACCTGGGAGGTGCGGCCCACGCGCAGGGCGCCTCTGTGGAGGCGCAGGCTTTGTTTGAGGAGAGCCTGAAGCTCTATTGGCAGTTGGGGAACCAGATCGGCATCGCCGAAGCGCTTGTAAACTTGGGGGCAGTGGCTCAGGAACAGAGCCAGCCGGCGCGGGCGGCGCGGCTGCTCGGCGCAGCGGCGCTTTTGCGTGAAACTATTGGAAGTTTGCTGGAACCTGTGAATCAGCAGGCAGCGGATGACCAAGCCGCACGGGTGCGCGAGGCGCTCGGCACGGCTGCCTTCTTCGTCGGATGGGACATCGGACGGGCGATGTCTACGGATCAAGCGGTGGAATACGCACTGTCGAACCAGGAAGCATCCGGGGGCTGAGGGCTTTTTTCCTCAGACGCGGCGGCATCGGCGAGCCGCATCATCGCCGCAAGGGCGGCGGCGGTTTCCGGCGAAGCGCCGGGCGCGAGGCTGACCCGGCCCTTGCGCTCGCTGCCGTCTTCGGCCCACCAGGTGATTTGCAGATCAACAGTTTTGTTCGGCAGGTTTTCGTTTTGTGGCATCCGGGTTCCCTTTGCGGTCAGGCTGCGCGTCTGCCGGGTTAAACATGCGTGTCCGGCAGACGGCGTAGATTGGGCGTCAGAGCGAGGCGGGCCTTGCGTTCTTCTTTGCGTTCTTCTTTTTCATCGCCAGCGTCAGGCCGCCCAGCGCCAGCAGCAGGCCGAATGACGCCGTAGTGGACGCTTCCGGGACGGCGGCTGGGGCCAGAACACTGAACTCCTGGTAGACATAAGATTGGATCGGGCTGCTGGGGCCGCTGCCGGGATAAACATAAATATCGGCGACTAAGTTGTTGCCGCTGGGATCGGTGGTCAGAACCTGGCTTTGGTCGGCATTGTAAAAGAACACTTCTAAATCATCGCCGGTGTCCGGCATGGGCAGCGTTCCCGGCGAGAACGCATATTTGAACGAGAACGACGCGCCGAACGGCTGGGTCATGGACACAAAAGCGTCGCCCCCCGCTCCGGCATTGGTCATGGTAATGCTGGGAGCCGAAATGCCGCCGTAGGAGATGCCGGAAATCTTCGTCGTCAGCGGATTCGTGACTGCCGACTGACCGGCGGTCGGGTTGAACTGGAACTCGTAGTAGCCCTGCGTGCTGCTGATGGCGCTCGTGCCAATGGTCAGCGTCTTGGCGGGCGAAAACGTCTGGGCGTGGCCCGGCACGGCGCAGAGCAGCCCGGCGGCAAGAGGAAGGCTTTGAGCAAGACGGCGAAAATAAGTGGAAAGCATGAGACGGTATCCCTTCTAAAAGCGCATTGAGAGCGCCGGGGAAGGCTTGGTCTTCCCCGGCAGAATGATGACCAGGAGCCGGTGTTACGGCGACAGCGAGCCGGAAACGGCCAGCGGCGCGTAGCTGATGCGGGAGTTTGACGGGTCGCGGAACTGAAGCGTGACTGGGGCCGACGCGCCGGCGGCAAGCCCCGACGCCGTGCCGGGAATGACCACATAAGGATAGCTGTCGTTGACGCCTTCGGTGTAAAGGCCGGCGGCGTTGACCAGGGTGATTGTCGCGGGGATCGGAGCCACCAGGTTGATCGGCCCGGCGATGGCCGCTCCTGAGATGTTTGTTGTCGTGACCGTCTGGCTGTACAGCCCGGTCGCGTGGTTTCGGATCACCGAGCCGAGAGAAAAGCTCACCTGGCTGCTGCTGAGGGGAACGCTGGTGGACGGCTGCGTGATGGTGTTGGTGATCGCGTCATTGAACTCGGAATTGGCATCGACTACTTCCACAATCGCAAAGATTTGTGCGGGCTGCGCCTCGGTATTGGCCCCAATCGGAAGCGTGCCGGTGTAAACATGGCTGCCGGAGTCCGTCAGCGTAATGTCGCCGTAGTAATAGCCGGCGTTGTCCACCACAAGGGCTTCGACATCAGTCAGCTTGGCCCCTCCTTTGTCGGTGACATGGGCGGAAATTGTCAAAGTCCCGCCATTTGCCGAGACCACCGCCGGCGTCAACTGGAGGTTTGTGATGTTGATGACGCTGGGTTCCGCGTTGTCTACCACCAGCGTCTGGGTCAGCGATACTCCATTGCGCGTCAGCGTAATGGGGTAAGACGTGGAAGTCGGCCCGACAACGCCGCTCGGCAGCCCTTCAAAGGCGTAGACACCCACCGCAGCGCTGTAATTAGTGACGCCGCTGGGAATGGGAAAGTAACCAAGCTGCGTGTCACCGCTGGACAGATATACATTTGACCCGGTGTAGGCGGCAGGCCCGCTCAGGCCGATCTGGAACTGGACGGCCCCGATGCCGGCATTCAAGCCAATCGGGTTCGGCGAAATCAGGAATGACGTCAGGGACGGGTCGGCCTGCACAACCAGCGTCGCGGATTTGGTGATGTCTTTATCCACAGCGTAATAAACCGTGCTGCCGGCGGCGCTGGTGGCGGACGCAGGCAGGGAAAAGACGGCGCTGCTGGCATAGGCCGGCACGGTGACTGTCGTGAGGGGCGTCCCGGACGCCGATGTGATAGTCACAGCAATGCCCTTTTTCGGCGCAGGCGCTTTGAGCGTCACCGTGCCGCTGGACGGGAACCCGACAAGGGTGGGGCTGGGATTGAACGAGAACGACGCCAAGCGGGGCGCAGCCGAAGTCGGAGCCAGGTCGTTCAGCAGGTTTGCGCCGATGAAGCTGCCCCAGCCGGTCGAGTTGTCATACCCGGTGACGGCTTCGTACAGCAGGTTGGTGCTGCCGTCGTTGATGTCATGGAAGTCAACGGCGTACTTGGCGGGGTCTTCGGCGACCGGGTACAGCGTGTTCTGGACCAGGCCGAGAGGTCCCGCGCCGTTCGCGGCCCGCGCCTCGTTGACATCGGCCACAAACGCCGCCCAAAGCGGGGAAGACGCGCTGGTGCCGTTGTACCCGGCCCAGGTTCCGTAGCCGAGTATCGGGTCGGTGAGGAAGATAGAGTAGCCGCCTTCGTCGTAATCGCCGAACAAGGAAACATCCGGCGCGTTCCGCGTCGTCATCGACCCCTGGGGGTTGACCAGCGGGTCAAACGCACCGATCTGATACGGCGGGATTGCCCAGAACGTGCTGACGCCGCCGCCGCCGCCGGTCCCAATGGGGCCTCGGCCCTGGTCGTAAGGGGCAGCCCACGACGATTCACCGTTGTAGGTCTCGTCCAGGCTGGTATACAGGAACGTGCCGCCGACCGACAGCGCCCCCGGCTGGTCGCCGAAGGAGCTGAGGCTCGGCGTCGGGTACAGGAACTCATCGGTGTACGCGCCTGCATCCCCGGCGGCGATGCAGGCGGTCTGCCCCTGCGCGGCCATCTGGGTCAAAGCCTGCTGGATGCCTGCGGCGTACCCCGGCCCTTCAAAGGAGCCGGCGACATCCAAATCTGCTTCCCCGTAGGAAATGCTCAGGACGCTGACCGCGTCATCGTCCGCGACGGCATCCAAGATGTCTTCTTCGGCAGGGAGGAAATCCGAGATGGGCGGAGCCTGGTAAACCACAATGCTGTCTAGGTTCGGGGCCAGCGCCAGCGCCATGTCAATGTCCAGCGTGACTTCCGGCGTGATGCCGTTGTCGGTCGGCAGGCCGGTGCCGCCGTCCACGGAGCGCAGAGTCGGCTTGAGATGCGGCAGGCCAAACGCCTTTTCGTACTGCGTAATATCGCCGGGATACCAGCCGTCCAGTTCCAGCAGGCCCAGGGACTGCCCTTTGCCGGATGCGCCGCCGGGCGGCAGGTCGTACACGGCGCGGATGTTTTCCGGGTCCAGCGAGTAGCCGCCGACTAAAGGGTTGTTCGGGTCGGGCGCATCTGCCGGCTTGGGATGAAGCGCAGTCGGGACCGGCGGTTTTTTGCCGGGGGCGTACTGGAACCCGGAATGCGGCGTTTTTTGGAAGTTTGTGGTCAGCCGGGGCGAGTTGTCCAGGCCAAAGACGCCTAAAATATGCCCGGCAAGCTGCGGGCCGAGGACGGGCCTTGCGCTTGGCCGGTGGAACGTCGTGCCGTCCGCGCGGGCATACGACAGCAGATTGACGCGGAACGCCGAGGCCAGCGTTGCGGCAGGTGCGGACAGGTGGTACACAAACGCGCTGCGGGAAACGCTGCTGACCGCCAAGCCATGCGCGGACGCGAACACCTTCACGGCGGCGGCATCCGCCGGGGCCGGGCCATACTTTGCGGCAAACTCGCCCGGCTTCAGGTAGTGGCCGTAGAGCGGGTCGCCCGGCTTGTAAACATGCTGCAAAAAGGCGTTGAGGTCCGCTTGATGACTCAGCGGCAGCACGACAGTGACGGAAAGAGGCTTCGCCGC